>JAQCTH010000030.1 GCA_027686065.1 Clostridiaceae bacterium AF10-41
AGCTGACTGATACTAATAGGTCGAGGGCTTGACCAATAAAACAAAACAAAGAAGGTTTGTAAAATAGAGAGCAAAATCAAAGATTTTGATTCTCATTTATGTGCAATTTTCAGAGAACACTCTGAAATATATAATATTCCGTGGTAGCTCAATGGTGGAGCACTCGGCTGTTAACCGATAGGTTGGAGGTTCGAATCCTCTCCACGGAGCCATTAAAAATAAGAGTTTTATAAGAGTAGATTAAGTCTATTGTTATAAAACTCTTTTATTATTATATCGTAAATATAATAAGATGTATAATAATGTAACTTTTTCGTAACTATTATTTAACAAATTGTAATGATTTGGGGAAAAAACTCCTATATAATTGAATTATAAGGACAAACAATAAATCATAAGTAGGAAGAGTAAAGTTTATGAGTAAAAAAATTACGGTAAGAAGTAAGAAAAGGTTTATATTATTTATATTTGTATTATTAATATCTATATTTATAATATCCGTTAGGATAAGTGACGTTGGAGAAAATTTAATTTACACTAATGCTCAGACAATAATTAATAAGGTATTTAATAATACGACTGAAGATAGTTCACAAGCTTCTAATGAGGAAAATACTAATGTACAAGGAACTTCTGATATGCAAAATAATCAAGAAAATTCTGAAAATAAAGATAAAGATGAAAATTTTGTATCTTATGGAAAAAATTCAAATGAGGATAAAAAAGATGAAATAGGAAATACAATAGAACAAGAAAAACCAGTTGATGAAGATTCGAATAAAATGGAAAATGTAGAATATCTTACATTAGAGAATGATCCAAATGCAGATGATGCTTCAGCTGTTCTTCCAGAAACAATGTATAAGTGGAATTTTTATAGATCTGATAACAGAAAAATTGCATATTTAACATTTGATGATGGACCATCTAGACATTCAACAAGAAAAATATTAGATATTTTAAAAGATAACTCTATTAAAGCTACGTTTTTTACATTAGGTACGTCAATAGAGAATAATGATAAGGCAGCGCATTTATTGAAAAGAATGGCAAAAGAAGGACATTCTATAGCAAATCATGGATATTCACATAATTATTCAATACTTTATCCAAATAGAGTAGTAGATGTTGAAGCATTTATGGGAGATATAGAGAAAAATAATAAGATATTAAAAGAGATTCTTGGGAAGAATTTTAGAACACGTTTAATAAGAATGCCTGGTGGACATGCTAGTTGGGATGGAACCGCTGAATTGGACAAGGTATTAGATAGTAAAGGGATATATCAAATGGATTGGAATTCTTTAAATGGTGATGCGGAAGGAAAAGATTTCCCAAAGGAATATTTATTAGATAAATTAAAAGAAACTGTTGGAGATAAAGATGTTATAATTATATTAATGCATGATACTGATTCTAAAAAAGGGACTGTTGAATATTTACAAAGTGCAATAGATCATTTAAAAAAAGAAGGATTTGAGTTTAGGACATTGAAATAATAAAGGGGCGGGTATCCGTCTCTTATTTGTATTTAAAGATTATAAGAAATTAAAATAGTTAATAATACTATTATAGTTAGAGGTGATAAAATGAATAAAATATTATTGGTGGAAGATGAAGATAGTATAAGAGGATTTTTGAAAATAAATTTACAACGCAATAATCTTCAGGTGATAGAGGCATCAACAGGAGAAGAGGGTTTAAAGCTTGCAGCTATAGAAAAACCTAAAATTGCAATTCTAGATGTTATGCTACCTGGAATAGATGGGTTTAAAGTTTGTAGTAAGTTAAGAGATGAATTTCCTAATATAGGAATAATAATGCTAACAGCTAAGGGGCAGGATATGGATAAGATTATGGGGTTAGAGTATGGTGCAGATGATTATATGATAAAGCCATTTAATCCATTGGAAGTTGTTCTAAGAATAAAGGCGCTTCTTAGAAGACTTGGAGAAGAAGATAAAGAAAAATTAGCATTAGGAGAATTCATAATAGATTTATATTCACAAAAAATACTAAAGAATAGTATAGAAATAGATGTAACACCGAAGGAATATTTACTTATGAAGATATTTTTAGAAAATCCTAATAAGGCATTTACGAGAGATGAATTATTAGATTTGGTTTGGGGAGAAAATTATTTTGGTGATGCAAAGATAATAGATGTAAACATAAGAAGATTAAGATCTAAAATAGAAGAAAATGCTTCTGAACCAAAGTATATAGAAACGATATGGGGGATAGGATATAGGTGGAAATCCGAAGAGTAAAAAGTATAAGAAATAAATTGCTTCAAGGGATATTTGTAATAATTTTTTCAACAGTAATGTTTTTAAATATTCTTTTGCTTATATTTGTTAGAAAATATTATTATGACAATACAGAAGATTTATTAAAAAATCAAATTCAGGTATCTATTAATTTTTATAACAAATATTTTTCATCAAGGTCATTGTCAGAAACTATTTATGATAACATAGATACTTTTTGGAATGAAAATAATGTTCAAGTTGAAATTTTTGATTCTGAAGGAAATCTTTTAATGGATTCTATCGGAATTAAAGATAGCAAGTTAATTAGTACTCCAGATATAGCGAAAGCTTTAAAAGGAGAAGCTGCAAGGTGGATTGGAAAGGTAGATTATTATGATGATAAGGTAATGGCAGTATCATATCCACTAATTATAGATGGAGATATAATAGGCTTAATTAGATTCATAACATCATTAGGAGCTATTGATGCTGTAATAACTAACATTATGGCTATTTTCTTAGGTATATCAATAGCTGTTTTAATAGTAGGAATGATTTTAGGAGTAGTCCTTGCAAATAGTATAATAAATCCTATAAAATATTTAAAAGAGATTGCAGAAAAGATGGGAAGCGGAAATTTAAATATAAGAAGTAGTATTAGAAGTCAAGATGAAATCGGGCAACTATCAAATACTTTAAATTTTATGGCAAATGAAATATCAAAAAGAGAGCAATTAAAGAATGAATTTATATCGTCGGTTTCACATGAATTAAGGACTCCATTAACAGCTATAAAGGGATGGACTATAACATTAAATAATGATGAAACAGATAAAGATACATTGAAGCTTGGCTTTGAAATAATAGAAAAGGAAACAGACAGATTATCGTTAATGGTGGAAGAATTATTAGATTTTTCAAGACTTATTAATGAGAAGGTAACTATAGATTTAAAAAGTATTAATATAGTTGATTTCATAAATCACATACAATCTTTTATGGGACCAAGAGCAAAAAAAGAGAAAGTAAATTTGAAGTTTAAAACAGAAGCTAATGGGAATATGTATGGTGATAGCAATAGATTAAAACAAGTATTCATAAATATATTAGATAATTCATTAAAATTTACAGAAGAAGAAGGAAATATAAGGTTCACTACTACAAAAATTAATAATAAAGTAAAATTTATAATTGAAGATGATGGATGTGGTATATCAGAAGAAGATTTACCTAGAATAAAAGAAAAGTTTTTTAAAGGGAAGAATTCTAAATCTCAAAATGGAATAGGCTTATCTATTTGTGATGAAATAATTAAACTACATCAAGGAGTACTTAATATAGAGAGTAAAATAGGAATAGGAACTAAAGTTGAAATTATTATTCCAATAAATGAGGAGGAATGATATGAATATAATTAGAAAAGTTTTATTATTAGGGATTATATTTATATTTACAATAATTACTGGCTGTAGTAAAGTAAATGGAAAAGATACACAAGCAATAAAAGCACCGTATAACAATGATCTTCAAATAGAAGGTGTATGGAATATTGATTATATTAATATAGTAGATAATGAAATTGAAAATAGGGATGAAGTTCTAGATTTAGAAGATTCACAAATTAATATATCTAATAAAAATATTACTATATTAAATAAAACATATATAAATCCTAAATATAAATTAAAGATTGTTGATAAAACATATACTTTATCATATGAATTCAATATAAAATTGGAGGACCTGGTAGATGAAGAATCTAAGTTTGATGTAATATCTATAATTGACGCCAATACAATAATAGGAGAATTCATTTTAATAGATGAATCAAATGGATATTTATTTTATGATGGATTAATATTAAAGTTAATAAAAAAAGATAATAGCCCTAAAAAAAGTGAAATTATAAAAAATGAGGTTAAAGAAGATGAAGTATTAGAGGATTATAATAGCTCGGTAGGTGTAATGTTAGGAATGAAAACTCCTAGAAGGTTAATGGATGGTGGAAGTTATACTAATGAGGAATATAAAACATTATGGATATCATTTAAAAATGGCACATTACAACCTGTAGTAGAAAAAAGTAATATAATTTTTCCAAGAATGAGTGGAATATGGAGTATTAGTAGTGAGTTTGTAAATAATGATAGTAATCATATTGAATACTTTACAGCTAAGCCATTAGATGGAAGAGAAGAAGATCAATTATTGGAAAGAGAAAATACGAATGTCTATAAGAATATTAATTTTATTTCAAATGATTATATATCTATAGAAAAATATGAAGGAAATAATTTTAAAAATAAGTTTCCTATATATCAAATTTTACCTATAGATAATATAAATTCAAGAAAAGGACTTAATATTGAAGAAATATATACTATTGATTCTAAGGAAAAATATAAAAAAGAATTTAATCAAACTATAGATACCTTACCCGATGAAAAAAAGGATTTATTAGATATAAATATAAATTATAGTAATTTCGCGATAAAGAGAATCGAAGGAAAATGGAGTTTAGTAGGTAATATTCCAGCTATAGATACTAATAATGATGGAATAGAATATAGGATGTCAATAAGTCCAAGTAAAAAAATATTGAATTATGATACTTTATTAGTTTCATGGAGAGATTTGACAGATGACTTTCCTTTCATAAAAGATGTATATACAGCACCTACTGGAAGAATAGCTATAATAGTATTTAGCGATAAAATATCGGTTTATGAAATGGAAGATAGAAATGTAAAGGGTAGTCCTCTCATGAATATAAAATTAAGTGAAGGGGAAGAAGTAATAATGGCAGAATGGGCAAGTGGAAGTTATGTAGATTCATGGTCAAAGGCATTTAAAGATGGAAAACAAACAAGTATGGAGGATGAATAATATGTTATCAAAAAATATATTATCTAGTGTGTTAGCTAGATGTTTAATAACAGGCGGGGATTTTGCAGAAATTTTTGAAGAAGATACTTTAGATACTTCTATAAGTATTTTAAATGGAAAAGTAGAAAATTCTATATCTGGAAGGACTCATGGAATAGGTATAAGAATTTTTAAGGGACTAAAAAGTGTGTATGCTTACACAAATAATACTAACCTAGATTCTTTATTAGATACTGCACAAAAGGCTGCATTAGCTCTTGGAGAATTAAAAGAAGATGTAAGCATAGTTTTGAATGAAAGATCTATATATAACAATAATTCAATAATATATATACCTTCCTCAATTAGTATTGAAAAGAAGATAAAGGTGATGAAAACTGGGTATAAAGCAGCAAAAGAATATAATGACGAAATAACTCAAGTATCTGTTGGATATTTAGATAAGGAACAAAATATATTAATAGCTAATACAGAAGGGCTACTTACAGAAGATAAAAGAGTTAGAACAAGATTATCCATAAGTTCTGTAGCATCTATAAATGGAGAAAATCAAACAGGTTTTGAAGGTCCTGGAGCATATAAGGGATTTGAATTATTTAATGATATAGATCCAGAATATTATGGTAGAGAGGCATCTAGAGTCGCACATACTATGTTGCATGCTAAAAATTGTCCAGCTGGTAAAATGGCTGTAGCAATAGATAATGGCTTTGGTGGAGTTATATTCCATGAAGCTTGTGGACACTCATTAGAAGCAACTGCTGTAGCTAAAGGAAATTCAGTATTTACTAATATGTTAGGAAAACAAATAGCATCAACAAAGGTTACTGCAATCGATGATGGAACTATACCTAATGCATGGGGCTCATTAAATATAGATGATGAAGGAAATAAAACTAGAAAGAATGTATTAATAGAAAATGGAATATTAAAGGGATACTTAATAGATAAACTAAATGGTAGAAGAATGAGAATGGAGGCAACTGGAAGCTCAAGAAGACAAAATTATAAATTTGCACCTACTTCAAGAATGACAAACACATATATTGCAGCAGGAAATGATGATGAAGCTGAAATTATTAAATCAATATCAGATGGATTATATGCTAAGAAAATGGGTGGCGGTTCAGTTAACCCTGTAACAGGAGAATTTAATTTTGCAGTATCAGAAGGATATATAGTAAGGAATGGAGAGATACAAGATCCAGTTAGAGGTGCTAGCCTTATTGGTAAAGGTAGTGAAGTGTTAATGAATATAGATATGGTCGGAAAGAACCTAGAACAAGGTCAAGGTATGTGTGGTTCTGTTTCAGGAAGTATTCCAACTAATGTAGGTCAACCTATGATTAGAGTTAAAGAAATAACAGTAGGTGGAAGATAAGGGGGAGTATAAAGGTGGAATTAAATATATTTATAGACAAATTATTTCAAGAAGCTAAAAATAATGAATTTGATGAATACGAAGTTTATTATGTAGACAGAGAAAGTTTAAGTATAAATGTATATAATGAAGAAGTTGAAAAATATAATTTAACTACTTCTTATGGATTATCATTTAGAGGAAAAATAAATGGTAAAATAGGATACTCATATACAGAAATATTAGATGAATATGCAATAGAAATGCTTGTAAAAAATGCAAAAGAAAGTGCATTAACTATAGAAAATGAAGATATTCAATTTATATATGAAGGAGATAAGGAATATTCAGCAGTTAACACTTATTATAAGACCCTAGAAAATATTCCAGCAGACAAACTTATAGAATTGGCTTTAAACATGGAAAAAGAATCAAAAACTTTAGATAATAGAGTAGTTAGTTTTGGTGGATGTGGAATAGGCTATAATAAAGCTAAATATGGAATAATAAATTCCAAAGGATTAAATTTGGAAAACAAATCAAACTTACTAAGTGCTTATGTGGTTCCAATAATAAAAAATCAAGAAGATATGCATGATGGTATGGGATACATTATAGCTACTTCATTAGATGAAGTAAATCCAAAAATTTTGGCGCAAGATGGAGTTAATGAAGCTTTATCTAGAATAGGTGGAAAATCAATTCCATCAGGAAAATATAATACGATAATAAATAACGAAGCTATGGTTTCATTATTATCAACATTTGCTGGTGTATTTAGTGGGGATGCAGCTCAAAAAGGATTGAGTTTGTTAAAAGGAAAAGAAGGAGAAATAATAGCAAATAAAAAAGTAACTTTATTGGATAATCCTCATTTGGAAAATGGTCTAGCATCAGTTTCTTTTGATGATGAAGGAGTTGCAACAAAGAAAAAAGATATAATACATGAAGGAAAGCTTATAACCTTGTTGCATAACTTAAAAACTGCTCATAAAGGAAATACAAAATCAACAGGGAACGGATTTAAAAATTCTTATGCATCACCAGTGGGAGTTTCTCCAACGAATTTATACCTTCAAAAGGGAGAAAAAAGTTTTAATGATTTATTAGAAGAAATTGAAGAAGGTTTATTAATAACAGAATTTGCTGGTTTACACTCAGGAGCAAATTCAATAACAGGAGACTTTTCATTAGCAGCGAAGGGATTCTATATAAAGGAAGGTAAAAAAGAATATCCGGTTGAGCAAATAACAGTTGCTGGGAACTTCTTTGATTTATTAAAGAATATAGAAGAAATAGGAAGTGACTTGAAGTTTCCAATGAGTAGTGTAGGAAGTCCATCAGTTAAAGTTAATGGATTATCAATAGCAGGAAAGTAAATGGAATTCAATTAATAATGAATAATATAAAAATAAAAACAGAAAATAGTACTGTTGAGACATTACTAGAGTTATATACTTTATTTGATTAATTAAAACAAAAGATTAAGCATTATGGAGGTGCACATATGAAAACTAAATCACTTTTATTAGCATTAACACTAGCAGTAGCTACCACAGCATTTGTAGCTTGTGGAAATGATAAGAAAACAGATAAAACAACAGAAGATAAACCGTCAACAACAGAAGATAAAAAAACTGATGTAGTTACAACAGCTTCAATAGTAAATGATAACTCAGCTTTTGAAAAAGGAATAAGTAAAGACGGAACTTGGATAGTAGCAATACTAAATGATTTAACTTTTGATAAGGAATTGGTAGTTGATGGAGACTTTAAGAATGGCAAAAAAGATGCAACTACTGGTGAAGAAACATATCAACGTAAAATTGCTTTATATACTCAAGATGAAAACAAAAAGGTTACAAATAGATTTACTTTAACAGCTCCAAAGATAACTTTCAATAGTATAAATGGAAGCCTTGAACATGGAACTTTTAAAGGAGATGTTTATGTTTCAGGTAAAAATTTCAAGTTAGTAAACCAAGTAATTGAAGGAAATATTTATTTCTTAAACCAAGAAGCTAAAGATACATTTAAAATAGCAGATAAAGAAGATGATACAAAGACAAGTATAACTGGAGTACAGGAATTAAAAGCAGAATAATTATTAAAATAAATGGCTAACTGAATTGATCAGTTAGCCTATTTTATTAATAAGTATAAATGTTAAAAATTAGTATCTTTAATTATTTTCTAAGTAATTACTACGAATCATTTTATCTGATAAATCAATAATATTTTTATACATTTCTTTTTCTTCTTGTGTTAAGTTACCAACAACATCTAAGTTTGTAAGAATAGCAAAAGATTTATTGGTGTTTAATAAATTTCTACCTAAAGATGTATTTATATACTTATCATTTGGTACTCCCATAAGATATAAAAGCGTTGGCATAATATCTATTTGTCCACCTATGGTATCGAAAGTCTTTGCTTCTTTAATATCCTTTGACCAAATTATAAATGGTACAGTATGATTACCATCATCTAAATACCAATCTTCCTTCTGTGAAAGTTTTTCAATTGAACTATTATAATACTTATGAACACCTTTGTGATCACCTTCAATAACAACAATAGTATTATCGAGAAGTCCTTCCTTATCTAATGTCTCTATGAATTCACCAATTTGAGTATCTGTATAATTTACACTTTGGAAATATCCTCCAAGTTCATTGCTATCTAATTCGGAATCTAAAGTTAATGCTCTTTTTTCTTTCGGTAAATCAAAAGGTCCATGACTTGTTAAAGTAATTGTAAATGCATAAAATGGATTGCTTAATTCCTTTAACATAGGAGTAACTTGTCTAAAATAACTTTCATCAGATAATCCAAGTCCTATTTGCTCATCAATATTAAATGAATAATAATCTACAAATTTTTTAAAACCTATGCCTTTTAATCCAGCAGCATAATTCCAGAAAGATCCCTTATCAGAATGGATTGCTATAGTATCATAGTTATTTTCTTCTAATAAAAGTGGTAGTGAATTATATTTTGCATTTGGATATCTAAAGAAAGTACTGCCTCTTCTTAAAGGAAACATTGAAGTATTAATCATTAAATCTGAGTCAGAACTTGTACCTTCATTTACTTGCTCATAAATGTTTGGGAAATATAAACCTGAACTTACTAAATCATTTAATACAGGTGTTATTTTTTGATTGTTTATTTCTCTATTAATTACAAAACTTTCTAAAGATTCAACTTGTATAACCAATAAGTTTTTACCTTTAAACATGCCAGCATATTCATTATCAGGTAGATTTTCTTTTTTATTAAAGAATTCCTCGATTTGAGATTTATCTTCTTTTGTTAAATCATAAGGCATTGAATCTTTATAAACATTGTATAAATCAAACAAATGATAACCTACAGGAGAAAAGTATCTAGCTGTATTTGTAGGATCATAATTTGAGAATATGTATCCATTTTTAACATCTTCATTTTTTAGTACATGTAAATTAAAAGGAACATATCCTATGTATAGTATTCCTAATAGTAATGTAACTATAAAAGTAATAGGGGCTCTCCTTTTAACTCTAGTATAAGATTTTCTAGTAAGGAATACGAATATACCTAATATTATAAAATCAATGAATAATAAAAAATCTTTACTACCAAACATTGAAGATATAGTACCACCCATATTATCTAAATTAGCTGTTTGACTTAATAATAATACTGATGGCATTGTTAGGAATCCTCTAAAGTATCCTAAATCTAGCAATATTAGTAGAGTTATTATTAAATCTATTACAAATAGATACAAAGCTCGTCCTTTTCCTTTAAACAATAAAGAAAAACTAATAAAGATTAATGTAAAAGCATAGTAATAATTTATAAATGGTTTTGCTGAATTGTATCCAGCAAGAATATCTAATGAATAAGGATTCTGGTTAACGACAAAACCTTGAAATATAATGCTTTTAAAAGTAATTCCTATAAGAGGAATTAAAAATAATATTATTCTCATAATGCTATCAAAGCTAAAGTTATTATTATTCTTAAGTTTTCTTAAAAATTTATCCAATATACCACCTCAAATATATAAAGTAATGTGATAGGGCTTTTTACAATAATTAAATTATAGTATAGGTTTTTTTATAAAGCAAATTAGTTTTTACTAATTTTTAACCCAATGTAAAAATAAATTTCAATAACAGAGATAATTTAACAAATAATAGGCTAAGAAAAATACATTATGATATAATATCTATATAGGTTTATTTAAGATTAATGGAGGTTATATATGCTTCAATATGATTTAATTATAATTGGAGGGGGAGCATCTGGACTTTCAGCCGGGGTTTCTGCTTTAAAAAATGGAATTAAAAAAGTTTTGATTTTAGAAAGAGAAGATGAATTAGGTGGAAATTTAAATTTATTTATACATAATGGATTTGGGCAGTATTATTTGGAAAAAGATGTTACAGGACCAGAACTTAGAAGTAGGCTTATTAAAGACTTTAAAAATTTAGGTGGACTATATAAGCTTAATACAGAGGTATTAGAAGTAACTAAGAACAAGATGGTTTCATATGTGAATCCGGTAGAAGGAATACAGGAAATACAAGCAACTGCTATAATACTAGCTTCTGGTTGCAGAGAAAGATTTACAGGAAATATAAATATACCAGTTCATAAATATACAGGAATATTTACTGTGGTTTCTGCACATAGACTTATTAATTTACAAGGATTTCTCCCAGGAAAAGAAGTTGTAATATTAGGAAAAAATATTCATTCGCTGATTCTTGCAAGAAGATTATTAATAGAAGGTGCTAAAGTAAATGCAATAATAGAATCTTCTAGTGATATTCCTTTAGAAAAAGATGAACTTGAGATTATAGAGGGTTTTAATATAAACATAATAAAAAATCATCGTATAGTTGAATTAGATGGTAATGAGAGAATAGAAAATATAGATATTCAAAATATAAATAGTGGAAGTATAGATAAGATACATTGTGATTCTTTAATATTAACGGTTGGATATTATCCTGAAATTTCTTTTATGCGAAAAACAAATATAGAGCTAGGAGAATATGAAATTCCAGTAGTAAAAAATTTTGAAACTTCAGCGAAGGGAATATTTGCTTGTGGAACGTTATTAACAAGGGATAAGAATATATTTAATAGTGGAGAAAATGGATATATGGTTGGACAAATTGTATCAAATTACTTGAAAAAATATGTGTACTAAAAAATATTCAAGTATTACTGTTTGAAAGTTAAGAGTGTAAAGTTTAGAGTTATTTATTTAAAAGTATTGAAAATAAATAACTCTAAACTTTACACTTTTAATTATTATTATCAGAAATTTTCTTTAATATAGTTATAAATTCATTTAATAACAAAGTTTGCCCTCTAGGATTTAAGTGAATACCGTCAATAAAAATATTTGATTTGTAGTTCTCTAAAGTAATTTTATAAAAATCTATAAAATTAACATTATATATAGTGCAGAGATCAATTAAAGATTTTCTTAATAAAGGTAGTTGATTTTCACAATAATCATATGTAGGAGATGGCATAAAAAGCCTTTTAGCATCTTCTTTTAATATTATTGGGGGGATACCTATAAGTACATCCTTAGTAATAGTTAAAGATTCTTTTAACATTAACTCTATATTTTCCAAAACAGAATTCAAGGTTCTATTTGAAAGAAAGTCGTTTGTTCCTCCCATTATAAAAATTTTCTTTGGATAATAGGATATAACATCCTCTGTAAATCTATTTAACATATTTGTAGTTGTGTCGCCATTAATTCCTTTATTTATTATATTTAATGATTGTAATGAGTTCAAATTTTCAACCCAATTATTAGTTTTATTAACCCCATATCCGTAAGTTAAACTATCTCCTATAAAAACAAAGCAATCTTTATTCAATTTAAATCCCCTCCCTTAAAATAGCTTATTAAAACAAGATCTGCATATGAATGTTTTACCACCATTTGCTTTAATTAAATTAGAATCTTCAATTTTTTTATTACAAAATTCACATATTAGCATATTACTAGAATTAATATTTTCATTGCTAACTATTTTATCTTTAATAGTTTTTTGTTTATTAGATTTTCTTATAGGTGAATAAATTTTTTTATTACTAGATTCTTTTTTAGGTATAACTGAATAAGAAATTTCATATTCACTTTCAGCAAAAAATTCTAATTCAAACCGTGGATTTTCTTTATCATAAAACTCTTCTGTTATTATTTTTGTTATTTGAGCATCATTAACAATAAGACCGCTTTTCTCAATTCCATCAAAAATGCTTTTAGTTATGTTTGCTGTATCAGGATGTCTTTTCTCACTTTTATAATAAACTTTAAGAATAGCTATGAGTGATTCATCTAATATAGTATCTGGATTTTGCAATCTAGCATAATATGCAATTTCTTCTTCATAAAGAGCATATCTATCGTGAGATTTTCCTGTATTATAAGGAAGGATTGCTCGGCCATCTTTATTATGTAATTTGAAATTAGATTTAGAAATTGGTGATCCTGGAACAATTACCTTTGCATAAGTACTCATTATGAACACTCCTTTAAAATAATATTAATATATCCTTAAAAATCCATTAATTCTAACAAAAAATAATGAATAATTTTTTCATTCATTATATAATAAACAATGTCAAGAATAAGATATAAATCTTATTTTAATATACAGCAATGAAGTACTTTTAACAAGAAAACAAAAAATGAAAATAGATTCAAAACAGTTTAGTATAAATATAATTAGATTAAGAGGTAGTTGTAATGGAAAGTAAATTAATATTATCAATAGAATCAAGTTGTGATGAAACATCTGCAGCTGTAGTTAAAGATGGAAGAGAAGTATTATCTAATATAATAGCATCACAAATAGAGACACATAAAAAATATGGAGGGGTAGTTCCAGAGGTTGCCTCAAGAATGCATATAGAAGTGGTAAATGGAGTGGTAATGGAAGCTCTAGAAGAGGCAGGAGTAAAGTTAGAAGAAATAGATGCAATTGGAGTTACATATGGTCCAGGTTTAGTAGGAGCGTTACTGGTAGGCTTACAATATGCTAAAGGACTTTCTTATTCATCAAAGAAACCATTAGTTGGAGTAAATCATATAGAGGGACATATTTGTGCAAATTATATAGAACATAAAGATTTGAAACCGCCATTTGTATCTTTGGTAGTTTCAGGTGGGCATACTTTTATAGTTCATGTTAAAGATTATGGTGAGTATGAAGTCATAGGTCAAACAAGGGATGATGCAGCTGGGGAAGCTTATGATAAAGTTGCTAGGGCTTTAGGTCTAGGATATCCAGGGGGACCTAAGATAGATAAATTAGCTAAAGAGGGAAATGAAAATGCAATAGAATTTCCAAAAGCTAATTTTCATGATGATACTTTAGACTTTTCTTTTAGTGGAGTGAAGTCAGCTGTATTAAATTATATAAATAAATGCAAAATGCAAAACATAGATATAAATAAAGCAGATGTAGCAGCATCATTCCAAAAAGCTGTTATTGATGTATTAAAGCAAAATGTTTTAAAGACTTGCAAGCAAAAGAATATTAATAAAATTGCAATAGCTGGAGGAGTAGCATCAAATTCAGCACTTAGAAAATCTCTTATTGAAGATGCTGCAAAAAAAGGAATAGATGTATTATTCCCTTCACCAATATTGTGTACAGATAATGCAGCTATGATAGGTAGTGCAGCATATTTTAATTATATAAGGGGACTAGAATCATCATTAAATATAAATGCGAAACCAAATCTAAAGCTATAAAATAATAAATCATATAAAGTAATAAATAGTATAAAGCTATAACAGGTAGGGGGAAGGGTCAAAGTGAAGCTTTTACCACATTCAAATGGATTTTATAAAGTAAATATGAAAAATAAATTGAAACCTAAAGATATTATTAAAAATATATTCATAGCATTAATAATATTAGTTGCTATAGGTTTTATATATCAAAGAATAAGTAATTTTATAGCAAAGGAAACATTAAAACAAAGAGTTGATTATGTCAGAGTAGATGATAAGAGATTAGATTATAAGACAAATGGAGAAGGCAAATATACTTTAATATTTGATGGAAATATAGGAAGCAATTTAAATCAATGGAACATGATATCAGATAAGTTAGCTTTAGAGTATGATGATATAACAACTTTTGTATATAACAGAAGAGGCTATGGATACAGTGATAGTGGATCATTAAGAACTCCTAAAGAACAGGCTGAGGACTTAAGGTTATTACTAAGAAAATCTGCGGTATCAGCTCCGTATATATTGGTTGGAGAAGAATATGGAAGTTTAGTACTTACTGAATTTGCAAAAGAATATCCTGATTTAGTAGCAGGTGTTGTTTTAGTAAATCCATTGGTGGAAGATAATATTAATACAAAAGAATTTAAAAATAGTCTTATAATAGAAAAAGCTAGAAGAAACATTGAAAAATTTGGATCAAGTATAGGTATAACTACATTAATGGATAAATTAAATTTATCTTGTGATACAGATGACTTTAAAAATAAGTTAGATGATATTAATTTAAATGAATTTAATGTACATAGGACGAAAAGTAATTACACAAGCGCTGTATACAATGAGTTACAAAATATAACAAGCGGAGAAAATAATAGTCAAGAAGATGGTGCACTTAGTGGTAAACCATATTATCTAATAGCAAAAGAAGGACAAGAAAAATTAGCATCACTTGGAGATGAGGAACTGACAAAAGTTCATACCATAAACTCTGATAGTAAAATAATTGCGATGTATGAACCTGATTCAGTAATAAGCGGTATAAGACAAGTCATAAAACAGGCTAATGAGATTGAAAGAGTACAGAAAAAAGCAAATAAGAATTAATGTCTATATGTCATATAATTGTCACATAAAAGGGGTATATTAATAACTGTAAAAAGGAATTATAAATGCTTAGGAGGATTTTATGATGAGTGATGATAATATATATGATGTAGAAAATTATGAGGATGTAGGTAGTGAAGAAACTGAAGGGTTAAGAAATTCAGTTGAAGAAAATACAAAGGAAGATTATACAGAAGAACATAGATTTATAGAAGCAAATAATAATTTCAATCCTGATAAAAATATCAAGGTTGCAAAAAAGAAAAAAAGTGGTGGATTTAAATTTATAGTAATAGCACTTATAACTGGTCTTCTTGGAGGAGGCATAGGGGGAGGAAGTGTGTATTATGTTATGAGGGATATTAATGCAAACCAAAATGCGAATAATATTACACCAAATCCACAAACTTTTAATACAGCAGGAGAAGCATTAACAAAGAGCGAAGCTTTTGAAAAAGTTGCTCCAGCAGTTGTAATAGTATCAGCAAATGGGGTAACAGATTATAGTGGAATAATTCCAAAGCAAGTGGATGGAATGGGTTCAGGATTTATTATAAATGAAGAAGGATATATACTAACCAACTATCATGTTATAGAAGGAGCAAAAGAAGTTATTGTTACTTTATCAGATGGTAGAGATGTAAAAGCAAAAGTTGTAAACTATGATCAAAATCAAGATATAGCTATGTTAAAATTAACTGACGATAGTATTAAAGTACCTGCTATAGTTGAATTAGGAAACTCTGATGCTTTAAAACCAGGAGAAGAAGTTCTAGCAATAGGAACACCGCTTTCTAAGGATTTTAATCAAACTGTGACAGGTGGATTAGTAAGTGCAGTTAATAGAGCAGTAGAAACAAGTACTGGTGTTAAATTAAATTTAATACAAACTGATGCAGCAATTAATCCAGGAAATAGTGGAGGACCACTTATTAATACAAAAGGCGAAGTAGTAGGAATAAATACATTAAAAATGTCAGGTGAAGCAGAGGGAATTGGATTTTCAATTCCTATAAATGAAGTAAAGGATAGAATAGATTCATTATCAAAGCCTATATTAAATTTAGGTGTATCAATAAGAGAAATTACTGCGCAACTTGCGAAACAATATGATATGGAAGAAGGATTATATGTAATTGAGGTAACAGAATTTTCACCAGCAGAAAAAGCAGGGCTAAAAAGTGGAGATTTGATTGTTAAGTTTGATGGGCAAAGAATTAAGACATTTGATGAATTAAGAGCTATTAGAGATACAAAAAAAGAAGGCGATGTAGTTAAAGTAGAGGCAATTAGAAATGGTCAAACTAAAAGTTTTGATATTCAATTGGAAGTAAAGCAATAATATATATTATTTCAAGATAAATATTTAAATTTAAATTGTAGAGACTAGTTATAAGTATATTTTAATAAGATATATTTATATAACTAGTCTTTTTTTGTCAAAAGCAATCAACAGAAAGAACATTTTATAAATAACGGAATACATTATACTATACGAATTTAATTTTAAACTTAGGAGGCAAAGTTATGAGCGGAAGAATAACATCATGCGAACTAAAGACAGGATGCAACGAACAAATTGAAGCAGTCGTTAGATTACCAGAAGAAAAGAGATCAGTTATATTTGGAACAGTTTTGGATTGTAATAGAATGCCTGTAGTAGATGCAGTAGTAAAATTATTACAAGTAGTAGATGGATGCAGATATCCTTATCCATTAACTCATACTTTTACAGATTGTCATGGACAATTTTTATTAGGACCTTTATGTCCAAATACAAAGTATATGCTAAAAATTTATAAAGACAATATAGTAATAAAATACTCTGAACTAGAAACTTCATCTTATAATGGAAAATGTATAGGAAAACCTGAAAATAATTGTAATCCAGCTCCAAAACCATTTCCAGATAAACCATCATGTGGATGCGATTGCTAATTTAACTGAATGATTAATAATCAAAAAAGCTTCTTAATTAAATATTAAGGGGCTTTTTTGATTGAGTAAAGTTTGATAGAATTAATTTGACTTTATGAAAATAAAAATGGAGATATGATATGGAAAAGATAATGCTTTACATAGTAGGTGGATTTTTTTTAGTAGGAATAGTAGATTACATTATTGGAGGAAGGTTTAACTTATATAAAGGGATAGAGAGTGGAATTAAAAGTATGGGATCTCTTGCTTTATCAATGATAGGGATATTTTCAATAACACCAATTATTTCAGATATTATAATTAAATATATTTTGCCAGTATTTGAAAATAGTTTTGTAAACCCATCAGTAATAATTTCTTCTTTTATTGCAGTTGATATGGGAGGATATAAAATTACTGAAGCTATAGCTACAAATCATAATATGATGTACTTTTCTGGAATACTAATAGCATCAATGTTAGGATGTACTATGAGTTTTACAGTACCACTAGCTCTGGGTATAATTAATAGAAATAATATTGATATATTTTGTAAAGGAATTTTATGTGGAATAATAGCATTACCAATAGGATTGTTTATTGGGGGAGTACTATTACAAATTAACTTATACAATATTATAATTAGTATTTTACCAATTATAATAATATCTATAATTATTTCAGTAGTTCTGAATAAAGCACCTAATGCTATGATATCATTTTTTAAATATATAGCTAAAATAATAGTTATGATAGGGGTTATAGGGTTGGGCTTGCAAGGTTTTACATCCATAACAGGAATAGAAATAGTAGAAAATCTACTTCCTTTGGAAGAGATATTAACCATAGTTGGAAAGATAGCTATTTTCTTGGGTGGTGCTAATGTTATGTTAGAGGTAATAGGAAGAGTATTAAAAAAGGAAATAAGCATGTTAGGAAATGTATTACATATTAATTCAATATCTGTTACATCTCTTATTGGGAGCTTAGCTTCAGCAGTAATAATTTTCACTAATTTTGATGAACTAGATGATAGAGGAAAATTGATATGTTCAGCTTTCTCTGTTGCTGGTGCATATGTATTTGGTGGACAACTAGGATATGTTTCTATAGAAGCAAAAGAGATTATTCCAATTTATATATTAGTAAAATTAATATCAGGAATAATAGGAGTAATTATTGCTATTAAACTAAATAATAAAGAGCTGCCAAATAGGCAGCTCAATTAAGAACTCTAATCTTTTTATTGTGTGACATCTTCTTCAAATTAATTAGCTAAAGTGAAATCAGTATTTGTTAGTTTAAAAATATCTCTTATTCCATCGGTTATATAAACTTTATTATCTTTTGTTACAAAGATAGCGTCTATACCCTCTAGATTATGAACAAATTCAAGGCCTTTTTCAACACCCATGGAGAAGACTGATGTAGAAAAGCCATCACCATCTGTAGATGTATCACTTATTATAGTTAATCCAGCAACTTCATTATCATAAGGATAACCTGTTTTAGGATTTAGGATATGATGATATTTAATACCATCTTTTTCAATATATCTTTCATATATCCCAGAAGTTACAATGGACTTATTTTTTACAGTAATAGTTCCAACTATAGCTCCACGGTCAGAAAATGGATTTTGTATTCCTATTTTCCAATTATCGCCATTAACCTTTTCTCCATGAGCAAATATATTTCCACCTAAATCAATTATAGCACTTTTTACTCCTTCATTAGTAAGAATGTCAGATATAACATCAGCTGTAAATCCTTTTGCAACTCCTCCAAGGTCTAGCATCATATCTTTTCTCTTTAAAAATACTGTTTTATCATCATCGTTAAGATCAACATCACTAAAGTCTATTAAAGGTAATTTTGAATTAATTTCATCTTGAGTAGGAACTTTAGCTTCTGGTAATCCGATACTCCAAAGCTTAACTAAAGGACCTATGGTAATATCAAAAAATCCATTAGATATTTCAGAATATTCTATTCCTTGTTTTATAACTTTATATGTATCATCATCTACTTTTACTGGTTGAACCCCAGCAGATTCATTAATCTTATCCACCAACGTACCATTTTCGTTTATACTTAAATTATCTTCTAATTCTTTTACCTTATCAAATACTTTATCTAATATTTTCTCGTCACTGCTATCATAAAGAGATACGCTTATTACCGTTCCCATCATTAATTCAGTTTTAGAAATAGGTTCACTTACTTTGTTATCTTTTGAACAACCAGTCAAAATACTAAGAAAAAAAATTAACAAAAGGGAAGAAGTAAGAATTTTAAAATATTTTTTCATATAATAATCCTCCTAAATAATATGTCAATATTTATTATAGGTAAAAAAGTTATAAATAAAAAGGACTTTAGGCTAAAAAACCTAAAATCCTTTTGTAGGTGATGTTATTTAGCACCTTCTAAAGCTTTTTCAGCTAAAGCTTTGAATGAATCAACTGAGTGAGTAGCACCAGTTATTACATCAACTTTAGAAGCATCTTGCTTTTCAACTAAAGCAGCTTCTAATTTAGGATAAACTTCGATTGGATTAGTACCACTCTTAGCTTTCATGTTAGTGTTATAGTCAGCATCGTCTAACTTACTGCCTTTTTCACCTTTTTCATCATATTTAACTGTAGCTATTTTTCCATCTTTAACTTCGATTTCTATAGATGCAACATAGCCTCTTTCATCTTTTTCAGATTCAGCTTTGTATGTACCAGCTTTTAATCCAGTTTCCTTAGCAGAACCAGAATCTTTACTTCCACATCCAACAAATACTGTAGTAGCTATTGCAGCAACAGCTACTAAACTTAAAAATCTTTTTGATTTCATAACAAAATCCCCCTTAAACATATTTAAATATTAAATTAAGTACTTTAAACTACTAAATTATTATACACAATAATAATTTAGTTTGATATTCGATTTTCTTATGGTATATAAGTAAAAATTATCGTGTTAAAAAATAGACAATACAGTAAAAACATGATATTATAAGGCATGAAGAAGAGTTTTCAGATTATTAACAGAGAAAAATTTGTTAAAAAAGCCACAAAAAAATAATGCGATGTATATAGACATATATTAAAATAGTGTATAGAATTAAATATGCTATTTTAGAATTATTTATAATGAAGGGAAGGGTGTAACATGTCAAAAAATAAGATACTTGTTCTTGGTGCTGGATACGGTGGTGTTCATGCTGCTAAGAAATTAGCAAAGAAATATAAAAAAAATAACGATGTGGAAATTACATTAATAGATAAAAATCCATTCCATACTTTAATGACCGAATTACATGAAGTTGCTGGGGGGAGAGTTCATCCAGAGTCTGTACAAGTTGAACTAGCTAAAATTTTTGGGAAATCAAAAGTTAATTTAGTTACAGATTTCATAGAAAATGTGGATACAGATAAAAAAGTAGTAAAAACTAAATGTGGAGAATATGCATATGACTACTTAGTAATTGGAACTGGTAGTGAACCAGCATTTTTTGGAGTACCAGGAGTAAAAGAAAATGGATTTACTTTATGGTCATTTGAAGATGCTCTAAAAATAAGAAAGCATATACAAGATATGTTTGCTAAAGCAAGTTTTGAAAGAGATGCAGCTAAAAGAAAAGAAATGCTTACTTTTATAGTAGCTGGATCAGGTTTTACTGGTATAGAAATGGCAGGAGAACTTTTAGAGTGGAAAACTAAATTATCAAAAGTATATAATGTTGATGAAAGTGAAGTTACTTTAAAAGTTGTCGAAGCTATGGGAACTATCTTAAATATGTTAGATAGAAAGCAAGCTGATAAAGCAGAAAGATATATGGCTAAGCATGGAGTTGAGATATTAAAGAATTCTCCTATTACAGAAGTAGCCGATGATAAAATAGTACTTAAGAGTGGAAAAGAAATAAAGACAAAAACATTAATATGGACTTGTGGAATACAAGCAAACCAAGATGCTAAAGAATATGGATTAGAAACAGCTAGAGCAGGAAGATTACAAACTAATGAATATATGCAAGCTGTAGGAAAGAAAGATGTATTTGTTGTTGGAGATATGGCTTATTTTGAAGAAGAAGCTGGTAAGGGTACTCCACAAATAGTTGAAGCTGCAGAACAAACAGCTAATACAGCAGTTAAAAATATAGTTGCTTCAATAGAAAATAAGGAAATGGAAAAATTCCAAGGAAAGTACCATGGATTTATGGTTTCAATTGGTGGAAGATATTGCGTTGCTAACTTAATGGGAATGAAATTATCAGGATTCTTTGCAATGATAATGAAACATTTTGTTAATATGTACTACTTATGGGGAGTAAATAATATTAACGCTGTATATAATTATTTACAACATGAATTCTTTACAATGGAAGATAGAAGATCTGTAATGAGAGGTCATGTATCATCTAAAGCAAATAGATTATGGTTAGTACCTTTAAGATTATATATCGGATGCTTATGGTTAATCGAAGGAATAAAGAAGCTATTAGGTGAAGGTACATGGGATGCTATGTGGAAAGCTGACAGCATAAGCGATTTCTTTAAGAAAATAACTATTGGTGCTGATAGCTGGACTAAAGCAGGTAACGTTAAAATGCCATTTACTTGGTTACAAGATGCAACATCAGGTGCATCAGCAGCAACAGGAGCTTCAAATGCAGAAGCAGCAACAGAATGGGCTACTCCAATTATTAAAGAGATTCCAGGTTGGTATGCATCAATAATGCAAATAATGATGCCAAACCCAGAAGTAGCTGTATGGTTCCAAAGAATTGTTGTATTAATGGAAATAGGAATGGGATTATGTTTAATAGCAGGATTATTTACATTTATATTTAGTGCTGTTTCAGCAGGTATGGTAGTAAACTTTATTTTATGTGCTATGGCTGGTTGGGATATACTTTGGTATTTCTTTGGCTCAATTGCATTAATGGGTGGTGCAGGTAGAGTATTTGGATTAGATTATTATATAATGCCATGGATTACTAGGCTTGTGGATAATTTCTGGCATGGAAAGAAGCAACCAACTTACAAAAATGTATAGAAATTAAAGCAGGATATAATTTTCATATTGCATAATAATTATATAAGGTAGGGTTTTTGCTCTACCTTATATACATATGTAGTGTTTAAATTGTGAATTCATCCAATTATTTATAATGGAGATGATAATTTTATGTTTAAAAAACTAGATTTTGTTATAATAGCAGTGTTAATGTTATTATCCTTTTTACCAGAGATTATTTTAGGTGCATCATTAGGAAAAGGATTTAACAATACATATGCAGAAATAACAGTTTCAGGAAAACTATATAAAACAATACCTTTATCAGAAAATAAGGGTGAAGAAACTATAGAAATAAAAACTAAAGAAGGAACAAATATTATAAAGGTAAAGGATAATAAAATAGGTATAATAGAAGCAGACTGTCCAGATAAAGTATGTATGAATCCAGCTTATATAGAGAAACCTGGGCAAAGTTTAGTATGTCTTCCTCATAAAGTTATGATACAAATAAAAGGAACGAGTGAAGATGATATTATACTATCTTATTAAGGAGGAGCTATGAAAAAAACTAATAAAATAGTATATATAGGATTATTAGTGGCTCAAGCCTTAGTTTTACATATTATTGAGCGAATGATTCCTGTCCCATTTATAACACCGGGTGCTAAATTAGGATTAGCGAATTTAATTACTGTTATTGCTTTATATACGTTAGACAGCAAGAAGGATGCTTTTTTAGTATTATTCTTAAGACTTACATTATCAACAATGTTCGGTGGTAACTTATCATCTTTTATGTATAGCGCAACAGGTGGAATTTTAAGTTTTGGTGCAATGACTATTGTAAAAGATTTATTTAAAGATAAAGTTAGTATCATAGGTGTAAGCTCAGCAGGGGCGATATTTCATAATGTTGGGCAATTATTAATAGCTTCTTTAATAGTCAAGAATATAGGGGTTATGCTATATTTACCTATATTATCAAGTGTAGGAATTATTACTGGGATTTTTATTGGTATAACTGCAAACTATGTAGTAGCGCATTTAAAGAAGTTACCAATGTTTAGATAATATAAAAAGATAAATATACTATACTTGTAGCATATTTATTATTTAAACTATTAATTGAAACATATATATTAACAAGGTGAAAATACTAAATTTATGATTTAGATTATCACTAAGAAGGTGGATTATAATGGACAAAATTTGGAATAAGTATCCTGATATAAAGCAAGAACTTGTTGATGTATTAAATCTTATGAAAAATAATGTTAAATGCAAAGACAAGAAAATTGAAAATTCGATAATAGAACTAATAGAATCCGGTGGGAAGTTATTGAGACCAGCTTTTGTTTTAATAGGATCAAAGTTTGGAGAGTATGATAAAGAAAAGTCTATTCCAACAGCTGCGGTAATTGAAATGTTACATATGGCTACATTAGTACATGATGATGTAATAGATGATTCAAAACTTAGAAGAGGTAAAGAAACTATTCAATCAAAGTATGGAAAGGATTATGCTGTTTACATAGGTGATTATCTTTTTTGTGTATGTTTTAAAATATTAGCAACGAATGCCTCATTGCAAGCCATAAAAGTTGATTCAAGAGCAATGTCTAAAATATGTATGGGCGAAGTAAATCAATTAAATTCTAGATTTTCAATGAATTTCTCTGTTAAAGATTATTTAAGTAGAATATCAGGTAAAACTGCTGAATTATTCTCAATTTCATTGTACTTGGGTGCAGCAGAATGTAATGCAAGCACAAAGGTTAGTAGAGAACTTAGAAATATAGGACACAATTTAGGCATGGCTTTTCAAATAATAGATGATATATTAGATTACGAAGGAAATGATGAAAGTATTAAAAAGTCTGCGGCTAATGATTTAAAACAAGGTATATATACGCTGCCATTAATTTATGCTTACAAAAAGGATAAAAGTGCATTTAATGATATTCTAGAGAAGGATTTTTATACAGAAGAAGAAGTAAGCAAGATAATAGATTTGGTTAAGAAAAATAATGGAATAGAAAATGCTAAGGAATTAGCAGAAAAATATATGAAGAAATGTTTTAAAGGAATAGATAGGCTTCCAGAAAATGAATATAAGTATATTTTAAGAGAAATAGCGCAATGGTTATTATTGAGAACATATTAAAAGGATACTTAGCTTAAGTATCCTTTTAACATATTTTTTAAGGATTTTATAAAATCAGAATTAGTTTTATAGAAAGCTTCAGAATAATTTATATAAATTGGAATTGAAATAGAGAAGTCTTCTATTTTAATTTTTTTTATATTAGTAGTAGAACAATAGTTGTCATACATACTCATTGGTATAAATGTAACAGCTTTAGTCGACAAAACTCCATTTAGTGCAGAAAAATAAGAATTAGTTCGATAAAGAATATTTGAGCTATCTAAATCTTTTTCATCACAATTTAATTCTGAACATAAAAAATGCTTTAAGCAATTTTTATCTGAAGCTAAAATTAAGGGCAATTCAAAAAGTTGCTCTTTTTTTATACTATTGATATGAAAGTTTTTATCTGCAACCAAAACTATTTCATCAGTTCCTAGTTGCTTTGTAATAATACTATCATTATGCTCTGGTTTTCTATAGCATATATAAATATCACAAATATTATTTAATAAATTTGAATTAGAACAGCAATCTATAGTATTAAGATTTATAGTATATGAGTTATATACCTTTTTTAGCTTAGAAACTAAAGATGGTAAAATAGTTAAGCTTATAGATTCTGCAGCTTCAATTGATATAAATGTCTTTTTATGAATTGAATTAGATAATTCTTCTTGCATTTTATTATAAGCATTAAGAATAGATTCACAATATTTAAATAAAATTTCTCCTTCTGGAGTTAGGGTAACACCTTTATTACTTCTATTTAATAATTTTACATTTAATTTATCTTCTAATTTAAGCATTTGTTGACTTAGTGCAGATTGTGATATATGAGTATTCTTAGCCACTGTTGAAATACTTTTCGACTTAGCAACCTTAAAAAAATAATTTAAACTATCTATATGCATAATAGTCTCCTATCTAATAATCTATATGTTTAAATATTATAGTATAATAATATAGAAAAATCAAAATTATTTGATATTAGATATCTTTAAATACTATAAGCCTTAACAATAATTTAGTTTAGTCTAGGTATTTAGATACAAATTATGCAATAAAACTATTTAATAGTGTATAATTTTATAATATGGATGAGGATGTGATTGATATGAAAATAAGAAAGAAATTAATAATATATTTATTAATAGCTATATTTATTATAATAACTATTAATATGTTTTTTGCTAAACCAAATAGTGGAATGTTAAAGGGAAATATAGTTATATGGTCAGAAGAGAAGTACTATTTATATTTCAATTCTATTGCAAAGGAGTTTGAAGAAAACAACAAAAAGGTTAAAGTGCAAGTTGTTAAAGTAAATGAGGAAAATTATTTAGAAAAGATTTTGAATGCAAATTCTAAAGAATTACCTAATATAGTTTATTTAGATTTTATAAAATTAAACCAAATTAAGGATAAGCTGAATTTTAAGGAAGAAAATAAAGAAATAATTGAAACCTATAGTAAGAATTTTAATGAAAACAGGCTTCAAGAAGTTAGAATAAATAAAGATTATAATGCAGTTCCATTTACATCTAATCCTATAGGCTTATTTTTGAGAAGTGATGTTTTAAGTAATTATGGACATAAAGTAGAGGATATAAATACCTGGAAAGAATTAATAAGTATAGGGAGAGATATATATAACAAAAGTAATGGAGAAATAAATATCTTTTCAAGTAAGGATAAAGATAATATAAATCTTTTAATAACTGCACAATTAGTTGATTTAGAAGGTAAAGAGTATTCTGAAGCAGAAATTAAAGATACAATAAATGAGGTATATAATAATAACTTTACAAATGATAATAATTATATTTGTAGAATAGATTCTATAGATTTTTATAAAGACATAAATATGAATGAAATAGATGGAGCTTGGGAGTGTAAGAATCCTCCGAGTTTTAATATTGGTGAAAATAGATTTTATGATTTAGGTGGAGAAAACTTGGTGGCTTTAAAAGTTGATGATAATAAAGAAGCTATCAAAAGCTTTATTGCTTATTCAGCAACTCATAAAGAGTTATTATCTAAAGAGTTATTAAATTACAATTTTGTACCTAGTTCATTATATTCTTTAAGAATAAAATATGATGGTAAAAGTACCAAAACATCAGAGGGTAGTAGCCCCTTCTTAATATTAAGTAATATAGTTGAAAGGGCTCCTAAAATAAAGAATTATAATAAATTTAATTATATAATATACGATTTATATAATTAGAGTTGATATATTTTCTCATAAGCAGACAGGGTTTTTATTGCTGTTTCTCTCCAAGAAAATTTAAGACTTCTTTCATAGCCTTTTTTTGATAAAGTTTCTTTTAAACTATTATTATTCAATAAGTTTACTAAGGATTCTTCTAGTTCTTCCCTCATAGAAGGATCTATTAATATACAAGCATCTCCAGTGACTTCAGGAATAGAAGTGATATTTGATGTTATAACTGGAGTCATGCAACTCATAGCCTCTAAAGGGGGAAGCCCAAAACCTTCATAGAAAGAAGGATATACAAAAGCTTCAGCTCCGTTATATAAGACAGGAAGAAGAGAGTCTTCTATAAATCCAGTAAAAATTATATTATTCTTATTAGGTAAATTTTCTACCATTTGAGCAAGTTTCTTACCTTCATCTTTAAGGGATCCAGCTAAAAGTAATGTATGAGGCTCTTTCAGGTCTTTAAAAATTTTATCAAAAGCCAAAATAAGTTCTTTAGCGTTTTTACGTACACTAAATCCACCTATGTAGAGTATATAGGGAGTAGTTATATTAAACCTTTCTTTAATATAACCTTTGCAATAGTTTTTATCTAAAGGTTTAAAATTTGAATTAGCAGCTAAAGGTGTAACAAAAACTTTTTCTTCAGGTATATGATTAAAAAATTTTAAAATATCCCTCTTAGAATATTCAGAAACGGTAAGTATCCCTTTAGCGTTATCTATTATAGAAGGCATATTTTTTAAAAATCTTTCAAGATATCCTCTCCCAGTGGTATCTGGTAAAATATATGGAATTAAATCGTGTATAGTTACTATACAGTTATTTTTATAGTTATCACAAAGACCCATTCCGTTTTGTGGAATATGATGGATATCAATACTATTATTATTTATAAAATTAGGAAAATAATAATTCTCATAAAATCCACCATGCTTTCTAGAGGTGAAAATTATCTTGCTATTGTGTTTTTTAAACCGTTCATAATCAGTTCCTGTCCAAAATAATGAATATTCATTTTGCTTATCTATATTAAGAAGTTCAATAACAAGGTTTTCAGTATAAGTACCAATACCAGTACCATTATATAAGTTTATACCTCTTGCATCTATAGATATTTTCATATTAATCCTCCTAAACTTATCCTATATATTATAAATATTAGGATTTTTTATTTATATAACAAAATATTATTAATAATTTAATTCTGTGATAATAAACACAATAAAATATACATTTTCATATAATGACATAGAATAAGTCTTAAGGAGAATTCTATGGATATTTCATATATAAAGAAAGAAATTGAATCTAAGTATTCCTTAAATATATTAAGTATAGAAAAGGTTAAAAATAGCTATAAGATTAGAACTGATGATGAGGATTATGGTATTAAAGTTATTAAATATCAATTTCCTCATTTTTATTTTATATTTTCAGCCATTAATCATCTGCAAAAACAGGGATTTAATAAGATACCAACAATTATAGAGACTAAAGATAATTGTGGGTATATAAAGCTTGGAAATTGCTATGCATATTTAAATAAATGGATAGATTGTAGAAATTGTAATTATAAAAGCTTATATGAACTGGAGTTAGCAGCAACTAAATTAGGCGAACTTCATAAATGTAGCGAGGGTTTTACACTTAGTAGAAATATGAAACCAAGAATAGCTTGGTATTCTTGGATAAAGGTTTTTGAAACAAGATGTGAAGAAATATTAGATTTTAAAAAAAGAATTTACCAAAAAGCATATAAATCTAAATTTGATGAAATATATCTAGAGGTTATGGAAGATGAACTACAAAGAGGAAGAAAATCAATAGAGGAATTAAAATTAAATAAATATATAGAAATTATGGATAGAGAAGTTATGAAAAGAGGGTTTTGTCACCATGATTATGCTAATCACAATGTATTAATAGATAAAAGCGGAGAGTTAAATATAATAGATTTTGATTATTGCATATTAGATTCTCATATACATGATTTATCATCACTACTAATTAGAAGTATGAAAGATGGAAATTGGAGCAATGCCAAAGCTACCTTAGTACTAGATAGTTATTCTAAAGCTCATTCAATATATGATGATGAACTAGAACTTATAAAAGGGTTTATTAGGTTTCCACAGGGATTTTGGCAAATTGGACTTCAATACTATTGGGAGCAGCAGCCTTGGGGAGAAGAATTTTTAGTTAATAAGCTCAATAAATATCTAAGGGATAGGAATAATAGAGAAAAGTTTGTTGATAGCTTTTTTTAATAGAGGTGATAATATGGGAAAGTTTGAATTAAAATCATATTTAGAAGAAAGAGAGATTTATATACTAAATGAAAAAGTAAGCAAAACAATAGATAAGAATTGGGAAAGTATATTTACTCAAATTGAAAATATAGTTCTATTTCAAAGTAAAGTTAGTTCTTATAAAGAAAACTTACTACCTAGAATTGGAGGATCTATTGGGAGAGAGATCAATAACTATAATTCTCAAATAATCTTACTAGGGAGGTATCTTAAAGAAATAGAAAATAAAAGCAACTTAAGTTTAATTGATTTTTATTTAATAAAGAATGGTGAATATCTATTAAATAAAGGTAAAAAAGCTTTAAATAATTTATATTCAAGTAATTATAGAAGTTTAATTGAGAGAAGCATGAAAAACTATGAGATTTGTTTAGGTAGAGTTGATGAAAATAATTTAATTGTATCTAGAGATAATAAAATTTTTATAGGAACAATAAAATATCTAACATATAACATTAAGGAACATGATATATATTCATATATAAAGAAAATAAAAAGAAAAGATACAAATATA
Source organism: Clostridiaceae bacterium AF10-41 (assembly GCA_027686065.1). Lineage (GTDB taxonomy): Bacteria > Bacillota > Clostridia > Clostridiales > Clostridiaceae > Clostridium. Next base: position 29,500 of record JAQCTH010000030.1, read on the forward strand.
GATATAGAAGAGATAATAAATTTTTATGTTGCTAAATCAAATTTGGAAGAGGATAGTAAGGAATATTTAAAGTCACTAAGTGCGTATCCAAATGAAGAATTTAAGGTTATGGAGAGATATATATTAGGAAAATTAAATTTAAAAGAAGAGGAAATTATAGAAAATCTATATAAGGCAAGAAAAATGGATAGTGGATGTTTAATAATTTAGTGGGGGAGTTCAAAGATGAATAAATTCAGATACATTGATAGAGATATATTGTGCAAGTATGACTTAAGTGAAGAGTTTTTTACAAAGTTGTCTCTAGAAATTGAAGATATAATACCATTGCGAAAAGTTTTTGTTTTATTAACAAATGAAGGGAAGAAAATATTAAAGCTTACAGATTCAAGTGAAGAAAGAATATCATTTATAAATGAAGCTTTAAATTATATATGCAAAGAATATAATGATGTTCTTAGTTATTATGTAAATAAAGATGGTAAAGTAGTTCATCGTTTTAGGGGAAATACCTATGTATTGCTAGATATGATAGAAGGAAGAGAAGTAACATTTACTAATCCTATAGAAATTGAGATATGTGCTAAAAGTATAGCTAATATGCATAAAGCATCAAAGGGTATATTTAATAAGCTTAATGGAGATATAGTAAAAGGAAACCTAGGTGAATACTTACCGTATCAATTTAATAAGGCTAAAGAAGATTTAGATAATATTAAAGAATATGTAAAAAGATTCAGGCATAAAGATGAATTTGACAAAATATTCTTAGAGAATGTGGATAATAATATATATCAAATACAAAAGTCTATAGAACTTTTAGCTATGTGTGAATATAATTCAATGCTTGAAGATTTCGATAAAAGGGTTTTATGTCATAATGATTTGGCACATCATAATTTTATTATTGATGGAGATAAAGTGAAAATAATAGATTTTGATTACTGTAAAATAGATACTAGAGCTGTAGATGTGGCTAACTATGCTATAAGAGTAATAAAGAATAGCTATTATGATATTAGTAAATTTAAGTTAGTATTAGATTCTTATAATTCAATAGAAAAATTAAGTAAACAAGAAATAAAATTTATATATTCAATAATAAGTTTTCCAAGAGATTTTGTTACAATAACGAGAGATTATTATTATAAACAAAAGAAATGGGATTACGAAGTATTTCTAAATAGGTTAAATGATAAAATAAGCAATGAGAATTACAGAAAAGATCTTATAGAGAATTTTATAGTAGAAATGAATGAATATTTCTACTAAATAAATAAAAGGGCATCTATTTATTTAATAATGATGTCCTTTTATTTTTTTTTATATTAATTTTGTATAATTTTCTCATAAGCCGTTAAAGTTGATTTAGCAGTTATATTCCATGAATAATTAGAACTGTTTATTATTCCTTGATTAATCATATTTAACCTAAGAGAATTGTCATTTAAAACTCTATCTATAGCACAGGTTAATTCATCTATACTATAAGGATTAATTAATAAAGCAGAATCATAACAGATTTCAGGGAGAGATGTAACATTAGAAGTTATTACAGGAGTACCACATGCCATTGCCTCTAATGGGGGTAAACCAAATCCTTCATAAAATGATGGATACGCTAATAATTCACATGCATTATAAAAAATAGGTAATTTTTCAAGAGGAATAAAATCTGTGAAAATAACATCATTTTCAATATTAAGATCTACAGTACGTTTTTTATAAATATCATATGAAATACCTTTTTTTCCTGTTATAACTAGCTTAAGATTTTTCTTTGCATTTTTAGGAAGACGAGAAAAAGACTCTATTAAGCCTACTATATTTTTTCTAGGGCTAAAGCCACCTACATATAATATAAAGTCCTCTTTTATACTATATTCGTCTTCAATAATTTTTTTGCATTGACTCTTATTCAAAGGTCTATATATATCCTCAGCAGCAAGATGAGTAACAAAAATTTTATCCTTAGGAAAATTAAATTCTTTTGATATATCTTGCTTTGAAAATTCAGAAACTGTTAAAATACCATCACAACTATTTATTATTTTAGGAAGTTCGTTGTTAAATATATATAAATAACGATCACTAACGGTTTCTGGCATTCTCAATGGGATTATATCATGCAAAGTAATGGTTTTATGACAATTTATACTGGTGGAAAGACCGACGCCATTCTGAGGGACATGATAGATATCTATATTAGTATCATCTAAAATATTAGGAATTCTAACTTCATCCCAAAAACTAGAATTCGAAGAGGCCTTAACTGATTCAACATTAAAATTGCCACTTAAATCTAGAGCTGAGTTTTCAGGTAGAAAAACTAAGTAGTCATTAAGTTTATCAACTTTGTTTATACTATTTATGAGTTGATAAGTATATGTGCCAATTCCAGTTCCCCTATACCATTTTGCAGCTCTGCCATCTATGCCTATCTTCATGATTTAATCCTTTCATATTGTTTTTAATTTATTATATTAAAGATAGGAATAAAATGTTAATAAAAGAATACATATAGTCATATAAATATAAAGGAGGTGAGAGTTATGATGAGAGAATTTGAAATAGAAAGACAATTTAACGTTAAAATCGAAGTTTTAAAAGCAAATAAAGGAGTGTATTATTTAAAAACTAATAAGGGAGAAAGATGTTTAAAGAAGATAAATTATGGCCCTCAAAAGCTATTATTTGTTTATGGAGCCAAGGAACATCTGATAAACAATGGTTTTAAAGGTGTAGATAAGTATTTTTTAAACATAGATGGGGAGCCATACGCCCTAGTTAATGAAGATCTTTATACATTATCAGAATGGATAGAGGGAAGAGAATGTGATTTTCATAATATAGAAGAGGTGAAATTAGCAGCAAGAACTCTTGCTAGATTGCATGAAGCATCAAAAGGATATGACCCTCCAGAAAATTCTAAATTAAAAAGTGATTTAGGCAGATGGACTCACCTTATGAATAAAAGAATAAAATCCTTTGATAAAATGAGAGATATGGTAAGAAAAAAAAATAATAAAAATAATTTTGATTTACTATATTTAAAATCAATGGAGTTTTATAAAGAAATAGGTAAGAAAGCTTTAAAAACTTTAGAAGAATCAGAGTATATGAAATTATGTGAGATAGCAGAAAATGAAAAAAGTTTTTGCCATCATGATTTTACCTATCACAATATAATTTTAGATGAAAACAATAATTGCAATGTAATTGATTTTGATTATTGTAAAAGAGAAGTAAGAACATTTGATATATCTAATTTTATGATAAAGGTTTTAAAGAGAGTAGACTGGGACATAAATTTTGCTAAAGCAATAATAGAGTCATACAATGAGGTTTCACCATTTTTAGATAGTGAATATAAAGTTCTATATGCATACCTACAATTTCCACAGAGGTATTGGAGACTTGCTAATAGATATTATTATAATGAAGTTAACTGGGGACAAAATACTTTTGGAAACAAAATTGAATCAATAATAAATGAGCAAGAATCTATGTTAGAGTTTTTAGGAGAATTTAAAAATCTATATAATTTAGAATGAAAAAAGTGCTATGAGCACTTTTTTTATTCTTTAGATCGGTTATAAAAAGTTTATCATATGGATAACTATTTATAATTTCTTCCTTAAGCTGGCAAAATATCATATATAAGTTTACGATGACTTGGAGTGAAAGGAGGGGATAAGAAAATTTACATATGAACTTTTTTTATGTACAAATGCTTAAAATTCGACATAAGATAATATAAAATAATTAACTAAGAGGGAAAAATGGAAATAGGTGATTTAGTAGTTAGGAAATCATATGATAAAGATATTACCTTTAGAATAATAGATATTAAAGACGATGAAAATGGAAATCCTATTTATGTGCTAAAAGGAATTAGTATTAGAATAATAGCAGATTCTCAAAAAGAGGATTTAGAAGAAGTTGACGGTGAATATGTAGGAACAAAAGAAAAGATATTAAATACAAGAGTTGATGAGGCAATAAAGAAGGCTGTATCTATGAGAGGGGATATTGAAGCTCTTAGTAAATTGAGTAGTTTATCAAGGGGGAGTAAATCCTCTAAAGCACAACAAAATAAAGAATTGATGTTTGGAAGGCCAGGAAAAATATTGCATATAGATGGTGATAAAGAATATTTAGAGATGTGCCTTAAGGTGTATAAACAGTTGTCTTTAGAGGCAGTAGGAAGAGCTGTAGCAGAAAAAAATCAACCAGAAGTTATAGTTGATTTAGTTAAAGAAATAAAGCCTGATATAGTAGTTTTAACTGGACACGATAGTGTTCTAAGAATAACAGACGATTTTTTAAACCTAGATAATTATAGAAATTCCAAATATTATATAGATGCAGTTAAAGCTTTAAGAAATTATAATTCAAGTTATGATGAGTTAGTTATCTTTGCAGGAGCCTGCCAAAGCTGTTACGAATGTATGTTAGATGCAGGAGCTAATTTTGCGAGTTCTCCTAATAGAGTATTAATTCACTGTTTAGATCCTGTATTTGTATGTGAAAAGATAGCTTATACAAGAATTGATAAGGTTGTATCTATAACAGAAGTTATAGATAATACAATAACAGGAACAAAAGGAATAGGTGGTTTACAAACAAGAGGAAAATATAGAGAAGGATATCCAAGATCACCATATATATAAATTGGGAATTAAGATTTTTAGTTCACAGTTAATAAGGGACAGGCCATAGTTATGGAAATAATTCAGCTCTACTGAATTAAGAAATTGTTATATCAAAAATAAAGGAGTTAAAATAACTTAAAATTCAGAAACTACGAAGTAGTTTCATCATAAACTGGCAATTGTCAATTGTGTGCTGTGAACTGAATAAATTTCTTTGCAAAATTCTACAAATGTTACTAATTTATTAAATATATAAACAAAATGTATAAAAAAACAATATATAGGCATAATAATAAATGTATATTATATCGTTAAAAAGGTAAAAGTTTACATTGACATCTGATATTAAAGGTGATAAAATATAAATTTTACTTGACAAAAAGTGGGTATGAGAGTATAATATAAGGAGAAAGAAGGTGTTTATGTGGAAAAAGTAAAGACTATCGCCGCTATAAAGAGGGATATAGAAGATCATATAGGAGATAAAGTAACTCTAAAGGCAAATGGTGGAAGAAAAAAGATCCTAGTAAACAACGGAGTTATAGAAAGTGCTCATCCAAGCATTTTTGTAGTAAGGCTAGAGAATGATATTCAAAGGACAGTAACATACAGCTATTCAGATGTATTAACAAAGACAGTACAGTTATATTTTGCTTTATAGAGAATAGAGCTTCGAACAAACGAGGCTCTATATTTTTTTGTATTTTTTTATAAAAAAAGAAAGATGGTGGGTTTCCATCTTTCAACTATGGTATAAAAGGGTATTGAGAATTTATGAGAGGTTATATGGTCAATAACCTTCTTTATAATACGACATATTTTATTGTATGTCAACATATTATTTAAAAAAAACATAAAAAACTTTAGGAGAAAATTAAAATTCGACATTTTTTTAGATATTACATCCTATATTGTAAATAAGAGTAATAAATTTGTTGAAATTTAACCTTTTTATTTTAGAAACATTACAAAGTAATATGAATAAATATATACAGTTAGAAATATATTTAGTAATAGGTATTGTATGGGAGGGGTTATATGTCACAGATAGATGTAATAAAAGAAGTGGTTCGGTATGAACAATTACTTAGGGAAAATTCAACTAATCATGTACTAAAGGGAGAATACTTAATAAGAGATTCACAATATCCTGATATGAAAGAGGTATTGGGAGTAGATTCTAAAGCTACTATAACAAATAAAGAAGTACTTGGTGATAAGGTTATGGTAGAAGGTCAGCTAGTTTATATAGTATTTTATTTACCTAAAGATGAGGTTATAACAGATTCACCAACAAATAAAATACATTCAGTTATTTTTACTGATAAATTTGCTAACTATCTTGATCTTAATAGTGATGAACATAATATAATATGCGATGTTGAGTGCGAGATAGAACATATTGAAGCTAATTGGATGAATGAAAGAAAAGTTGGCATTGATGGAGTAATTACATTAAAATGGGAAATGTATAAAAATGGCGAATTCGAGTATGTAAAAGATATTGAAGGTAAAGAGGACATACAAATAAAGAAGAAAGATGAAATGTTAAATAGTGTAAAAGGTGAAAAAGAGATAGACTTAATGGGCAAATCTATGCTTAAGGTAACTATGGATAAACCTGAAATAGAAGAAATATTAAAGTGCTCTATGAACGTTCATAAGAAGGAAATAAAACTTGTAGAAGATAAAGTTTATATAGGTTGCTATTGCAAAATAGAGATTTTATATAAAGGTAAAGAAAATAAAGAACTTATAACATTACAAGATGATATCTATCTTTCAAAAGAAGAAGAAATGCCAGGAATTTCAGGAGATATGATTAGTTCATTAAATCTTAGTATTAAGGATCAGCAGTGTGCAATTAATTTAGATGACTTAGGTGAAAATAGAGTAGTAGATGTAGAATTTGTAATAAGAGGAGACGTTAAAGTGTACTCTAAAGATAGAATAGAAATGTTAAAAGACGCATATTCACCTACTATGAATATTGATATTTCAAAGGATGAAAAGGAATTTGGAGCTATTCATTCGGTAAACAATGTAGAAGCCATGGCAAAAGACAATATTGAATTAAAAAATGCAGACGAAAGAATAGAGCAAATAATATCAGTAATGGGAAATCCTATGATAACAGATAAAATGGTTGATGATGAAAAAGTTAAAGTTGAAGGTGTAGTTAAAACATCAATGATTTATAAGATTGCAGGAGAAGATTCAGGATATGGAATTATAACAGGTGAAATTCCATTTATTACAGCAGCTGATGTAAAGGGTGCTAAAAAGGGTATGAATGCATTAGTTAAAGCTTCTTTAGAAAGTATAGATGCAAGTTTAGAAGGTAATTCTATATCGGTGAAAGCTAATGTGGGACTTACTATAAAAGTTTGCTATAAAGTGAAAAAAGAATGTGTAACAGATGTGATAGAAGGACCTTCAGAAGTTAAAGAAAAGAAATCATCAGTAACTATATATGTTGTTGGACAAGATGATACATTATGGGATTTAGCTAAAAAATATAATACTACAATGGATGAACTGAATAGATTAAATGAATTAGAGGGAAATGAAAACATAAAATCAGGAGATAAATTAATAATACCAGGTAGAGCATTATTCTAATTTTCTAGCGGCTATAGAATAGATTCTTTGAATTTATTCTATAGCCGCTATATTTTTGGGTATTTTATTAGAGGCGGTTTCATTTGGGGTTTTTGTGAATAATATTAAGGAAGGTTGGATAAAATAAGAAATGCATGATAAGAGGTGAGAAAATGTCAGAAAAAATTAAAGGCGACTTAATAATAATTGGAGGAGCAGAGGATAAAGAAGGAGATAAGGAGATTCTAAAAAAAGTTTGTAATTCAATAAATAAAGAGAAGGATAATATTTTAATAGCTACAATAGCAACAGAATATCCAAAGGAAGCACTAGAAAAATATACTGGAATATTCAATAAATTAGGAGTTAATAAAATTAAAGGACTAAATATAAAAGAAAGATCAGACTCTTTAAATAAAGAAAATATAAAACTTGTAGAAGAAGCATCACTTATATTTTTTACAGGAGGAGACCAATTAAGGATAACTAGCCTAATAGGAGGAACACCTATTTATGATGCTATTAAAGAAGCAAGTTCAAATGGGTGTATAATAGTTGGAACATCAGCAGGAGCTTCAGTTATGAGTGATACTATGGTGGTTAAAGGAGAAGATGATGAATCTCCAAGAAAATGTACCTTAAAAATGGCACCTGGATTAGGTTTAGTAAAAGGCATAATGATAGATCAACATTTTGCTCAAAGAGGAAGAATTGGAAGGCTTCTTACAGGGATAGCTCAAAACCCAGAAGTTTTAGGAATTGGAATCGATGAAGATACTGCTATAGTAGTTAAAGACAGTGGAGAAGCTCAAGTTGTAGGAAGTGGAGCTGTCTATTTTTTGGATGCAAGAAATATAACCCATAGCAATGCATCTGAGCAATATTATGATGAAGTATTAAGTATGTTTAATGTTAGCTTACATGTATTAAAAGAAGGAGATAGATTTAATCTTCTTACTAAGGTACCTTTTGAGGAGGAAAGCAATAGAAATGAAAATAATAGAGACTAAAGTCTTTAAAGGGAAAAATATCTATTCTCATAAAATGTGTATAAGGATGGATGTAGATTTAGAAGGATATAGTGAAACTCCAAGTAAAGATATAGAAGATTTTAATGATAATCTTATTAATATGATTCCTGAATTAAACACTCATAGATGTGGAATTGATGAAGAAAGAGGATTTGTAAAAAGATTAATTGAAGGAACTTATTTAGCTCATATATGCGAGCATATAACTATAGCAATACAAAATAAATTAGGTATCGATATACATTATGGGAAATCTAGAGAAGTTAAAGGAAATCATTATTATATAATTTATCAATATTTATACGAAAATGTGGCTATTGAAAGTGCAAAGCTTGCAGTAGATATAATAAATGCGCTAATAAATAAAATCCCAATAAATTATGATGAAAGAATAGAATATTTAAAAAGTATTTTAAAAGACGAAATTATGGGACCAAGCACAAAGGCAATATGTGATTATGCTCAAAAAGTTGGTTTGCCAATTATTAAAATAGGAAATGGAGATTTTTATCAAATAGGATATGGAAAGCAAGGAAAGATAATAGAGTCATCAATAGGTACCAATACAAGATGTGTATCTGTAGATATTTCTTGCGATAAAATGTTAACAAAAGAACTTCTAAGAACACAAAGTATTCCTGTTGCACTAGGATTTAAGGTTAAAAATATAATAGATATATTAAAAAGTGCTGAGGAAATAGGATATCCAGTTGTTTTAAAACCTCAATATGGTAATAAAGGAAAGGGAGTAATATTAAATATAAAAAATGAAAAAGAGCTACTAATGGCATATAAATCTTTAAAGGATAAGTTTAAGGACATAATTATAGAAAAATATTATACTGGAAATGACTTTAGAGTTTGTGTAATTAATTATAAGGTAGTAGCAGTATCTCTTAGAAGACCTCCATATATTGAAGGAAATGGAGTTAACACAATATTAGAGCTAATAGATAAGGTAAATGAAAACCCAGAAAGAGGAGAAGACCATGAAAGGTCTTTAACTAAGATTAAGATAGACAATGAAGTTATAAAATATATAAATGAACAAGGAAAAGAAATAAATGATATTTTAAAAGGAAAAGAAAAAGTATATTTAAGAAAGAATGCTAATTTATCTACTGGAGGGGAAGCTGTAGATTATACTGATAAAATATGTGATGAAAATATAAATTTATGTATAAGGGCAGCTAAGATGCTAGGACTGGATATTTGTGGTATAGATATATGCACAGAAGATATATCAAAGCCTATAATACATAATAATGGTATAGTAATGGAGATAAATGCAGCACCGGGGCTAAGAATGCATTTAAATCCAAGTGAAGGAACTCCGAGAGATTTAGGAAAAGAAATAGTGAATATGCTATATAATAATAATCCATGCAATATACCAGTTATATCAATAACAGGAACCAATGGAAAAACGACTATTACAAGAGTTATAAGTCATACTTTATCTAAAATGGGTTACTGTGTGGGAATGACTAGCACCAGTGGTATATATATAAATGATGAGTGCATTGATTCAGGAGATGATACTGGATTTGAAAGTGCTAAAGCAATATTAATGAATAAAGATGTAGATGTAGCGGTTTTAGAAACTGCAAGAGGTGGAATGATAAAGAAAGGGCTGGCATATGATTTAGCTGATGTGGCAGTAATAACTAATATAACACAAGATCACCTAGGAATTGATGGAATAAATTCTATGGAAGAGTTATGCTATGTAAAATCTTTAGTTGGAGAAGCAGTTAAAGAAGAGGGGTATGTAGTATTAAATGCTGATGATTATTGGAGTAAATCTATTTTGGATAGAATAAAAGCTAATATAATACTTTTTAGTAAAGATATCAATAATCCTTTACTAAAACAAAATAAGCTAAGCAATATATGTGTTTACTTAGATAATAATAATATAGTAGTGGTTAATGAAGGAAAGAAACATATTATATGTAATGTAGATGAAGTACCAATAACTTTAGATGGAAAATTAATGTTCAATGTTGAAAATATACTTGCAACATGTGGAGCTTTAGTGGGGATGAAAATAGATTATTGTATGATAAAAAATGGAATAACAAGCTATTTATTAAATTCAGATAAAAATGCTGGAAGATTTAATTGTTATAATGTTAATGGAGTGAAGGTTATTTTAGATTATGGCCACAATATAGATGGATATAATGCTGTTCTTTCAGCTGTAAAGCATATAAACAAAGGTAAGTTATATGGAATAGTTGGAATACCTGGGGACAGAAGTAATGATATGGCACTAGAAATAGGAAAAATATCATCACAGCATCTAGATTATATAATAGTAAAGGAAGATAAAGATTTAAGGGGAAGAAATCAAGGAGAAATTGCACAATTAATAGTTGATGGAGCGAAAAAAATAAATGCTAAGAAAAAATGTGAAGTTGTATTAAAAGAAGAGGAAGCATTAATAAGAGCTCTGAATATTTCTCAAAAAGGAGACACTATAGTAATGTTTTTTGAAGATATGGCCCCATTAGTTAATATAATAAATGAGTTCTCTATATACAAAGAAGACAACAGTTATATAGAGAAAAGTATTTCAAATTAAGCTTTGGATATTCCTAGTTTACTATATAAGTAAAAAAATATATAATAAAATAAACTTCAGAGTTAAACTCTGAAGTTTATTTTGAAATATTTGAACTATAGTGAAAGGAAATAAAAGTATGAGAAGTAAAGCTTATGCTAAGATTAATATATCATTAGATATAATAGGAAAAAGAGAAGATGGATATCATTTATTACAAATGATTATGCAATCAATAGACTTATATGATGAAATCACAATAGAAAAACAAAAAAAAGATATTACTATAAAGTGTAACAAACAATATGTACCTACTGATGAAAAAAATCTAGCTTATAAAGCAGCTAAATTATTTAAGGAAAAATATAATATAAATGATGGAGTATATATATATATAAAGAAAAATATACCTGTTTGTGCAGGTTTGGCAGGTGGAAGTACAGATGGGGCTGCTGTTCTGAAGATAATGAATTCATTATTTAATGTAAATGCTTCAAATGAAGAATTAATGGAATTAGGTCTAAAATTAGGAGCGGACGTTCCTTACTGTATTAAGGGTGGAACTGCTTTATGTGAAGGAGTTGGAGAAAAAGTAACTGAATTAAAGAATTTTAAAGATAAAATTTTAGTTCTAGTTAAACCTCCTTTTGGAGTATCAACCAAGGGGGTATATCAAGAATTTAATATTGAAAAAGCAAGAAATCATCCTGATACAAATGCAATAATTGAAGCTATGGAAAAAGACGACTTAAAGCTAGTCTGTAGTAATATGAAGAATTTATTAGAAAATGTGACATTAAGAAAACACAAAATTCTTATAAATATAAAAGAAGAAATGAGGTATTATGGTTCTATGGGAACTATGATGAGTGGGAGCGGACCTACTGTCTTTGCATTTTTTGATGATATGTTAAAGGCTCAAAGATGCTTTGAAAAAATGAAAGAAAAATATAATGATGTATTTATTACAAGAACAGTTTAAAATGTAAGTATAAACCTCCTAAATTTGGCAATAATTTAGCTATAAGGGGGTTTATAGTATGAAAAGAATTATTATTGGTTTTTTTATGGTTATTTTATCTATTAATATAGCGGGTTGTTCAAGCTATTATGGAGGACAAGTCTTTCAAGAAAATGACGAGTTAGTTTATGAAGATATAGTTAATAAAATAATAAGATTTCATGTAATAGCTAACAGTGATAGTGAAGAGGATCAAAATTTAAAGTTAAAAGTAAGAGATAAAGTTATAGAGTATGTATCAGATCAATTAAAAGAGTGTAAGGATTTAAATGAAGCTAGAGATTTCATAATTCAAAATAAGTCTGCAGTAGAAAAAATTGCAGAAGATGTTATTAAGGAAAATGGGTATTCATATAATATAACAAGTATGCTTTCAAAAGAAAATTTCCCTGATAAAGTATATGGAGATTTAGTTTTTCCTCAAGGAGAGTATGAAGCTTATAGAATACTTATAGGGAATGCAGAAGGACAAAATTGGTGGTGTGTAATGTTTCCTCCATTATGTTTTGTAGATGAAACTAAAGAAGCTGTTGACTCTGATAATATTAAAGAAAATCTTACAAAAGAATCAAAGAATATTAAGGAAAATCTTAAAAAAGAAAAAGATGATAAAAAATCAAAAAGTGATATTAAATTTAAATTTAAATTTATGGAATTGCTATTTGGAGATAAGGAGAAATAAACTATAAAAGTAAAAATATAAAACTTGATAATTTTTATTAATAAATTTAAACTATATGATATAAAGAAAAATATATAAATTTAAAATATAATAAAAGCTGTAATCGGACAAGCTAAACCCAAAAATATAAAAATATTGGTAGCAGTAGATATAAGAGGATTTAAAAGATTTATTATAGAGAAAATGGAGGCATAATATGAAGAAAAAGGCAATTATATCATTAAAGAGTTTTAATGACTTAGATGAGCAAGATGTAATTGAAGTAGTAACACCTGGAGAATTTCTTGTAACAGAAAATGGTTTTAAAGCTATTTATGAAGAAACAGAGATATCAGGAATGAGCGGTACAACAACTACATTAACAATGTTAGATGATGCGTTATTACTTGAGAGAGAAGGTAGTACAAGCGCAAAAATGGACTTTAAAAAAGGAGAAACATCCATATCTTTATACAATACCCCATATGGAGTTTTGGATTTACAAATACATACTGAGTATTTAGAGGTAGATATTGATGAAAATGGTGGAGACATTGTTGCTAAATATTCAATGGAACTTGCAGGTCAACCGCCTATAACAACTAAGTTAGCGGTGAATGTAAAAATAAATTAAAATTTTAATCTTAGTAAAGGGTAAAAAAACTTTTTACTAGGATTTTTTTGATGTTTTTATTTATTTAGCCTTAAGTTTACATGTAAATTTACTTTAATCTTAGTAGGGAGATTAGAATAATTAAGAGTATATATGACTACTGTCTGAATATGTATCATAAATATTGGTAATAATATAAGGAATAAGAGGTGATATAATGATTAATACAAATAATTTAGATAAAACAGCAATAGTAATAAATGTTTTATGCACACATTTAGGAATTGATGCAAGCGATATAAATAAAAAATTAAAAAAAAGAGAAAATAAATATATGTTTTTATTATTATTGAAAAATTATAAATGTTTAGATA
>JAQCTH010000031.1 GCA_027686065.1 Clostridiaceae bacterium AF10-41
TTAATTTTCTGAAGTTTACACAAAATTATTGACAGACTCTAATCAAATTGAAATAACTGTTTAGCTAAATTATAATTTACTTTAATAATCAACCCATAACAACAACTAGTTGTTATGGGTCAATTTAATTACTGGTTTAAAATAACTATTAATATAAAAAATGAAACCCCAATAATATATTAATTATGAGACTAATATATTTCTATTTTCCTAAGACGGCTGTGATGGAAATAAGATTTTCTAATTTCTCTACATATTGATCTGGGTGATTGATGCTAAGTTCTCCATGATAATACCCATCTAATATTTCTAATTTACTTCCTTTAATTATCTCTTGGATTTTTCTAGCTGAAGCTTTCATTATTGTTCTTTCTTTTCCACCAACTAATATTAGTACTTTGGCAGAAGTATTTTTAAGAGTACTTTTAATATCATACTTAGTGTTAGCTTTCATAAAAGCAATTAGACTTTCCTTCTTGATATTGCAACTATCTTGATAGTATTCATTAAACAAATCTTTTCTAATTTTTAAAGAATCAAATTGCAACTTTGAAAACCACTTTTTTGAAATTAGACTATAGAACATAGAAAAAGAAAAATCCACCATCTTATTAGTAACTTTCATTGGTATTGTTAAAGCACTTTCTATAATAGCATAGTCACAAATATCACTTTTCTGAGATAATATTTCAATAAGTATTTGTCCACCCAAAGAAAGCCCTCCTATCATTAGAATATGTCCACTACAATGTTCATCAATATATTCAATAATCCGCCTTGCATTTTCTTCAATAGATATAAATTCTTCATCACTTCCTGAATGTCCATCTAAAATTGGAATAACAATATGAAAATTGTTTTTTAAATATTCAACTTCATATTTATAATTCCACCATGACAATCCACCACCATGAAGTAGCATTATAGTTTCTTTGTTTTCATTTCCATATTCTTTTATTATCATATTAATCAGCCTATCCTTTCATAAATAAACCTTGTAATTTCAAAATTAACCTTATTAGGATTATCACTATTGGTAAAATACTTTTTAGCTTTTATTTCTCTTGTTCATTGTGCATATATACTTTTTTCCAAAATTCTATTAGTAATTTCATTTCCTTTTCAATTTCATCAACAACTATATTTCGAGAACGATACTTATTAAGCATAAATCCATCAACAGAGTACATTATCTCTTTATACATAAGTTTTAAGTCTATATCTGAACGAAAAACAGAAGTGTCTATTTTTTCAAATACTTTAATTTCACTATCCAAAGTTGCATCTGCAAAACTTTTCTGAATGGAGTCCTCAATATCTGCTGACTGCTCATAATAGGCATTAATGGAAAATGAATAGATGTGAGGATATTTTTTCATAAGTGAACATTTAGCAGATAATGCCCTATATAACATTTCAAAAAAATCTTCCGTATCTAAGACACAATATTCTGAAGTAGCTTCCCTTGTTATTTCTATAGAGTGATTCCATAAATACATATATAATTCTTTTTTATTGGTAAAATAATGAAACAGTAATGACTTTGATATTCCACCCTCATTTGCAATTTCAGACATTGAAGCCTTTTTGTAATTGTTTTGTGAAAAAACTTTATAGGCAGCATTTAATATCTTTTGCTGTTTATCTATTGGTAAATTAAAGAATTTAATATTCATAACGCCTCCATTGACCATATCGGTTAATATGCTCTAATTATAAATCTATTGACCATTTCTGAGAAGACCATTGAAAATATAAATTCAAAAACAAATTTCCCCATTATCAATATTTTATAAACTCCGAAAGGAGTTTTTTCCTTAATTCTACATTCTTCATTTTACATTCTTCATTAAAAAAGGGTTGCTTTCGCAACCCTATTTTTATCTTATTCTTCTTCCCACTTTAATGATCTCTTAACAGCTTTTTGCCATCCATGATAATACTTATTAACTTTATCAGCATCTAGCTTTGGTTCAAACTCATCTGACATATGCCAGAACTTTTTAATTTCTTCTTTATCCTTCCAGAATCCTACAGCAAGACCTGCTAAGCATGCAGCTCCTAAAGCAGTAGTTTCTGATATTATAGGTCTAATTACATTTGTACCTACTATATCTGCTTGGAATTGCATTAAGAATTTATTTCTACTTGCTCCTCCATCTACTTTTATTCCCTTAAGTTCAGTTCCTACATCTTCCTTCATAGCATCTATAAGATCCTTAGTTTGATATGCTATAGATTCTAAAGCAGCTCTAATTAAATGGTTCCTATTTGCTCCTCTAGTTAAACCAAATATAGCTCCTCTTGCATACATATCCCAATGTGGTGCTCCTAGTCCAACAAAGGCTGGTACTATATAAACTCCTCCATTATCATCAACCTTAGTAGCAAAATATTCAGTGTCTGCAGAATCATTAACTAATTTTAATTCATCTCTAAGCCATTGAACTACTGCTCCGCCAACAAAAACAGAACCTTCTAAAGCATATTGAACCTTTCCATCTAGTCCAATTGCAATAGTTGTTAAAAGTCCATTTTTACTTTCAACCATTTCTTCTCCTGTATTCATTAATAAGAAACATCCAGTTCCATAAGTGTTTTTAGCTTCTCCCTTTTCAAAGCATGTTTGTCCAAATAATGCTGATTGCTGATCTCCAGCTATTCCAGCTATAGGAACCATTATATCACTCTTACCACCAAGGTTAGTATATCCATAAACTTCTGATGAATTTCTTACTTCTGGTAACATTGATTTTGGAATATTTAATTCTTCTAAAATCTTATCGTCCCATCTTAATTCCTTTATATTGTAAAGCATTGTTCTAGAAGCATTAGTATAATCTGTAACATGGACTTTTCCGTTAGTTAGCTTCCATACAAGCCATGTATCTACTGTTCCAAATAATAATTCTCCTCTTTCTGCCTTTTCCCTTGCACCCTCTACATTATCTAATATCCACTTAATTTTAGTTCCTGAAAAATATGCATCAACAACTAATCCTGTATTTTCTTTTATATATCCCTCTAATCCTTTAGCTTTTAAATTATCGCATATATCTGCAGTTCTTCTACATTGCCAAACAATTGCATTATATACTGGATTTCCTGTATTCTTGTCCCATACTATTGTGGTTTCTCTTTGATTTGTTATACCTATTGCTGCTACTTCATCTTGACTAATATTTGTCTTAGCAATAACTTCTTGAAGAACACCATATTGAGTAGCCCAAATTTCTAATGGATCATGTTCTACCCATCCTTCTTTAGGATATATTTGTGTAAATTCCTTTTGGCTAATCCCTAAAATATTTTGTTCCTTATCAAATACAATTGATCTTGAACTAGTCGTACCTTGGTCTAAAGCTATAATGTATTTTTTCATAATCTCTCACTCCCTCATCTACAATCCTATTAATTATAATTTTAATACAAAATCAAAAACTAAGCTACCAGCTATTCCACCAAGTATTGGTGCTATTACTGGTATCCAAGCATATCCCCAATCTGAATCTATTTTATGTTTCATTGGTAAGAAAGCATGCACTATTCTAGGCCCTAAATCTCTGGCTGGATTTATTGCATAACCAGTTGTTCCTCCAAGAGATAAGCCTATTCCCCATACTAATATACCTACTAAAAATGATCCCATAATTCCTACTGTTCCTATTATTTCTCCTCCTGAACTTTGGAAAGTAGTTTTAAATACTTCACTATAAGTTATTCCTCTTATGCCTAGTAATAATATAAAAGTACCAGTAAACTCACAGATAAAATTGTATAAGTTACTTCTTATAGCAGGTGCTGTACAGAAGGTTCCTCTTACGTCTTCTCCAACTGGTGTTTCATCATAATGTAATTTGTAGTTAACATATACTATAAGCATTCCCGCCATAGCTCCAAGCATTTGGCAAATAACATACATTAAAACTTTGTCCCACGGAAATAATCCTGATGCTGCAAGTCCAATAGTTACTGCTGGATTTAAATGAGCTCCACCCATCCATCCTGTAATATAGGCTGCTACTGCTACAGCGAACCCCCATCCTGCTGTAATTACAATCCACCCTGAAGAATTTCCTTTTGTTTTTCTTAAAACCACATTTGCAACTACTCCGTTACCAAGTAGAATTAAAATAAGAGTACCTAAGAATTCCGAAAAATAAGCTTGCATTTTGCTCTCCCCTTTTATATTTTTTTATAAAAAAACTACATAGAAATGCATAAAAAACACTCCTATGTAGATTTCTCTCCTGATCTCCATTTCTACATATACCAAATTTCCTTTTTAGTTGTAGATATACAAGTTGCTCCACTTTTTAGTGTCTCCATAACATCTTCCTTATCAGAGATTAATCCCCCTGCTATCAAAGGCTTATTAAGAGTTAATGAAAGTTCTTTAATTATCTTAAATAGTAGTCCTGGTAAAATTTCTACTGCATCACATTCTTCTACCAAATGATTCTTCATATTTTCCTTTGACAAACTATCTATCATAAATACTCTCTGTATTGCTATAAATCCAAGTTTTTTACCTGCTCTTATAACCTGAGATTTGGTACTTATTATTCCTTCAAATTTTGTATTTTCCTTAATAAATCTTAACGCTACTTCTTTGCTAGAAATTCCTTCAACCAAATCAACATGTAGAATTCCTGTCTTATTACTTTTATATATTTTTTCACTTATGGATTTGATATTTAATATATCACCAAACAAAATAAAAATAACTTGAATATCACTTTGTAATGCCAGATCTAGCTCCTTTTCATCCTTTACAGCTGCTACTATAGGGTTGTCCTCTAAAAGACTTTTAAAATTATTCATCTCCCTTTAACTCCTTTTGTAATCATTTACAGAAGCACTATTAAAATACTTAAGTATAATGACTTTAATACTGATATAAAAAACTGATTTCAGAAAATAATAGTTACTAAAAATTTATCTTACTAAAGACTTATTCTATTCTTAGCTTTATATTTTTTAAAATTAAAAAAGAGCTTAGCAAAAAGAGGATATTACATCCTAGACTCTTGTGCTTAACTCTACAATCTCTTGCACTTATATAATAATTTTTTTTATATTTTCATTTCATAATTAATATCTATATTTTACTATATATAAAATTACTAATCTATACACTTATTATAATACTAAATAAGTTTAAATTACAATATATTTATATTAATTTACAATTTTTTCAATTCATATCTTTTTCACTTAATATTTAATATTTTTTATAATAAAAAATTAATAACTTAGAAATAAAATGCTATATATTAATAATAATTCATAATTAACTATTGTAAAATTCTTTATCTAAAAAATATAAGTACTTTTCTATCAATTAACATTTTTGTACTTTTGTCTTTCATTATCTTATTATTATATATATTATTATAATCTAATTTTATAACCAAAAAAGTCAGCTTCGTATAAATACAAAACTGACCTTCAAATCTTTAAAGTACTTTTGATAAGAAATCTATAGTTCTTGAATTTTTAGGGTTTGTAAATATTTCTTCTGGTACTCCTTGTTCTACTATATTACCGCCATCCATAAATATTATTCTATCTCCAACTTCCTTTGCGAATCCCATCTCATGAGTTACAACAACCATAGTCATTCCCTCTTTAGCTAAGCTTTTCATAACATTTAAAACTTCTCCAACCATTTCTGGATCTAAAGCAGATGTTGGTTCATCAAATAGCATAACATCTGGTTCCATAGCTAAAGCTCTTGCTATTGCAATTCTTTGTTTTTGTCCACCAGATAGAGATGATGGATAAGAATCAGATTTTTCTAACAATCCAACTTTTGCTAGTAAATCTTTTGCTATTTTTTCAGCTTCTGCTTTTGATTTATTTTTTACATTTATAGGTGATATAGTTATATTTTCTAAAACCGTCTTATGCGGGAATAAATTAAATTGTTGAAATACCATACCCATCTTTTCTCTTATTTTATTTATATCTATATTTTTATCTGTTATATTTTGACCTTCAAATATTATTTCACCATCTGTTGGTGCTTCTAATAAATTTAAACATCTTAGAAATGTACTTTTCCCAGAGCCTGAAGGACCAATTACAACAACAACTTCACCTTTTTTTATGTTTTCATTAATGCCTTTTAAAACTTCATTTTCTCCAAAATACTTATGCAAGTTATTAACGTGAATCACTAGCCTTCATTCTCCTTTCTATATAATTCATAATTCTTCCAAGCGTAAATGTAATAACAAAATAGAATATAGCTGCAACAATTAAAGGTTCAAATGCCCTAAAAGTTTTTCCTGTAATGACTTTTGCACTATACATAATTTCTCCAACCCCTATTACAGATGCCATTGAAGATTCCTTTATTACTGTAACAAACTCATTACCTATAGCAGGTAAAATGTTCTTAGTTGCTTGTGGCATTATTATAAGCCTCATAGCCATAAATTGGCTCATCCCTAGACTTCTTGCAGCTTCTAATTGTCCCTTATCTACAGCATCTATACCTGCTCTTATAATCTCAGAAACATAGGCTGCTGAATTTAAAGAAACTGCTATTATACCAGCTGGTAAAGGATTCATATTTATATTTAATAACTGATCGAATCCATAATAAACTAACATAATTTGTAATAACATTGGTGTTCCTCTAATTATTTCTATATATGCTGTTGCCAACATACTTAGAGGTTTTACTTTTCCAATTTTAAATTTTGATCTTTTCATAAGAGTTAATAATGCACCGAATATAACTCCAAATAAAACACTTAAAAGTGATATTAATATTGTCCACTGAACACCCTTATAGAAATAATCCATATTTCCAGCTAATACACTAAAATCTAATGACAAGGCTTAAACCCTCCTTAATAATTAATTTTGCTTTTCTGCTAATTCATTTGCTTCTATAATAAATTTATTTAATAAATTTTCTGCTTTAATTCTATTGATTGTAGCATTTACTTTTTCTAATAAAGCTTCTTGATTCTTTTGAACTCCTACAGCTGAACCACCTTCAGTATCTTTTACTTTTTCTTCTCCGATTATAAGTTCTGGATTATTTTTAACTATCATTTCTGCAACTGGTAATTCTACTACTAAAGCTTCAATTTTTCCACCCTTTAAGGCAAGAACTAAATCATTAACATTTGAAAGTAATTGAAGATTTGCTTCTGGCACTTTCTCTTCTGCTATTTCTGCTTGAATAGCACCCATTTGTGCTCCAACCTTTTGTCCCTTTAAATCTTCAAATGTTTTATATTTATCTTTATCAGCTACTCTTACTAACATACCATGTTCAGCAGCGTAATATATATCTGAGAAATCTATTGATTTTTTTCTTTCTTCATCTGGAGTCATTCCTGATATAGCTAAATCTATTTTACCTGAAGAAACTCCAGCCACTAGATTTTCAAAATTCATATCTTGTAATTCTAATTTTACGCCAAGATCCTTTGCTATTTCATTTGCTATATCAACATCAAATCCAACTATTTTATCTTGTCCATTCTCGTCTAATATATGAAACTCATATGGAGCATAGTCTGCACTTAAACCAACTACTAATTTACCTTTTTCTTTTATTTCTGAAAGTTTATCTTTAGCATCTTTCTTTCCACCACAGCTCACTAAACCTAATCCCATAACCCCAACTATAGTTACAGCTAAAATTTTCTTTATCATTCCTTTTTTCATTTCAAATTCCCCCTCTTTATAATTAATTACTTATTATGATTAAATATACAATCTCTCAAAATTGCGATAGCATAATTATACACCTATTTTTTATTTTTATTCAATACTTTTTTTGATTTTTTTTATATATTTTTATTTTTTATAATATTTTAATGAAAATATTATAAAAAACCATATTTTTAATTTGCAATATTAAAAGTATATGCATTTTTTTGTCTTTTTATTAATTGAAACTTTCTGTATATTTAAAAGTTGTTAGTTAATATTATACATAATATTAAATTTACTAATATTGTTTCACTTTCTAAATATACACATATATTATTATTGAAAATTAAATGAATATAACAATTATTAGGAGTGATATACTTGACTTATCCAAAAGAAAGGCATCTTTTTCCAGGAGGAAATACTTATAAGGGATTCTTCTCGTTTTATAAGTATATATTAACACAAAAAGATGCGAATAGAATTATCTGCATGAAAGGTGGACCTGGAACAGGCAAATCCTCTTTAATGAAAAAAGTTGCTGCCCATTTTAACAATAAAGGATATTCTATAGAATATCATCACTGTTCTTCTGATAATAATTCTTTAGATGGAATTGTTATAAAGGAACTAGGATTAGCCATTTTAGATGGTACATCGCCTCATATGGTTGATCCAATTCATCCAGGCGCAGTAGATGAAATTCTTAATATGGGGATTGCACTTAACACTGATGCTCTTTCTTCAAATAAGGGGGACATTATTAATATTTGTAAGAATATTAGCAATAATTTTCAAAGGGCTTATACATTTCTCTCTTCTGCAAAATCTATCCATGATGACTGGAGTAGATTAAATTCTAGTGCTTTGGAGTATAGCAAACTAATAACCATATCTGAAAGCCTAAAAGAAGAAATATTTAATAAGCAAAAACCTGGATTTGGTGATGAAAGACATTTATTTGCAACGGCATTTACTCCAAATGGAATAATCACCTTTGCTAATGACCTTACTAATGAATTTAAGTATAAATTTGTATTAAAAGGCGGTCCTGGATTTAGTAAAACAACTATTTTATTAGAAATAGGAAAACTTGCTCAAAAGAAAGGCTACTTCGTGGAATATATGCATGATCCATTTATTCCTGAGAGAATAGAGCATATTTTAATTCCTGAAATCTCTACCTGTGTCTTAACAGAAAATGAAATTAGTCAAACTTCCTTTAATGGAAAATTATATAATATTGAAGATTTCTGTAATAACTCTATACTTTCAAATAATAAGGATGATATAAATTACAATAAAAAAGTTTTTTATGACTTAATTAATAAAGCTATTTCTTTAATTTCTGAAGCTCATAGACTTCACGATGATTTAGAATCTTATTATATAAACTCTATAGATTTTAATATATTAGACAATATTTATGAAGATGTAATTCAAAAATTCGAGAAATATGTTCCTCTTCAAAATCACAACTAAAATAATGACATGGATCTGTAGCACAATTAAAAATTAAGAATACAAAATGAAAATTTAATAAAAAAACTCCCTTAGGAGTTTTCAAAACTAAATTGTTTCTAGTAATTTACAACAAATTACATCAATAATTATCCATTTTTAATTATCAATTCTTAATTAGGCTGTCATATAGACAGCCTAATTTATTTACTAACTAATTTATTTTACTAAGTTTATTATAAAAAATAAACTTATAACAGATATAATTATACATATTGATGAATATATATACTTTTCTCTACCTGATCTGTATATAAAAAATCTTACTGCCCATAATGCCATAGTTAAGCATATTCCTATTTGTAATGATCTATACGAATTAAATATAGGCATAATATTTATGAAATGATATGTGGTTAAAAAGGTAAGAACTATAATTACACTAGTTGCTATTGCAGCTAAAGTACATATTAATGTAAAAAAATCCTTAGCTCTAAATTTACTCATTTCTACTTACTCCTTTATTATAGCTTCAAACTCCTCTTCATTTAATACATTTACTCCAAGTTCGATAGCTTTATCCAATTTTGAACCAGCTTCATCTCCAGCTATTACAAAATCAGTTTTTTTACTTACACTTCCTGAAACCTTAGCTCCAAGCAATTCAAGCTTTGACTTAATATCTGTTCTTGAATAATTTTTTAAAGTACCTGTTACAACTACAGTTTTTCCTTCAAAAGGACTTGCTATTATTTCTTTTTCCTCGAACCTAGGGTTAACACCAAGTTCCAGAAGTTCATTTATTGTATTTAATGCCTTTTCTTCTTTAAAGAACTCTAAAACACATTTAGCTACAATTCCACCTACATCCTGTACTGAAACTAAATCTTCAAAAGTTGCCTTTTTTAATCCATCTAATGACTTAAATTTATTAACTAAATCTTTAGCGGTTTTAACTCCAACATTAGGAATACCTAAAGAATATATAAATCTATATAATTCACAATTTTTACTTCTTTCAACTGCATCTAAAAGGTTTTGTGCCTTCTTTGGACCAAACTTCTCTAATTGTAATAACTCATCTTTTTTAAGCTTATATAAATCTGCTATAGATTTTATATCTAACTTTTCAAATAACTGCTCTGCTGTTTTTTCAGAAAAGCCTTCAATATTCATAGCATCTCTTGATGCAAAGTGAACAATAGTTTTTACCATTTGCGGTTTACATGAAAGAGTATTTTCACAGAAATAATGCACTCCATTTTGAACAAGATGTGCTCCACATGCTGGACAAATCTCTGGAACATTTATTTCTTGTGTCTCTTCTAATGATTCTGTAACCACTCCCATTATTTCAGGAATAACATCATTAGATCTTCTTACAAAAACTTCTGAGCCTATTTTCACACCTTTTCTTCTTATATCATCTATATTATTTAAAGTTGCTCTTTTTACAGTTACTCCAGCTAGCTCTATAGGTTCTAGTATGGCGGTAGGGCCTACTCTTCCACTTCTACCAACATTCCATTCTACATCTAAAAGCTTTGTTGTAGCTTCTTGTGCTTCAAATTTATATGCTATTGCCCACTTTGGAAATTTCACTGTATATCCCATTAGCTCTCTTGTTCTTATATCATCAATAGCAATAACTACTCCATCAATATCATAATTTAATTCAAACCTTATTTCTCTTATATAGTCTATTTCTTTTTCTATTTCCTCAAGAGTAGTACAAAACTTAACATAATTATCTATTGGAAGACCTTTTTCCTTTATGAAGTCCAACATTTCTTCATATGTTTTAAAATCTCCGCCTTCTTTATATCCTACATCATAGAAAAATGCTGATAAATTTCTTTTAGCCGTTTCTTTTAAATTAAGATTTCTTAAAGCTCCCGCTGCACCATTTCTTAGATTTTTAAGAGGGATAACAGCATCCTTATTATAACTTTCAAAAGCTTCTGTAGTCATTATAGCTTCACCGTGAACCTCAAATACATCTTTACAATTTATTTTTAATGGTATTGATTTTATTGTTTTTACTTGTGCTGAAACCTCCTCACCCACTTCTCCATTTCCTCTTGTAGCTGCAGATGATAGTATTCCATCTTCATCATAAGTTAAATTTATAGTTAATCCATCAAATTTCTTTGTTAATACATATCTAAGAGCTGGTAAATTCTCTCCCCTTGAATTCATCTCTTTTATAAATTTTAAATTTCTATTATGCCAATCCTGTAGTTCTCCTACACTTTGAGCTTTATCTAAACTCCACAATCTAGCTTTATGAGTATATTTAGTGAATCCTTCTAATATTCTATCTCCAACCCTTAGTGTAGGAGAATATGATAATACGTATCCTGTTTCATCTTCTAAAGATTTTAGTTCATAATACTTTTCATCATACTCCTTATCTGTAACAGATGGATTATCTAATGAATAATATTCATAAGCATATCTATTTAATTCTTCTACTAATTCTTCTATTCTTTGCTTTTTATCCAAATAAAACACACCTCTTTTCCCGTGCACAGTTATCAGTTCACAGCACACAGTTTTATTCAGTTGAGAGTTGTCAGTTCACAATTCACAGTTTTTTGTTTCTAAGTTAATAGCTTATTTCAGTTTAAAGTCTTCTTGAATCTGTTTACTAAAACTTCTTTCATTCCTTATGGTAATTATTCTTTCTAAAGCTTAAACTGGCTATGAATTGTGCGCTATGCACTAAATTTTCCTGCTCCCTAGCACTCGTTCCCTGTTACTTATTCCTTTTACCTGACACTTGTACCTGTTACCTAATGCCTGTTATTTAATCACTCACAATGCAAAATAAACTGTGAACTGTGCGTTGTGTACTGTGAACTAATTATACTGTTCCCTTTTTACATAAGTTCTAGGTTTGCTAATGAAAGCATTAATATTTTTACTCCTTGATTATCAAAAGCTATTGTAAGTTTTTTATCATCCCCTGAATTTGCTATTGATACTATTGTTCCAACACCAAATTTACTATGCTTTACTTTTCTTCCTATAGTAACATCATCCTTTGAAAGAGATGATTGTATATTTTGTTCCTTAGGTTTAGGCATATTTATTGAATTGTTTCTTAAACTATGTGGATTATTGTTTCTATTATCTCTTGGAAACATTGAAGTCCTAGCACTTTGTGCTGAATTATTTCCTGACACATATTCCTTTAAATCTGATTTTATTTCTGCTATAAAATCTGATTGAGCATATGCAACAGTTCTACCAAATTGTCTTCTAACTTCTGCTGATGTCATGAATAATTGCTCTTTTGCTCTTGTTATACCAACATAACAAAGTCTTCTTGATTCCTCCATTTCAGATTCACTATCAAAGGATGCTGTTCCTGGGAATATTCCATTTTCCATTCCAACCATAAATACAACTGGAAATTCTAATCCCTTAGCACTATGCACAGTCATTAAGACTATAGCATCATCTTCTTCTTTTAGTTTATCTGTATCTTGAACTAAGGAAACTTTTTCTAGATATGCTAAAAGAGTTTTATCTTCACTATTTCTTTCAAAATCAACTGCATCAGAAACTAATTCTTTTAAGTTTTCTATTCTACTTTTATCTTCTATTTCTTTTGATTTTTCTAATTCTGATATATATCCAGTTTCCTTTAATATAGTTTCAATTAAGTTAGATACAGGTAGTATTTCACTTAATTCCATGAACTTATCCATCATTTCCATAAAAATTTCTATTCCACCACAGTTTCTTGCTGTAAGAGTTGGAATATTTCTTACTGTACTTAAGGCATCCCATAAAGGTAATTCATAATCATCTGCAAAGTCAATAACTTTATTTACCGTTGCATCTCCAATACCTCTCTTAGGTACATTTATAATTCTTCTTAAGCTTACACTGTCTGTAGGATTAACAAGTACCTTCAGATATGAAATCATATCCTTGATTTCTTTTCTATCATAGAACCTTGTTCCACCTAAAATCCTATAGGGTATAGCTTTTCTTCTTAGACTTTCTTCAAATATACGTGATTGGGCATTTGTTCTATAAAGAATTGCAAAATCTTTATACTTTTTGTCTTCTTCTTGCTTTATTTTATTTATTTGAGTTGCAACAAAATCACCTTCATCACTATCTGAATAAGCTCTATAAACCTTTATTTTATTTCCTGATTCTTGTTCTGTTCTTAAAACTTTACTTTTTCTATTTGCATTATTTACAATTACAACATTGGCAGCATCTAATATATTTCCTTTTGAACGATAATTTTGCTCAAGCTTTATAACTTTTGCCTCTGGATAGTCCTTTTCAAAGTCTAATATATTTCGTATATCTGCTCCTCTCCACTGATATATACAATTATGAACAACTACATCATTAGCTATATAATTTCTTGCATTGTCTATATTTAAGTCATATACATAACCTTCATAATCTTCGATTTCTACTGAAGTTATAATATCTTCAATGACATTTTCTCCTTCTAAAATTGCAATTGCCATACCTTCCTTTATACTTCCTAAAGGCATGAATTTAAAGGTATTATCTGATGTTAATTTAGCTTTTCTAAAAATTTCATAAGCATCTTCTACAGATGCAAGCTTGCTTGAAAATTCTTCAGCATCATCATATAAAGCACGTTCCGTTTCTACTCTGAATGTATTTCTTTTCCCATTTCTAACATTGAATCCAGCTTCAATAAGCTTATTTTTATTTTCCTCTCCTGAAGAGTTTAGACCTATTCTATGTGAATACAAACCTCTTTCTTCACATTTTCGTCCACCAAAAAAACTTACATTTACTATCTTTCTTACACTATCTCCTCTTATTACAGCTGAACTTATATGGTGGGGAT
Source organism: Clostridiaceae bacterium AF10-41 (assembly GCA_027686065.1). Taxonomy (GTDB): domain Bacteria; phylum Bacillota; class Clostridia; order Clostridiales; family Clostridiaceae; genus Clostridium. The sequence goes on from JAQCTH010000031.1 coordinate 13,997, forward strand.
AATCTAAATAAAGATATTCTTCATCCATTAATTTCTGTGCACTATCATATGTGTTTATTTCTTTAAATAATTTATTTATTTGCTCTTGATTTAAGGATATATTTCTTCCTCTTGAATTAAACACTACCTTTGGAATACCATATTTTAAAGAATAATATTCTTCATAATAAGTGGCTTCACCTCTTGAGTCACAAACCTTTATTATCCACATCTTATCTGCTTGCTCTCCATTTAGCCTTACAGCCAATCCACTTGCATCAATCCCTTTTCTACTTCGTACTGATGAAGTTTGCCCTATTCTATATCCAAAACCTTTTTTATACATTAAATAAACATAATATTTATCTTCTCTCACAGTAACTCTTGCAAAACTTATATGGTTAGGTGTTCCTTTTATTATCTTTCCAGCACTGGTAGTTATCTTAACTACTTTTCCGTTATATTCTCTTTTAGATATATCTTTTATTTCTAATAAAGTAGTTTCTCCATTTCCAGCAGCTACTCTAATCTTATCTGAAGCTTCTAGTTCTTCTATTTTATAAACCTCATCTTCACCTTTAATCAGTGTTCCTTCAACTAAACATTGGTCATCATCCCCCACCACACATACATTTTTGTATTTTTCCGCTAAAAGTCTAACTAATTCATATTGTACCTTATTAGTATCTTGATATTCATCTACCATAATGTATTGAAATTTTCTTTGATAAAACTCCAATGTTTCTTTATCAGTTTTAAATAATTCTACAGTTTTAGCAATTAAATCATCAAAGTCTAAAGCATTATTTTCCTTAAGCCTCTTTTGATACATTTGATATACATCGGCTATTTTCTTTTCTCTAAAATTACTTTCATGCTCTCTCATGAAACTTGCAGGGCTTTGCATATTATCCTTAGCCTTACTAATCTTACTCATTATCTCTTGTTCTGTTATATCTTTATCATTTATATTTAAAGCTTTCATACACTCTTTTATAAGTGTCTTTTGATCTGAAGTATCATATATTGTAAAACTTCTTTTATATCCTAACTTTTCTATTTCTCTTCTAAGTATTCTTACACAAGTTGAGTGAAAAGTAGATATCCACATATCCTCAGCTCTTTCACCTATTAAAGCTTTAACTCTATCTTTCATTTCTTTTGCAGCTTTATTAGTAAAGGTAATAGCTAATATTTTATACGGTAAAATTCCTAAATCATCTATCATATGAGCCATTCTATGTGTCAAAACTCTGGTCTTACCTGAACCAGCTCCTGCTAATATTAATACTTGACCTTCTATAGTAGTGGCCCCTTCATATTGCTCTTTGTTAAGTAATGACTTTAAATCCATTTTTACAGACTCCTTTCCTATTACTAACATATTATAACATACATATCTTTTATATTGTTGCCTAAAAGCATTAATTAGATTACATCAATTTGTATATTTTTTCCTTATTGTGATTTTATACTCTTACTTTATTTCAGTCAATGAACCTGATATATTTATTTTTTTGCAATAATACTTTCATTATTTAATATTAATAATTTTTTTGTTTCATTTTAATTGTACACAATCCTTCAAAATGCAATTTTTTAGGATTTAATATTCATAAAATTATATATTAAAATATTGTTTAACTTCATTTTAATATATAGTTAAATTATTCGAAAAATCTTCTTGAAAATGTTTACTTTTATTGAAAATCATAATATTATATATAAGTAAACGTTTATATATAAAAATGGACAACAAAAAACGCAACCCTTGGGGCCAGGTTGCGCTTTAGCAATAAGCAATAAATAAAAAGGGGGCTATTTATTCCTTTTATTTATCCTTGCAAAAACATTATAGTGCATCTCATTATAAAATGCAAGATGTTTTGATAATATTATTGTAAAGTTTACTATTTATGAATGTTAAACATTCACTTTATTTAAATGTTCGTTAAAATCCTTTTAAAACAGCTACTTCTTCATCTGTCAATTCTCTATATTCGCCCTCTTCTAAATCTTTATCTAATTTTAATGTTCCGAATTCTACTCTTTTTAAGTAAGTTACTTTTTTATCAACAGCTTCAAACATTCTCTTTACCTGGTGGAACTTACCTTCTTGAATAGTAATCATAACCTCTGACCCCTCTTCAGAAGCTTTAATAATTTCAAGCTTAGCCTCTTTGCAAATATATCCATCATCTAACGTTATTCCACTTTCAAATTTCTTTATATCACTATCTGTCACCAATTTATCTATTTTTGCATAATAAATTTTATCCACCTTCCACTTTGGGGATATAAGCCTATGATTTAAATCTCCATCATTTGTAAGTAATAATAAGCCAACTGTATCTTTATCCAACCTTCCTATAGGAAAAGGATTAAAAACTTGATGCTCTATCTCTAATAAGTCAATAACAGTTTCATCCCTATTATCAAAAGTTGCAGAAATAACACCATCAGGCTTATTCATCATTAAGTATATGTATTTTCTATAAAATATTTCTTCTCCATTTATAGAAATTCTATCCACTTCAGGATCAACCTGCATCCCATTATCCTTTACTATTTCACCATTTACCTTAATAAGTCCCTTCTTTGCAACCTGCTTAATTTCTTTTCTAGTTCCATATCCTAAATTAGATAAAACCTTATCTAGTCTTTCCATTAAAGCACCTTCTTTCTTAATTATTATATTGAGCCTTTATCACTTATTTTATTACTTAAAATCAAAAGACACAAGGAGAGAATTAACAATTAACACTTAACACTTAACAATTAAAGGTGAAAAAGTTAATGATAAAATCCTTCTATGCTTTAAATAAATTGGCTAAAGCAAAAAAATAATGGAAATAATCCTTAAAAATTATATCCATTACTAATTATTCATAACTCATTATTTTATTTTTTATAATTCTTCATAGACGAATTATTTCTTCAATTATGCATTGCCCATCACCAATTATTCATTAATTCCAGTACCTTTGAAATTAAAACTTCAAACAACCTAAAATCTTTTTCATAATTCAGCTTGTTTGAATTATTCCCCTAAATTTTCACTCTTTACCTTTTTCACTCTTTCATTTCTCTTACGCATTGTTACTATAGCTTCTATAGTTGCTTAATATTTTTGGAACATAATTTTGAGTTTCTTGAGGCATTTTATATAAATCACTAGCAGATTTCACACCTCTTCTCTCCATTGTTCCAGGCCCCCCATTATAAGCCATTAGTGCCATTTCTAAATTTCCATTATACATATCTAAATATGATTTAATATGTTTAACTCCAGCTTCTATATTTTGATCGATGTCATATGGATTTGTTAATCCATATGCTTCTGAATTAAAGTCCATTAATTGCATAAGACCTTTTGCACCTGCTGATGAAACAGCATTAGGATTAAAATTTGATTCTTGCTTTATTATAGAAAGTACTAAATTTTTATCCACTCCATATTTTTGTGAGTATTTATTAACAGTAGAATATATTTTTTCCACATCAACTGTAGTTTCTTGATTTAAATTTGTGTATAAGTTGTCAAAATTTTTGTTTATGCTTACATCACTATTTGTTCTATTTAAATACAATTCCCCTGTTTTTATAGGTTCAGTTCTTATTCTAAGAGGAATACTTTCAAGTTTTTGTCCTGCAGCAGCTGGAATATACCCTTCCGAACTTTCTTCATTATCGCTATTAAAAATATTTTCTTCATTACTTTTTAATAATGCTTCATAGACAATATCAAATTCTGGTCCATCGCCTATTGCTTTTTTTAAAGCTTCTTTACTAACAATGCTTCCCATAAATTCTTCTACTTTAGAAATATTCACATTTGTTCCCCCCGAATTTTACTTTTGCTATAAATATCGTATTAATTATACTATTCTTAAGCCTTAACTTCAAATTCTAATAATGTATAATCTTCATAATTAATCTTTTTATAGTAACTCTTGCTAAGTACTAAAATTCTATAAATCCCATTTGAAAATGGTAAGAAAGTATAATAATTTTTTCTACTATAACTTTGTACTCTTACCCAATTTCCTTTTTCCATAATATAAAATTCATAACATACTTCTTTTCCACCTTCACTACTTACATCAAATGTTACTTCATTATTAGCAATAATTTCTTCATTTCTTATTATTATTTTTGTATTACTAACTGGAATAGCTTCATGAACATAAAGTGATAATTCTTTTTTTATATCATATTCTTCATTACATAATATATTTTTCGCATAAATTTCAAAGGTATATTTTCCTGAACATTTTGGCTTTAATCTAAGTCTTTTACTATCAATAAATCCTGTGTCTTCAACTTCATGTCCATTTATTTTCGTTACATACCTTAATAAAATACTCTTAGTATTTTGTACTATTGTTTCAAGTTCAATAATATCTCCAACTAAATATATTTCTTTTGGTGAAAGTAATATATAATCTATTTCAGCTTCTTCATAATCTCTCACTTTAAAGTATATAAAGTCATGACAATCATATTCTTTAGATGAATATTTATCTATTATTCTAATTTCAACTTCATATTCTCCACTTTCTTCTGGGGTAAAATTAACCCAATTTGTTATTCCATAATTACTTCTTTCTTTTTCTTTCCCATTCTTATAAACAATAAAAGAATATTTTAGCGCTGTTCCGCCCTCTGCTTTAACTTTAATATTTATAGGCTCATTTTTTATGCAGCCTCTTGTTTTACTTGCTGTTATATCTATTATTTTTACAGGTTTTTCACCCTTCTTATCTATTTTAAAATTTAGCTCTCTTATATCTTCATAATCACCGTCAAAGGAAATATCTTTTACTTTTAATATTATTTTATAATCTCCTTCGATTTTAGTTTCCCAATTAAAGTTTCTTGATCTTATATATCCTGTATCTTCAGCAACTGGTCCTTCAACTATATATCTATATAGTATTTCCTTTCCCCCTATTACTGAAGATTTAAATAATATATTACTTCCTTCAACTTGAGGTGAATTTGAATCAGAAGAAAATTTTCTTATTTTTATTTCATCATAAGCTTTTACAGAATATATCATGCAAGCTCTATCATCATATTGCTTATTAGAAAAAATATCTCTTACATAACATAATAGCTTATAATCTCCCTTTTGCTTTTCTGAAATTGATATTATATTTTTAGTAGAATAATCTTGTATACAATTTATTCTCCCATTACTATCCATTCTTAAAAACTTATATAAAATTGTCCTACTATTATCGCAGTTTACGCCTACCTTAAATATCAATTCTTCATTTATTAATAAATTTTCACTTAAACATTCAAAAGCATTTATTTCTATAACAGGTTGCTCTTTTACTTTAAATATTACTGTTGTAAAATCATCTACATTTTCCTTTGATGATGGTCTTTTACATTCAATTAGTATTTCACCATCTTCTGCCTTTGTTGTTGTATAAGTTAACTTATTTTCTATACTGTAGTCTTTAAGAGGCTCCCATCCTTGCTTTCCTTTAATCCAAAATCTATATAACAATATTTCTTCATCTTCTGCTGCAAGAACTTCTAAGTTTATTTTATCTCCTACGACTAAATATGTTTTATCTATTACTATATCTTTTATCAACTTATTGTTTTTATTGTTATGCTCTAAAATGTCTTTTTCTTCTATGCCATTTATTTGATAGCTTATCTTTGTATTTTTAATTTTTTTGGAGTTTTTATCTTTATATTGGACCATTATCATATAGTCTCCTGATTTTCTTGGTCTCCATTCACATTGCTTTTTATCTGAAAAATCTTGAATTGGCTTCCAAGTTAAATTTCTTTCTCCTGGAGCACCTTCTAAAAACTTACACTCTACTTCGCTTTCTTCTGGCATCACTTTTATATTTATTTTTTCATCTACCAATGATGGACTTTCTTTATCAAAAGTTATTAATAATTCACTCATATCTACCCACCCTATTTTTCTCAAATTTCCCTAATATTATTATACAGTTTACATAACAAAATATAAAACGAAATTTGTCATCAATAAAAAAAAATAAGGATAAACCGTCCTTTATATTTCTACAGTTTATCCTTTTAAATTACATTCTATTATTCTTATTAAGTTTTTCTTTAGCCTTATATCATCTTCTACTGTTCTTTTTTTGGGATTTGAGGTTCTTCCACCTGCTCTTCTAATTTTCTGAGAAATATGCCTTTCTTCTAGCATTCTATCTATATTCTCTTCTGTATATAAATATCCCTTTGGGTTTAATATATGAGCTTTTTTTCCTAAGCAAATTGCTGCAACACCGTAATCTTGACTAATTACTACATCATTTGACTTACAATGATTAACTACATACATATCCACACTTTGAAATCCACTATCTACAACTTTAACTTCTCCGTAATCTAAAGTTATAAAATGATGTATATCACAAAAAACTATTAATTCTAATTTATATTTTCTTGCTACATCTTGAATTATGGAGATACCTGGACAGGCATCTCCATCTACTATAATTCTCATTATTTCAATTTTGCTTCTAGCTCAGCTTTTAATTCTTCATATCCAGGTTTTCCTAGTAAAGCAAACATATTTTTCTTATATGCTTCAACTCCTGGTTGGTCAAATGGATTTACTCCTAGTAAGTATCCACTTATTCCACAAGCTTTTTCAAAGAAATAAACCATGTATCCAAAGTAATATGGGCTAAGTTCTGGGATATTTACTACCATATTTGGAACTCCCCCATCATTATGTGCTAATAAAGTTCCATTAAATGCTTGTTTATTGACAAAATCTATAGTTTTTCCAGCTAAGAAATTTAATCCATCTAAATCTCCTTCAGCTTTTTCTATAGTAAGCTCTCTCTTTGCCTTTTCTACATTAAGAACCGTCTCAAACATTATTCTATTACCCTCTTGGATAAATTGTCCCATTGAGTGTAGATCAGTTGAGAAGTCAACAGCTGCTGGGAATATTCCTTTTTGATCTTTTCCTTCTGATTCTCCGAATAATTGTTTCCACCATTCATTAAAGTAGTGTAAACCTGGTTCATAGTTAACTAAAATTTCTATATCTTTACCTTTGTTGTATAATGCATTTCTCATTGCAGCATATTTATAACAATCATTATTTTTTAAATCTGCTGTAGCATATGCTTCTCTTGCATCTGCAGCTCCTTGCATCATTTCATCTATATTAATTCCTGCAACAGCTATTGGTAATAAGCCGACTGCAGTTAAAACTGAAAATCTTCCACCAACATTATCTGGAATTACAAATGTTTCATATCCCATTTCATTAGCTAATGATTTTAATGCTCCTTTACTCTTGTCAGTAGTTGCATAAATTCTTTCCTTAGCTCCATCTACTCCATATTTCTTTTCCATATAATCTTTAAACACTCTAAATGCTATTGCAGGTTCTGTTGTTGTACCTGATTTTGAAATAACATTTACACTTATATCAATACCTTCTATTGCATCTAAAAGATCTGCTAAATATGTTGAGCTTATATTATTTCCAACAAAAAATACCTTTGGGTCATTTCTTTTATCATTTCCTAATACATTATGAAAATTGCTATTTAACATTTCTATAGCTGCTCTAGGTCCTAGGTATGAACCACCAATTCCTATAACTATCAAAGCTTCTGAGTTTTTCTTAATTTTTTCTGCTGCATTTTTTATTCTTGAAAATTCTTCTTTGTCATAATTAACAGGTAAATCAAGCCATCCCAAAAAGTCATTTCCTGCACCTGTTTTGTTGTGAAGAGTATCATGTGCTGCTTTTACCATTGCTTCCATATGGTCTAATTCTTGTAATTTCGCATATGGTTCTACTTTAGATAAATCTAATCTTAAACCTTTATTCATAACTATACCTCCGAATTTTTCATTGTGTATTTTTCCTTTTATTTCTTTTATATTATATCACATTTATAAATCTATGCTTTAATTTTTTCCTCTGCTTTATTTTTTTTGTAAATATATCTAAAAAAAACTCTAGTATTATTATTAATTCTTAATAATCTTTTATACTAAAGTTTTTTAATTTTTAAATAACATAATATAATGAAGTAATTAATCTTTTTTAATTGTTATTAAAATACTCCTCCATTAATATTTCAAGTTCTTTTTCAAAATTTATTTTTTTACTGTATAATTCATTTAACTTCTCATAATCATCACAAAACTTATTTATTTCATCTTCTATAGTTTTTAAATCTTCTTCTAATTGTTCTATATCCTTTTCTAATTTATCTACTTTCCACTTATTATTAGATTTATTTTCAAATATCAAAGATTTTTCTTCTTTAATTTTACTTGCCTTAATATCTATAGTATCTGTTTTAATATTTATAGCTTTTGCCTGGACTACTTTTTCTTTATAGTATTCATAGTTACCATTATAAGAAATAAGAGAACCTCTTGATAATTCAACTACTCTACTAGCTATACTATTTATAAAATATCTATCATGAGATACAAATAAAAGTGTCCCGTTAAAATCTTTTAAGAATTCTTCTAATTCTTCTCTTGAATCAATATCTAAATGATTTGTTGGTTCATCTAAAATTAATAAATTTAATTCATTGTGCATTAACATAGCTAATTTAAGTTTACTTCTTTCTCCTCCAGAAAGGCTTCCAACTTTTTTAAAAACCTCTTCGCCAAAGAACATATATTTTGCTAAATACTCTCTTGCTTTTCCTTCACTTATAACTATGTCATTCCTAAAGGCTTCTAATATAGTTTGCTCTTCATCATCAAATATTATATTTTGTGGAAGATAACCTAATTTTATAGAACTTCCTAAAACTGCTATGCCACTTTCTGCATTATCTACTCCAAGTAAGATTTTAATCATTGTTGATTTTCCACAACCATTTTGACCTATTAAAGCTACAGCTTCTTTATTTCTTATAAGTAGTTGTGCTTTATTTAAAAGAACTTTTTCTTCATATCTTTTGCATAGATCCTTTATTATTATGACTTCATTTCCTGACCTATCTGCATTTTTCGTATCAATATTAATTCTTTCTTTTTCTAAAATAGGTTTATCTATTCTTTGAATTTTATTAAGCATTTTTTGCATACTGGCTGCTCTTTTAAAGAACTTTTCATTATCTCCTCTAGCTCCCCAATCTCTTAACTGAGATATGGACTTTTCTATAGCCTTAATCTTTTTTTGTTGTTCTAAAAATTCATTCATTTGAAGCTGTAGTTGTATTTCTTTTTCCTTCATAAAATCAGTATAATTACCAAAATAAGTTTTTGACTTCATATCCTCTATTTCAATTATCTTAGTTACTACATTATCTAAGAAATATCTGTCATGAGATACTATTATTACTATGCCTTTATACTGCTTAAGATAATCTTCAAGCCATTCCATTGAATCTAAATCTAAATGATTCGATGGTTCATCTAACAATAATATATCAGGATTTTGAAGTAATATTTTCCCTAATATGATTGTAGTTTTTTCTCCACCACTTAAGTTGCAAAATAACTTCTCCTTAAATTTATTATTTATCTTAAGCCCAGTGCATACCTTACTTAATTTTTCTTCTTTTTCATAACCTCCTAACCTTTCATATGCAGATTGAATATTTGAATATTTATTCAAAAGTTTTTCAATATCATATTCACTTGATTTTGAAAGTTGCTTTTCCATATTGCTTAATTCTTGGGCCATTTTATCAATATCCTTAAATGCTGAATTTAATACATCAATTACTCTGAACTCTTTTGGATAAACTGGCATTTGTTCAAGATATCCTAATGCGGCTCCTTTTTTTATAGCTAAATTTCCTTTTTCGTATTCTTCAATGCCCATAATTATTTTTAAAAGGGTACTTTTACCACTACCATTTCCACCTACGATGCCTACTTTCTCAGACGTTTGAACATCAAAGGTTATATCCTCTAAAACCATAGTTGCACCATAATATTTTTGTAATTTATTTAAAGATAATTCTATCATTTTTAATTCCTCCAAAATTTTTCTCTGCTTTATTTTAAATTTTTATTAAAATTCTTAGATAAATAAAATAAGCCCCATTTAATAACTTATTCTTAATTTAAAATAAGTTATTTAAAAGGCTTATGAGAGAAATTGCGTATAAAAAGGACTCAAAGCATAAAACCTTGAGTCCTAAAAATCTTTACTTAATAGAATTATAAATTTATATATATCTAAAATTTGTCTTAAATATAATCAAGTTTAAATATAATAAATTTATTAACTGTAAGATATAGAATCATGGATTTATACAATAGTCAGTATTTATTCTAAAAATGGACGCACTTCTCCCGTCAAAGCTTAAAATTGCACTTTTTTGTACTGAACTGCTATATTTCCATTGTTTATTTAATATAAACTTAGAACTACCAACTATATTAGCCATGATCTACCCTCCTTTTTTATAATTAAATTTATTATATACTACATAACTGTTATTTACAATATTTTTCAATTATAAATTTTTACTTTTCACTCTTTTACTATTTCATTCCTTAATCCCTATTATCATCAACTCATTATATCTAAATTTATCCTTCATAGTTCATCAAAGATGAATTATTTCCTTAACTCTTTCACTTTTCACTCTTAACTTCTTCACTTCTCTTCCATGTTTCTACTAGCAATAACATCTACTCCCGTTCCAAGTATATCTTTAACAATGATGTCTCCCATTTTTACTGGAGCTTTTACTGTTATTTCATTTAATACTTCAACACATTTAAAGTTTAAATCTTTTGGGATTGCACTTTTTGTTTTTACAGGTAAAACTGCATGGCTTCCACCTTGAATTTTTACTGTTGTAGTTACTACTCTTACAGGATTTGTTACTTCATTTACTCCATATATCTCGCCTCTTTTACAGCTATTGCCTGTTACAGTTTGTTTTTCCGTATCTACTTTCAAATGACATCCCATAGGACAACTTATACATATTAATTCTTTAACCACAATTATTCACCATCCTCTAAAGATATAACTATATTTCCTTGGATTCCTTCTAACAATTTTTTATTTAAAATTATTTTTTCCATTTCTGAAGGTGCTAAATGCTTTCTTTTAAAACTAGCTATTACTTTATCTTTATTTTTTACTGTAATAACCTTATCTTTATAAATATTATTAACCCTCATAAATATTGTTAATTTATCTTCTACAGCTTCAACTGATACCTTCTGAGGAACGGTATAATTAATATTTTTTCCATTTAGAATATCAATATCTTCGCTTCTAACTAAATTATCTTTCACATATTTAGCTGCTGATAATCCAGCATGTTTGGCTTCTCCTGTTACAAAATCAACTAAATCATGAACATGAACAACGTTTCCACAAGCAAAAATTCCTTCTATTGAAGTTTCCATACTTTCATTAACTATAAGTCCATTAGTTCTCTTGTCTCCATTTAATCCAACTTTATTTGATAATTCATTTTCTGGTATTAACCCTACTGATAACAATAAAGTATCACATTCAAATTCAATTTCTGTTCCTTTTATAGGTTTTCTATTTTCATCAACCTTACATATAACAACCTTTTCTAATCTTTTATCTCCAACTATATTTACAACTGTATGAGAAAGATAAAGTGGTATATCATAATCATTTAAACATTGCACTATATTTCTATTAAGTCCATTTGAATATGGCATAAGCTCAACTACAGCTTTAACCTTAGCTCCTTCTAAAGTCATTCTTCTTGCCATTATAAGACCTATATCACCAGATCCTAAAATAACAACTTCCTTTCCTGGCATATATCCTTCAATATTCATATATCTTTGTGCTGTCCCGGCATTAAATATTCCTGATGACCTATCTCCAGGGATATTAATTGCTCCTCTTGTTCTTTCTCTACATCCCATAGCTAGAATTATTGATTTTGTATTTATCTCCATATATCCATTATCTGAATTTATTGCATGTATTGTTTTATCTTTTTCAATATCTAGTACCATGGTATTTAACATCACTTCAATTTTAGTTTCTTTAATTAAATCAATGAATCTTTGAGCGTATTCTGGGCCTGTTAACTCTTCTTTAAATGTATGAAGACCAAACCCATTATGAATACATTGATTCAATATTCCTCCAAGTTCCATATCTCTTTCTATAATCAAAATACTACTAACTCCATTATTATAGGCTTCATAAGCTGCAGCTAAACCTGCTGGGCCTCCTCCAACTACTACTAAATCATATCTCATAATTAATCCCCCTACTTTGTTTTTTCCACTAAAATATAAGAATTTTCTTTTTCTTGATAAACTTCCTTAAAGTCTTTCTTCTTTTCTCGTGCTATGATTTCTAAGACCTTTGGACCACAAAATCCACCTTGGCATCTTCCCATTCCTGGTCTACATCTTCTTTTTACTCCATCTAATGTTATATCTCCAAAAGACCTAGATATGGCATCAACTATTTCTCCTTCAGTTATCATTTCACATCTACAAATTACATTTCCATAAGAAGGATTCTTCTTTATAAGTTCTTGTTTTTCATCCTTAGATAAATCCATAAAATAAAGTTGCTTCCTATTTCCATTAAAAGTTTTATTTTTTTCTTTAGTCAATCCTATAGATTGAAGAATTTCTATTGTCTCTAGTGCAATTGCTGGAGCTGAAGATAAACCCGGAGATTTCATGCCCGCTACATCAATAAATCCTTGTACATCCTTTGACTCTTCTATTATAAAATCATTTGTATCAGGTATTGCTCTAAGCCCTGCAAAATTTCTAATACTTTCTCTAAAGTTAATATTTTCTGTTGTTTTTTTAGTAGTTTCTCTCACATATTCAAGTCCTATATTAGTTGTTCCAACATCATCTTTATCTTCAAGATTTTCTGCATCTGGCCCTACAATAAGATTTCCATGGACTGTAGGTGTTACTAATATTCCTTTACCAAGAGTTGATGGACATTGAAAAATCGTATGCCCAAATAAATTACCTTGAGACTTATCCATCACAAAATATTGTCCTCTTCTAGGAGTTATTTTAAAGCTTTCATTACAAATTAAATTATGAACCTTATCAGCATAAACACCTGCTGCATTAATTATAAATTTTGCTTCTATTATTTCATTTTTACTAGTTGTAATCTTAAAATTTTTATCCTTCTCTATTTTTATTACTTCTGAATCTAATATTATCTCTCCACCATTTGAAACTCCATTTTCAGCTAAGGCAATTGTATATTCCATAACACCAACTATTCCGCCTGTTGGTGCATATAATGCATTAAGAACCTTATCTGATATATTTGGCTCTTTATCTAAAATTTCTTCTTTTTCAAGTATTCTTAAATTTTTAACTCCAATTTTTCTTCCATTTTCATATAAGTTTTTTATGGATTTAACTTCTTCTTCATTAAAAGCAAGCACTAAAGATCCATTTCGTTTAAAAGGAACATCTAGTTCTTTACAAATGCCTTCAAACATTTCATTTCCTTTAACATTAAGTTTTGCCATTAAAGTTCCTTCCTTTGGATCGTATCCAGCATGGATTATTGCCGAATTAGCTTTTGATGTTCCCATTGAAACATCATTTTCCTTTTCAATTATAGCTACTTTTACATTATATTTTGTTAACTCCCTAAAAATAGATGTTCCAATTACCCCAGCACCAATTATTACTACATCATACATATTTTTTACCTCCCATAATTTCATAAAGAATAAAAAAAGCCAAGACAAAACAAAGGTATTACCCTTATTTTGTGCTTGACTCTTATTCTCTAATCGCACTTTATTTTGAAAACAAGATATTTCAGCTATAAGCTTATATAAACTAAAACAAATTGCTTTTTACTTCTATTATTAAATTATTTTATATTTGTATTCATTATACCACATTTTTATATTTAAAAATAGAGTATTCATATAATTATAAATATTTAATTATTTAAGTTTATAAAAAGAGTAGATAAATTTATAAACTTATCTACTCTTCCATTTTAACCTTTCATTATATTATGCTAGTATTAAATCTTTTAAATACATCCAACTTGTTATTTCTTTTAATAATGCTTTATTATCTACTATTTGGCTAACTGTGTATGTTCCTTGCTTAACCCAATCTGGTATTACTTCCCCTGTTGCATAATTATTTCCTGTAATCTTCACTTTAGATCCTACTACTATATTTGAAACTGGATATACCTTAACTCCCTTGCTATTAAATACACTATAACCAGGATTTGCATCTGCACAATCTTTTGCATTTTGCAAGTTACTAAATGCTCCTATTTGTGATGCTGCATCTTCCCATGTTTTTCTAACCCTATATAATTCAGTTGTTGGTGGATTTAATATATCTAGTTCATCTTGAATCATATTTAAGAATCTTTGCCATCCCATATCTAATGTTCTATGAGGACAATATTTTCCGCTGAAGTCTTGATGTTTTCTAATTTGCGCTATGCCCCATCCATATTGTTTTAATAGTGCTGCAACTTCCTTTGCTGCTCTTTTTTCAGCATTTATAAATTTAGTTCCACCTGATTTGGAATAACAGATTTCAACAGATATATAATTTCTGTTTCCATCCCCAGTTGAGCCATCTCCTGCATGCCAAGCATTACGATTAAAAGGTATTCCTTGAATAGCTTCCACATCATCTATTCCAATGTGGAAAGATACACTGTTTGTATTTGATTGCATATAAGATATTTCATTTGATGCAGTTGCATCATTTGCAGTGTTATGAATGCATATCCCCTTTGGTGTCATAGAATATGGACACTTTATACTGTATTTGTCTGATGATATAAGTCTTTGTACTAAAGCCATTTTAAATCCTCTCCTTTTTAATTTAATTTTTATTTTTGAAGCTAGCTTCCTACATCTATTACATATGCACTTTAAAAGAATTTTTAAAAATTCCCTTAAATTATTTTATAAATATTTTTTAACTTAATGGATATGGATTTTATGCTATAATATAAATTAATTTTATAGATTAAAACGAGGTGTTTATTTATGAGCTTAAGAGTTCAAGATAATTGTTTAAATGTTAATTGGAATGATGTAGTTAAAATATTAAAAACTGTTGGTATGTCTTATTCTGATAATGAAACTCATAAAATTTCTTTTGAAAACAGCCATACTGTTATATTTGTTTTTGATAATGATACTCTAATGGGATTTGGAAGAGCTATTTCAGATGGTATTAGACAAGCAGCTATTTATGACTTAGCAATAGCTCCAGAATATCAAGGTAAGGGAATTGGAAGATTAATTTTAAATAATATAACTGAAAAACTTCCTAAATGTAATTTTATTTTATATGCTGCAAAAGGAAAGGAACCTTTTTATGAAAAATTAGGATTTGGACATTTAAAAACAGGTATGGGAAAGTTTATTGATATGGAGAGAATGAAAAACAAAGGATTAATAGAATAATAAAAAAATTCCAATACAAATTTAATCTTTGTATTGGAACTTTTTTTATTGAATATAATTTAAAATTATTATCCAAATATATTTATAAACAAAGTAATTACAGCGGAATTTATAAAATCAATGAATAAGCCACCTACAATTGGTACTACAAAATATGGAGTTTCACTAAATCCATATTTATCAGTTAATGCGTCCATATTGGCTATTGCATTGGCTGTTGATCCCATTCCAAATCCACAAGCAGCTGATGCAAAAACTGCTGCATCATAATTTCTTCCCATAACTCTAAACATAACTATATAAGCAAAAATCCCCATAAGGATTGTTTGAGAAACAAGCATAACTATCATCGGAATTGCTAGATCAAATAACTCCCATAGCTTTAATCCCATTAATGCTAATGAAAGATAGAAAGAAAGACTAATTCCTCCTATAGTTTCTATTTCCTTGTCTTCAAGTTCAAATTTCTTAAAATCTAGTATGTTTTTTATAACTGCTGCTACAAGCATTGCTCCTATATATGATGGAAACGTTAATCCTAGACTTTGAATATATTTAGTTATAATTGAACCTAACCCCATGGCTATAAATATCCATGATGATGCCTTCATAAGTCTATTATATGATAGAACTGCAGTTTCATCATGATGAAAGTCACTTAAAGGAATATCTTTATCATGATATTCTTTAGATGTTTTAATATTATTTTTCTCTATTAAGGTTTTCGCAATAAAGCCACCTAAAATACTTCCCATCACTAATCCAAATGTTGCTGATGCAAAAGATACTGTAGTAGCCCCACTAACACCAAGATTCTCTAAAAGTGGTCCAAAAGAACCTGATGTCCCATGCCCTCCAACTAAAGGAATTGATCCTGTAGCTAGACCTAATAATGGATTAATATTAAATATTGATGCTAATGAAACACCAACTATATCTTGTAAAATTACAATTATAACTGAAAGCGTCAAAAAAATTGCTACTTTTACTCCTCCATTTTTTAATATTCTTAGGCTAGCTGTGTAACCTATACTTGTAAAAAATGCAGTCATAAAAACATTTTGTAATGTAGTATCTAAGCTTATGGATGCTACATTTGTTAATTTTAAAATAAGTGCAATTATCGAAAAAATCATACCTCCAATTACTGCAGACGGTATACAGTATTTTTCTAGAAATCTTATCTTTTTTCGTAAGTATCCTCCAAAGTAAAATACAACTGTTGCTAATGCCATTGTTTGAAATATATCTAGTTTAAATTCCATGTATTCACTCCACCTCTCTAATATATAAGTAACATATATATTTGTTCTTCTTAAGTTAAAGTATATTTAATAAAATGAAATCGTATAAAAAAATAATTTAAAATAAAAAAGAGATGCTACAACATCCCAAATTATTATAAGATTCCATTATATACTATCTCTTAACTAATAAAAAAAGATAGAATTAAATATAGTAAGTCATATTATAAATTAAAATAAATTACTTTTCAATAAAAATTACTCATTTCTATTATGTAATTTAATCTGCTCTGTAACATTTTAATATAATTGACATATTATAGACTATGTGTATTATAAAAATAAATCTTAATGGAGATGAATTATCTATGTCATGTAATTCAAATAATAGATTCTATAATAACTACACTGATTATGATAAAGAATCTTATGATAAATGTCGTAAAAAACAAGAAAATAATCAACATGATAAATGCTATAAAGACAATGATGATCATAATAAGCATGATTGCAAACCCCATGATAAGTGCTGCAAAAAGCAAGAAAATAATCACGACAATAAATGTAATAACAAGAAGCCTTCTTCTTGTTATATATGCTGTATATGTTGTGAAAAAGTCCATGATGATAAGTGCGATAAGAAATCTAATAAGCATGACCATGACGATTGTTATGAAGATTACTTTAATTGGTGTAAACACAATCACGAAAACTCTAGAGAATGTGAATAAAATAGTTATCCTATAATTATTTTATTAAGAATTTACAGGCTGTATCTAAATTACTTTATTATAAAATAATTTAGATACAGCCTTTTTACCTTTTATATACTTTATATATTTTTATTTAAATATATAAATTTTCTAAGATGTTACTATTCTTCATCTTGTAATGCATCATATCCATGTTCATTAGTACGAATTTTAATTACATCTTCTACATCATATATGAATATTTTTCCGTCACCAATATTACCTGTATAAAGTACCTTTTTAACTGTGTCAACTAAAGTTTCAATTGGAATCTTACATATTACAACATCAACTTTAACTTTAGGAAGTAATCTTGTATCCATAGGTATTCCTCTGAAATAAGTTGGATTTCCTTTTTGCATTCCATGTCCAAGAACATTTGTAACTGTAAGTCCCGTTACCCCAAGGTCCTCAAGAGCATCATGAAGTTCTGAAAACTTATTTTGATTCATAACAATAGTAACTTTTGTCATTTTTTCACCTAAATGTTCTTTATGAACAACAGGAATTGCTTCCTCTTGTGAAACAGGATTGCTAGCTACAAATGTTTCTATAGAGCCTAGCTTCACACCTTCCATGCTGTTTACTAATTCTGTTGAAGTAGTAACTGAAGCGAAATCAGGATAAGCTATATTTCCATGCTCACCAATATCAAGACCTACTATTTCTTCCTCAGAAGATACACGAATTCCAAGTGTCTTTTTAATTAAATACCAAACAAGTAAAGATGAAGCAAATACAAATGCACCTACTGCAACTATTCCTATAATTTGAACTCCTAGTAATTTAAATCCACCACCATAGAATAGACCATTTTGGCTAGACAAACTTGTGATTCCTTCTTTTGAGAATAAACCAACACAGATTGTCCCAAAAACCCCACATGCAAGATGTACTGCTGTTGCACCTACAGGATCATCAACTTTTACCTTGTCAAAAAACATTACCGCAAATACAACTAAAACTCCAGCAATACCTCCAATTAATAAAGATGCTCCAATTCCTACATATGCACAGCTACCTGTAATTCCTACTAATCCTGCAAGACATCCATTAACAGTCATACCCAAATCAGGTTTTCCTATTACAATCCAAGAGGTGATAGTAGATGTTAATACAGCTGCAATTGCTGCAGTATTAGTTGTCATCAATATATGCATTACATCATCAGGGTTTTGAAAACTCATAGTAGATCCTGGATTAAATCCAAACCACCCTAGCCAAAGTATAAATAACCCAATAACTGCTAACGACATATTGTGACCTGGAATAGCTTTTACCTTTCCATCTTTACCATATTTCCCAATACGAGGACCAAGAATAAGTGCACCAGCAAGAGCTGCCCAACCACCAACAGAATGGACAACTGTGTCACCTGCAAAATCCATAAAGCCTATATTTGCAAGCCAGCCGCCACCCCATATCCAATGACCTACAATTGGATATATAACAAGTGTAAGCACAAATGAAAAAATAATGAATGACATATATTTAACACGTTCAGCAACAGCCCCAGACACTATAGTTGCTGCAGTGCCGCAAAAAACTAATTGAAAGAAAAACTTTCCCCAAAAAGGAACATTTGATGTTAATGTTTCATTGTAAAAAGATAAATCAGAATTACCTAGAATAAATAAATTTTGAGTTCCTACAAAAGGATTGTCTCCACCAAACATAAGTCCCCATCCAAGCAACATAAATCCTAATGACGAAACTGCAAATACAATAAAGTTTTTTGATAAGATATTAACTGTGTTCTTTGATCTTGCAAATCCTGCTTCAACAGCTGCAAAACCTAAATTCATAAAAAATACTAAAATACCTGCAAGAAATACCCAAATAGTATCAATTATCATTGTAGTCTCCATAATATATTCCCCCTTTTCTAAATAAAAAGAGAGCAGAGACGTTCTTTTTTAAGAACGTCTCTGCTCTCTTTTTTTTAATATCGTTATGATATCATATCAAATAATGCTTGTCAATATTTAACTTTTAAATTTTATTTTTATTTACTACTTATAGCTAATTATTTATTTCTAAGATTTACTTTAAGAACCTAATCTAACTATTTTTATATTAAATCTTTTCCTACTATCTATTTTTATGCGTAACTGGAACTTGTATTTTGTATTTAAGGGATTTATTTCGTTTTTTATTATATGGGGTATATAATATAACTTCACAAAGATATTCACCGGCTATTTCATAACCTGATTTTTCAATTTCAGAATATATTTGTTTTGCATATTGATATTCTTGTATTGTATCATCTGAATAAATTGTTATGTACATATTTTCAGGTAAAACTCTCTGAGATTTACTTGTTGGATAATCTTCATCTACAAATATAAATACTTTGTTTGATTTTAGTTTTTGTTCTATGAAATCATCCCTTTCAATAAGCGTTCCTGCATTAAAAAAGTATGAAAGGGGTAATCCATTTTTAATCATATAACTTTTAAATTCTCTTAGCATTTCCTCATATCCTGAATATCCCTTTTCAAAAAAATCAATATCTGAAGTGAAGGTATCTATTTTTCTTTCAGGTAAATACTCATATACTATCTTTCCTATAGGTGGAATAGAATTTAGACGACTTAGATTTGATGTAAACCTCCTTATAGTACATAAACTTCTTGTAAGCTGCTTAATTTCTTTGCTTAGCTTTTTATCTTGCTCCATAAGAGACTTATAAAGATCTTCTTGTGATGATTGTGTAAGCTGTTTATGAATTTGTTCTAAGGTCATTCCACATATCTTCATTGTATGAATTAAGTCTAATTCATCACTTTGAGCTATATGGTAATAGCGATAACCATTTTGTGGGTCTTGATACTCTGGCTTTAGCAATCCCTTTTTATCATAAAGACGTAGTGTTTGAGTTGATACATGGTTCAATTCTGCCATTTGTCCTATTGTTAAATAATTCTCACTCATATATACACTCCTACCTTATACTATAGTATAATCTTTCCAAATTAATATACTTATATTATAAGACATAAAGAATTAAATCATCAAGCTATTAACTCTTATATATATGTTAATTTCTAGAATGTAAAAAATTTAACAATTTATTTGACTTTATACTTACTATAAGCTTTATAATGAAATCAGAAAATTCAATTTTTTAATATTAGGAGGTAACTTTAATGGAAAATAAAGTCAAAGTAGTACAATATGGCTGTGGAAAAATGAGTTTATATCTTATGAGGTACGTATTAGAACATGGTGGAGAGCTTGTTGGTGCCTTAGATTTAAATCCAAAAGTAATTGGAAAAGATATTGGTGAACTATTGGGTATTAAGCCACTAGGTGTAAATGTAAGTAGTGTTGAAGAAGCTGATAAATTGTTAAAGGAAACACAACCTGATGTTTGCGTTATCGCTACAAGATCAACTATGGAAGATTTAAAACCTGCATTTACAGTTTGTGCTGAAAATGGTGTAAATGCCATCAGTACCTGCGAAGAAGCCTTATATCCTTGGAACTCATCTTATGATATTACAAAAGAATTAGATGAACTTGCAAAGAAAAACGGTTGTACATTATGCGGAAGTGGATATCCTGATATGTATTGGGGAAGCTTGATTACAACTTTAGCAGGATCAATGCATAAAATCACTAAAATAAGAGGCGTTAGTAGTTATAATGTAGAGGATTATGGAATTGCTCTTGCAGAAGGTCATGGAGCTGGTCTTTCTATTGAAAAGTTTGAAAAAGAAATTGGTAACTATAATGGATTAAATCATGAAGAAACTGCACAAGCAATTAAGGATGGTAAAGTTGTTCCTTCTTATATGTGGAACCAAAATGGATGGTTATGTAGTCAGTTAGGCTTAACTATAAAATCACAAACTCAAAAATGTATTCCTATGACACATAAAGAAGACTTGTATTCTTCAACATTAAATATGACTGTTAAAGCTGGAGATGCAACTGGAATGTCAGCTATTGTTACAACTGAAACTGAAGAAGGAATAACTTTAGAAACTCAATGTCAAGGTTATGTTTATGGTCCTGATGATTTTGATAAAAATGATTGGACATTTGAAGGGGAACCTGAAACATCAATTAAAGTTGATAGACCTGCAACGGTTGAATTAACATGTGCTACTCTTGTTAATAGAATTCCTATGTTAATTGATGCTGAAGCTGGATATATTACTACTGAAAAGCTTCCTGTAAATCATTATCTTGTTAAACCAATGCATAAATATGTTAAAAGCAAATAATTAACATTTATTTTGTAATAGTTTAAAATTGAAAATTAACATAATGATATGTATTAACTCTCCGATTTTTGTATAATTTCGAATACAATTCTAAATTTAAGATATCTAATATGACTAAATTTTTATAACTCGCTATGCTCAAACAATAAAAATTCTTAACGTCATCTTAGCTATCTTAAATAAGAATTGTAGTTTCTTATTATAATAAAATCTTCAATGTTAATACATATCATTAATGAGTCTAATCCTTCAATGTAACAATTTAAATAAGAAAATATAATATATAAAAGTACTTATATTGGTGATTTAATACAATTATTTATTTTCTATTGACTAATTAATTGGTAATATATTTAAATTGTTACTAAATCCCAGTTGGTAAATTTGGATTTATATAATAGACATAATATAAATTTGACAAGGATTCAATTCATCCCAAAGCAGAGGAAAACATTCAAATTCTTTAAACCCAAGACTTTTGTAGAATTTATTTGTTCTATCGTAATCCTCATATAGTCCTTCTTTTACTGTTTTAACTTGCATATATAAATATCCTTTTTCTTTAGCATAATCATAACAAGCCTTAAATAAATCATGTCCTATTTTCTTTCTATGAAATTCCTTTAATACTCCCATAACGTAAACTTCAACTGTATATGGGCTTGTTTTATTTAATGCTATAAAGCCTCTTGTTTGTCCAGATTCTATATTAGCCCAAAAAAGCATTTCTTTGCTAGAATTTATCAGCTTATTTGTATTTTCTTGTACAGCAAACCAATCCTTTAAACTATTTAATATTTCTTTTGCTATTTCTTCTTTTTCATTTTTATTATCAATAAAAAATACCATATCTATCACCTCTTTTAAATTTTTATTAATGAAGTAATTTAATAATCAATATAAATCTCAATATATTACAATTGTTCAATAATATATATTCTTATTATATACATATTTAGTTCATAAATCCATAAATAACTATAATAACCAATTTTGTTTTATTCAATATTATTCGTATAGTACAAGTCCTTTATGTCATTGACTTTTCCCTTAGGATAAGGTGTAAGATAAGGATATAAAGATTTAACGAACTGAAAGGAGAATACTATATGTTATCCATTGGAGATTTTTCGAATATATGTAAGGTATCAACAAAAACCCTTCGTTATTATGCTGAAATAGGATTAATACTTCCTGAAGAAATTAATACTGAAAATGGTTATAGGTATTATTCTATTAATCAATTACAAACTATGCTATTAATTAAACGTTTAAAAACATATAATTTTTCTTTAGAAGAAATCAAAACAATCCTTCACTCAAAAGATCTGGAAGAAGAAAAGCTTTATATGTCCCTTATTAGTAAGAAAAAGGAAATTGAAAAGCAAGTTAAAGAATTGAAAAGCACATTAGATCAATTAAATACTGATATATCTAATTTAAGACAAGGAAAATCCATCATGTCATATCTAAAAGATATTAATATTAACCTTGTAGAAGTACCACAAATGAATCTTTTATATATTAGAAAAATGGTTCAAGAGCATGAATTTCCCGAGGAATATAATAATTGTTTTGGTAAATTATTAAATAAAATTCAAGATGATAAATTAACTATAGCAAATCCGCCAATGGTACTCTTTCACAGCTCTGAATATAGCCCCTTTGGCTTAGATACTGAATTTGCTATCCCAATAAAGGAGTATGCTAAAGGCACAAGAGATTTTACCCCAGGTTTGTGCATAAAAACAGTTGTATATGCTTCTTATTCTGATCTATCCTCTGTTTACACTAAGCAAATTCAATGGGCAGAAAAAGAAGGCTATGAATGCGTAAGTGCGCTTTTTGAAGTATATGTAAATGATCCTACTGAAGTTAAAAATGAAAGCGAATTAATAACTGAGGTTTATTATCCTATTAAAAAGAAGATTCAATTTTAAAGGAGAGAGTTATATGAATGAAGAAAAAATATTGGAGTTAGAAAAAATAATAAATAAGGACTATAAGAACATTGCAGGGCTGATTGTATTAAAGGATGGTAAGCCTCTATATGAAAATTACTTCAATGGTTGTACTGCTAATAGCAAACTTCATATTTATTCAGTAACAAAGAGCATTATTTCTATATTGATTGGAATTGCGATAGATAAAGGTCACATAAAAAGCTTAGATACCAAGGTATTAGATTTTTTCCCAGATTATATAGTTAAAAAAAGAGAAAAAGTAATACAAAAGATTACTCTTAAGGATTTACTTACAATGACAGCTCCATATAAATATAGGTTTAATCCTTATATTAAGTATTTTACCAGTGATGATTTTGTAAAATTCAGCCTTGATTTATTAGGTGGAAAAGATGATATTGGTAAGTTTAGATATGCTCCACTTATAGGTCCAGATATTTTCTCTGGCATTCTTGTAAAAGCAACTGGTAAACCTCTTCTTGATTTTGCAAAAGAAAATTTATTTGACCCACTAGGAATTACAGTTACTGATAACATAACTTTTAATAGTAAGGACGAACAACTAGATTTTAATAAATCTACAAATATTAGTGGTTGGGTTGCTGATCCTAAAGGTATAAATACAGGAGGATGGGGTCTTACCCTATCTGCTAATGATATGGCAAAAATAGGTCAATTATATTTAAATGATGGAATATGGCATGAAAAGCAAATTGTATCAAAATCTTGGATAGAGGAAAGTACAAAGGAACACAGTAGATGGGACAAACTTAATATTCCATATGGATATTTATGGTGGATTAGTGATGATAATAATCATGGATATTCAGCTATGGGAGATGGAGGAAATACTATCTTTGTTAATAAAGATAAAAAAATGGTTATTTCCATTGCTTCTCTTTTCATACCTCGTGCTAAGGATAGAATTGAATTTATTAAAAAATATATTAATCCAATTTTTGAGGATCTTGTATAGCTAAATAAATTCTATTCTTTACACCTTATTATTCAAAGTGATTTTACTAACTACTTTTCTGTGATAAAATTTATAAATGATTATATAAAACAAGCCTACCTTACAAGTTATTAATTAAAATAACATTGTAAAATAGGCTTTTAAATTTGAAATTATATTTTATTCAAGTTCAATAGTTGCTGGTGGCTTTCCTGTGCAATCGTACATAGTTTGTACCAACTTCTCCACTCCCCTTAACCCTTGAATTTGCAGTAGGTTAGCAGTATGGTGGTTTGTATGTATGTGCTGTAGTAGGTTTTGATTACCTTGTAACTACTATAAGCTTATCATAATATTAAATTGATGTAAATCTATAAACTAACGGAATACAACTACAAACTTATTGTTCATAATTCTTAACCAATTTATAGAAAGTTGTCTTTTTAAGGTTTAATATATCCATTGCTTTTACTGCCGATATGTTTCCGTTCTTCCATTCAGCATAAACCTTACTAAACTCTTTTGGATATTCTGCCGAAGGTCTGCCAAACTTTAAACCTTTTGATTTTGCAACTGCTATACCTTCTGCTTGTCTTTGTTTTATTTTAATCCTTTCCTTTTGTGCCATATATGATAATAGTTCAAATACTATGTTAGCTATTAGGCTTTTTTCTAAGTCTGTTTTATCTGTAGTGTTCAATATAGGAGTATCAATTACAATAATATTAACCCCTTGTTTTAACAGTTCGTGCCACTCTTCCTTTATCATTTGCATATCTCTGCCAAGTCTATCAAGTTCTTTAATTATTAGAGTATCTCCATCCCTTAAATTAAGCTTTAAAGCCTTGTAGTTTTCCCTATTGAAGTCTTTACCACTTGCTTTATCTATGTAAATATCACGTTCATTTATAACAATATTGTTCTCTTTACAGTATTCATTTAAAGCCTGTACCTGTCTATCTATGTTCTGTTCAAGTGTACTCACTCTAATATAAGCAAATGTTTTATTTTTCATTCTATATCATTCCTTCGTAATAAACTTATTAATTATATAATAGCAGAATAGTTCGTAATAATCTATATAATATTACGAACGTTCATAATATTATTTTACAACCTTAACGGACGTCAAATACTGTGGTTTTTACATAGTCCGTAATTGTATACTTTTATGAACTCATACAAGGAATATCTATATTACCCATACAAATCTAAAATATACACAATACTTCATCTAAAAATAGGTAGGGGATAGGTAATAAATTTTCCCTTATATAATTGGGACTCAAACAATAGAATATTTATGAATTTTAATTTAGGCTGAATTTTTTATTTTTTCCGAATCTCCCTTTAGGCAAATCCCTTCTAATTTAAACTAAGGTATGTATCTGACCTTAACCCCAATTCATTACAAACCCATTTAAGCCTACTTAGTTACCCTACTAGGAAGTTATTTTGTACAAGCTGTCATATAGGTTTAAATTGACTTAAAAAAGGTAAGTTCCGTATAATGCAAGGTTAACGGAAAGAAGGGTAAATAAAAAGAAAATGCCTTACTATCCGTTAATTTAGATAGCAAGGCTGTTTTTACAATTCCTGTATAAGTTAAAGCTTTTTGTAAATCTATTTAAGGCTTCTTTAGTTCATCATATACGAATGTTACGAACTACATTCCAATATTACAATAATTCTAAACACCTATCTTAATTATTAACTAGTTTGCATTCTTAATTACGAGTATTTGATTTCTTCTATAATTACTTATAATAAACAAACTAACTATGATAAATCCTGGTAAGACTACATATACAGACTTACTTAATATTAACATATCATTTACACAATTGAATAATATATGAAAAACAATAGCACCCCATAGGCTTCGTTGCTGTAAAACTAGAAAACCTAACAGAATACCAATAATAAGGGCATATATAAAGGCCAGTAAACTTTCGTAGGTTGGATTGACAAGGTGAACAACAGAGAAAATAATTGCTTGTATGACCACTGCTTTATTAGCTAAATGTGTCTCTTTATCAATAAGTCTCAAAATATATCCTCTAAATAAAATTTCTTCTGAAAATCCAGCAATCATATATTTACTTAACATAACTACTATTCCTATAGCCGAAAGTGGTTTAATACCGATACTATACCCTAGTAAGAGATTTACCCCCAATGTTGTTGAGTAATAAATTATACAAAGAATTACTCCATATAGAATATATTTACATACCTTTTCACTTGTGAATCCTACAGCTTTTAATGAACCAAATTCCTGTCTTATTGCCCATAATGAACCAATAATTAAGCAAATTCCTATAGAAGATGATGGCATTTTTCCTTTAGTAAATAATACTGCTATAACAGCCAGTGGTATAAGACATATGATAGCTAATAGAAATACTTTAGCTATCTTTAAAATTATTTGTATCTGTGTTTTGGACACCAATAAGTTAAATCTTTTCTTCTTAAAATTCAACTGAACTTACCTCCTTTAGTTAGCGTACAATAAATTACAATTCTACATTCATATAATTATACACCATATAATTGAATAATTTCAAATATCCACTAATTAATTGTATTCAATAAACTCTTATAACAATCCCCTTTACCATATGTCCCACTGTGGCTATTTATCTTGTTACTTTAATTAGAGAGGTTTTTTAAACACCTCAATAATTAAAAGGAGGATTTGAGTAAAATGGAATCAATAAAAGAAAATCAATGTGATGAGTATTTAAAATTAGTTAGATTTAAAATTGGTAGAGAATTAGCTAAAGGAAGTGAATTTGATATACAAGATGCAGAAAGCTTTATTGTTAGTTACGGAACTTACGACATCGAGAGATTTAACAGTGGTAACAAAGGGTACAACTTCGATAGGTATATGAACGAAAGTATAAAAAAGGATTTCTTAGATTTCATCCGTAAAGAATCTAAAAGAGTGAAAGGAATTGAATTAAGTTTAGATGAAGAAGTTGGGGATGAGGAATGTGAAATAACATATAAATTTAATGATGATAAAGCTTTGAAGTATGAGGATATTTATAACATAAGTGATAACCTTATAGACTTAGTTGATAGCATACTTATGTCCATAGAGGATTCCATTGCATTGGAAGAGTTTAATTTAATAACTCAAATAGTAGAAGGTCTAGCTTATACAAAAGATTCTATCTTCGCCAATGGAACTATAAACATTAGAAAACTATCCAAAGAAATTAGTATTAGCGAGAAAGTAATAAAAAGCAGATTAGCAAAGTTAAAGGAACTATTAGGAAAAGATAAAAAATTATTATTTAATTTTATAAAATAGGTTGAAAAGGTAACTTTTTTGATTTTAACTTGCGATTATATAGTTGAGAGGACAATTTAATAATACAAGTTAGTTCTTAAAAATAAACTGAAAAAGAAAATTAATGATAACCTCGAATGAAATGAGAGGTAAGATTAATGCCAAGTTGGTATTGGAATACAAACCAAGCATTTAGTTAGTGTATAATAAAAGGCTTTAAATAAACTCTAAGCTACTCGTGAACTCGTATCTTAAATCTATCTTAGGATTTATCTTACTAAAAAGAACATCCGTCATTACTAACTTAAGGAGTAACGGAGAGTTAATAAAAGAATTAATAAAAGAGGAAAGGAAGTAAGTTAAATGATGATATATGAAAAATCTAAAAGAAAAAAAGAAGAGGTAAAATATATGGAGGAAGCCATACAGAAAACCTTGCATGAAGAATACAGTTACCCTATTATAAACTGTCAATACAATGAAAACTTAGACCAATTTAGTGTTTACTGTTTCGTTGATAGGAATGATGATGACGCATTTATTCCAATGAAGTTTGACTATGATGAGGTGATAGAATGGCTTTGTGATGCAAATGTAGAACTATTGCTTAGGGACGGGGGTGTTTAAGTTTCCCCCTTTTATCCCTTAAGGTATGAGTAAGTAAAAAACTTATGGGTTTGTATTTAAGAGAAGTCCTAATTTTACCTCTTCAAAATTGACCTAACCCCCCGTAAAATGAGTGTCTGCAATGATTTTATAGTGTCACTATATGTCACAAAAACCCTATTTATATATAGGAAGTAACACTTCCACAAAGTGTATCAGCTAACCCCTATTCCTCTTAATCATTGTATTTTCCACCTTAATCTTATCTAGTGGATTAAATGCAGTTGCACTTTTTAAATCCTTGCTATAAATGTCAAGCTAGAAATGTAACTTTTTGATCATTTAA
>JAQCTH010000032.1 GCA_027686065.1 Clostridiaceae bacterium AF10-41
CAACTAAAATAATTTAATAATAATATATTTTTCTCAGCAAATAAATTTGGGAAAATAAATTTAAAATAAGAAAGGAGTGATAAATAGAAATATATTTTTAAGAAATGATTGAATAAGTAACTAAAGTAGGGGGAAGAAACAAATGAAGTTTTTTATGAATTTGTCAGTAAAGAAAAAGTTAACTACTATATTTTCTATAATAAGTATATCAGCATTGATAATAGGTGTTCAAGGAATAATAGGTTCTGGAATTATAAATAAGAATGCAAAATTAATTTATAGTGATAATTTAATTTCTATAAAAAATTTAGATTCAATAAAAGCAAATTTAAATTATGATAATAGTACTTTAATTGAGATGATTTATATAAAGGATAAAGATAAATTGCAAGAAAAAATAAACATTATAGGCAAAATACAACTAGAAAATGACACATACATGAAGGAATATGAAGCGATAAAATTTACTGAAGAAGAAGAAAAGTTGTATTTAGATTTTCAGAATGAATTAAAAAGTTATAGGGACTTAAGAAATAAAGCAATAGGCTTTGTACAAGATAATAAATATGATGAAGCAATTAATGTTTATAATTTAGAAGTTGTCCCTAAAGTAGAAGCTATGTTTGATAAGTTACAAAAGAGTATTGATATAAATGAGAAACTAGCTGAAATAGCTAATTCAAATAATATATTTGAATACAAAAGAATAATGTACATAATAATAACTTCTACTATTGTACTATATATATTAATGAGTATCTTTGCCACATTAATAAGCAATTCAATAACAAAACCATTAAATAAAATAAAAGAACTTGCTGAAAGATTATCAAATTATGATTTTTCAGATCCTATTGTTATTACAAGAAAAGATGAATTTGGAGAAACAGCAAAGGCTTTAAATGCTTCACAAGAAAATGTAAATAGTTTAATAAAAATGATTATGGATAATTCTCAAGATATAAGTGCGGCATCAGAAGAACTTTCAGCAACAGCAGAAGAATTATTATCAAAAGCAGAGATTATTGATGAATCAATAAACAATATAACAGTAGCAATACAGGAATCAAGTGCTACAGCCGAAGAAATAAGTGCCTCTGTACAAGAAGTGGACTCAAGTATAGAAATATTAGCATCAACAGCTATGGATGGTAGTAATAATGCTAATAAGTCTAAAAAAAGAGCTATCAAAGCTAAAAGTAATAGTGAACAAATAATTTTAGCTACAAAGAATGTATATGGTGAAAAGCAAAAAAATATGGAAAAAGCTATTGAGGATGGAAAAGTAGTCGATAGAATAAAGGTTATGGCAGATACTATAGGAAGCATAGCAGAACAAACTAATTTACTTGCATTAAATGCAGCAATAGAAGCAGCAAGAGCAGGAGAACAAGGAAAAGGTTTCGCAATAGTAGCTGATGAAGTAAGAAAACTTGCAGAAGAATCTAAAAATGCAGTAGTAGATATACAAGATACTATTAAACAGGTCCAATTTGCATTTAAAACTAGCATAGATACAGGAAAAGATATATTAGAATTTATAGACAAAAATGTAAATGCACAATTTAATGCATATCAACAAACAGGAAACGAATATTATAGTGATTCAGATTCAGTAAGTAGAATGTCGGATGAAATTGCTTCTATGTCAGAAGAAATTGCAGCTACAGCAGGGCAAGTGAGTGAAGCAGTACAAACTATGGCAGAATCATCTCAAAGCTCAAGTGAAGAAGTGGTTACAATAAAAGAAAGTATGGATGAAACTACAAAGGCTATAGAGCAAGTAGCTGTAACTGCTCAAAGTCAAGCAGAATTAGCACAAAGACTTAATGAAATGATACAAAAGTTTAAAATATAAGTAAAAATTTAAGACATTAAAGTAAAGCTAGGGGATTAAACATGATCATACAAAAGATAACAATAATAAGTACAATTCTATTAGTAATAGTAGTATTAATTATAATTAGTAAGACGAAATTTAGAAAGAAAATAAATTTAGGTGAAGAAAAAGTAAATAATGTTTTAAATAAATTATCAGGATATAAATTATTAAGTGATATAATGATAAAAAGAGATATTGCTACAAGCCAAATAGACCATATTTTAATAGGGAAAAAGGGAATATTTGTAATAGAGACGAAGGATTATAGCGGCTTAATATATGGGGAAGAATATTCAAAATACTGGACGCAAATTATAAATAGAAATAAAAATCAATTTTATAATCCAATAAGGCAAAATTATGGACATGTAAAAGCTTTAGAAGAGTATTTACATAAAAAGGATATATTTATTTCACTAATAGTATTTACAGATAAATCAAAACTAAAAAAAGTAAAAACGGAGACTCCAGTAATTCAATTAAAGAAGCTCAAGAAATTTATAAAAAGATATTCATCAGATATAAAAATTTCAAAAGAAGAAATAGAAGAAATATATAATTTAGTAAAAAGAGCCAATATAAATAGTACTAGAGAAAGAAAAAAGCATGTTAAAAGGATAAGAAATACTTATTAAAATGATATGCAATTTATAATATCGTGGTATATTTTAGGAGGGTTATTATGAGCAAGATTAATATATTAGAGGTAATATTTACTTCTAATAATGAAGTTAATATTTTATATCCAGTGATAATAGAAGATGAAAATGAAATGATTCTAATAGATTGTGGATATCCTAATTTTTTAGAACTAATTGAAGATACTGCAGTTAGAGATGGAATTAATATTAAAAAATTATCTAAAATAATTATAACTCATCATGATTTCGATCATATGGGGTCTTTAGCGGCCTTTAAGAGAAAATATCCTAACATAAAGATATTAGCATCTAAAGAAGAAGCTTCTTATATAAATGGTGACAAAAAGTCTCTAAGATTACAACAAGCGAAATTTATATATGATACTTTACGAGAAGAAGAAAAGAAAGGTGCAAGAAACTTTGAGGCAATGTTAGAATCAATTGAAAGTTGTACAGTAGATATGGAGTTAAAGGATAAAGATTGTTTTGATTTTTGTGGAGGAATAGAAATAGTTTCTACACCAGGACATATGCCAGGGCATATATCAATTTATCATAGAGAAAGCAAATCCTTAATAGCTGGTGATGCTGTAGTTGTGGAGAATGGAAAATTAGATATTGCATTGCCACGATATACTTTGGACATAAATGAAGCTAAAAAATCCATTAAAAAGCTTTTAGAATATGACATTGATGAAATAATATGCTATCACGGTGGAATATACAAAAATAATATAATGGAAGCGCTTAAAGATATATAGCTTTTTAAACAGAAATTAAAAATATAGTTTTAGATTATGAAGAAAAGGATAAAAACTTCATAATCTTTTTTTATATTTTAAGTTAATAATTTTATAAAAAACTATTAAATAACCAAGATATAGTATAATATATAAATAATAATACATTTTAATAAATAATCATTATCAAATATCTATTTTATAAAGGTATAAATCAATAAATGAATAATAAAGTATTAGAAGTAAAAACTAAAATAAATAGTTAAATATTTATTTTAAAATTAAGAAAAGGAGAAGATATGGAGAAATTAAGAGATAGAGGTTTTAAATTTGACAATAGTTATTCAAAGCTTTCAGATATATTTTTTACTGTACAAATCCCAAGTAAGGTTCCATCACCTAAATTAGTTGCCCTTAACTATTCATTAATAAATTCATTAGGATTAGATTCGAAATTCTTACAAAGTGATGATGGTGTAGAGGTTCTTGCAGGAAATAAAGTTTTAGATAAAGCTATAACAATTGCCCAAGCATATGCAGGGCATCAGTTTGGACATTTTACCATGCTTGGAGATGGTAGAGCTATATTGATAGGAGAACATATAGCTCCTAATGGAGAACGGGTTGATGTTCAACTTAAAGGTTCTGGTAGAACCCCATATTCAAGAGGCGGAGATGGAAAAGCTGCATTAGGGCCAATGCTAAGAGAATATATTATAAGTGAGGCAATGCACTCACTTGGGATTCCTACAACACGTAGTTTAGCTGTAGTCACGACAGGGGAGCCAATAATTCGAGAAAGTTATTTGAATGGAGCAATATTAACTCGTATTGCCTCAAGCCATATACGTGTAGGAACTTTTGAATTTGCTGCAAGGTTTGGAAATATTCATGAGCTTAAAGAATTAGCTGATTACACTATAAGTAGACATTATCCTAATATAAATAATGAAGAAAACAAGTATTTATCATTCTTGCAAGAGGTAGTAAAAAAACAAGCAGAACTTATAGTGAAATGGCAGTTGGTTGGATTTATTCATGGAGTTATGAATACAGATAACATGACAATTAGTGGAGAAACTATTGATTATGGGCCTTGTGCATTTATGGATGTATATGATCCTAAAACAGTATTTAGCTCTATTGATGTTCAAGGAAGATATTCTTATGGAAATCAGCCTAAACTTGCAGCTTGGAATCTTGCAAGATTTGCAGAAACATTAGTACCACTAATACATGAAAATCAAGATGAAGCCATAAAAATGGCTCAAAATTCAGTTTTAGAATTTGAAAATATATATAAGAAAAATTGGTTGTCTGGAATGAGATCAAAACTTGGAATATTTAATGAAGAAACTGAAGATGAAATGTTAATTGAAAATCTTTTAAATATGATGCATAAATATGGTGCTGATTATACTAACACCTTTAGTTCATTAACTCTGGATAAAAGAGATGGAATTGCAATGTTTAGCACATCTGAATTTAGCGTATGGAATAAGTTGTGGGAAGATAGATTAACAAGGCAGCCAGAAGCAAAAGAATCAGTTAAACAACTTATGCAAAATTCTAATCCGTATATAATTCCACGAAATTATAGAGTAGAAGAAGCATTAACTGCGGCATCAAAAAATAATGATTATGGAGTTATGGATAGGTTATTAGATGTTCTTTCAAAACCGTTTGCATATTTAAAAGAACAAGATGAGTACTCAATGTTACCAGAATCTTCAAATCACAAATATAGAACATTTTGCGGAACATAAGTAATAAAGTGAAATTATAGAAAATAAGAAACTATATTAAAGTAGGTCTTACCATAAAAAGTAAGGCCCTATTTGCTTTTACTTTAAAGTGAAAATAAATATAAATTTAGTAATATTTTAAAATATGATAAAACTAATTAATAACATTTGTTGACAACAAGGCATTAGCATTATATAATTCCATAGCCTTAAAGGGAAACTAGTTTTGATTAACTAACCAGTTAATGAAAATTATAATAAAAGGAGGTTTATTATGGAATGGAAAATACTAAAAGCTACATTTAAAAGAAATTTAATTATTAATTTAAGAGCATACCCAAAGGATTTCTTTATAGGAAATTTATTAACAGGAGTTTATACTGTTATATCTGCTTTATTTATGTACAAAATGTTATTTGATGGTAATGTAACAGAGGAATTTGTACAGTATGCAAGTACTGGAGATTATATGGGATATATAATTTTAGGTAGTTTGACATATCTATTTGCTGTTAGGACATGCCTAAATGTAAGTAGGAGCCTTATTACAGAATTAAGAGAGGGAACTTTAGAAAGCTTAATGATGGCACCATTTAAAAGAATTGAATATTTTATGGGTAATATGTTACATCAAACTTTAGCCACATCCTTTGAAATTATGGTATCAGTAATTATTGCTATTCCTTTCGGTCTAACATTTGAAAATGTGAATTTTATATCCTTTTTAGTAGTTTTTATTATTGCCTTATTTGGATTTTTTAGTTTGTCTTTAGTACTTGGAGCCTTAATGCTTTATACAAGGGATACTTATATATCACAAAATACATTATTTGTAGGAATATTACTACTTTGTGGTATTACTTTTCCTATAGATTATTTACCATATCCATTAAGAATATTAGGGGAGTTAATTCCTGTAACGCAAATTTCTAATTTGATTAGGGGAGCAACATTGCTAGGATATGGAATAGTAGAGCAAATGTCAAGAATAATTTATGTAGTTTTATTAAGTCTAGTTTATTTATTAATTGGATTCAAATCTTTTAAGTATGTAGAAAAAATTGCATTAGAGAAAATACAAGGATAGGTGAGAAATATGATAGAGGCAAAAAATTTAAAGAAGGTTTATGAAACTAAAGTATCTAAAGGGTTATTTAAAAAGGAAAAGAACTTAGTAAATGCAGTAAATGATGTATCTATAAGAATAAATAAAGGTGAAATTATAGGATTTTTAGGTATTAATGGAGCTGGGAAAACAACAACTATAAAGATGTTAACTACATTAATATCTCCAACAGAAGGAAGCTATTATGTAGATGGAATAGATGCTATTAAAAATCCTATGGTTATTAAAAAGAAAATAAATATGGTAGCTGGTGGAGAAAGAATGATTTATTGGAGGCTTACTGCTTATGAAAATCTCTGGTATTATGGTAGCCTTTATGGATTAGACTCTAAATTGTTAGAGGAAAGAATAGATGAATTATTAAAGCTAGTTGGATTATATGAAAATAAAGATAAAAAGGTTGAAGAGTTTTCAAAGGGCATGAAACAAAGATTACAAATCGCAAGAGGATTAATAAATGATCCAGAATATCTTTTTATGGATGAACCAACTTTAGGATTAGATGCTATAGTTTCAAAAGAGCTTAGAAAACATATAAAATCTTTGGCTAAAGAAAAAAATAAAGGAATATTATTGACCTCTCATTATATGGAGGAGGTAGAAGAACTTTGCGATTATATATATATATTAGATAAGGGGAAAATAATAAATCATGGAACAGCAAAGGAATTAGCTAAAAACACTTTTTCACATATAACTATAAAATTATCCTTATATAATGAGAGCCATAACTTTATAGAATCTTTATTAGAGAAACTAAAAAGTGAAGATAATAAAGTTAAGATAACTTTAAAAGAGGACTATTATAATATAGAATCAAGAAAAGATTTAAGAGCAGAAATATCAGAATTTTGTAATGAAAATAAAATATTAATTAAAGAAATATTTAAAATAGAGCCAAGACTTGAAGATATAATCATTAAACTATCTAAACCTAGAAAGGAACTTAATTAATTTAAGAAAGAGTGATTTAGTTTATGAAGGAGTTTTTTAAAGTAGTAAAAGCAGAATGTAAGAAACAGCATTTAAATTATTTTCATAGTAAAATAATTTATGTATCATTATTTATATGGCCAGTTTTAAGTTTTATAACTAGTTACTATAGCTTTAAGCCTTTTAAAATAATAAATAGTAAAATACCTTATTTAAATGAAGAAAATATTATTATATATCTTTTATTAGGATATATGACTATGAGCTTATTTAGAAGTTTAGTACAGTCAGCTTGGAACTTTTCTTTTGAGAGAATAAGTGGTACATTAGAATTAATATACTTATCTCCAGCTTCTAGACAAGCTGTTATATTAGGTAATGCAATATCATCACTTTTTGAAAGTGTAGTAGTTATGGTATGTTTCTCCATTGGAGTTATTATATTTAAAAAAGAAGTATTAAATATAAATTATCTAGGAGTAATAGTAGTGTTATTAATTACATTAATAATGGCTGTATTATGGGGAATGCTTTTAAATTCACTATTTTTATTTTCAAGAGATTCAGGGTTTTTGTTTACCATATTAGAAGAGCCGATGGAGATTTTTTCAGGGGTAAAGGTTCCAGTAGTTGTACTTCCTATTTGGGCAAAAGCTATTAGTGTGGTTTTCCCATTAACCTATGCTATTGAAGGAGTTAGAAAAGTAATATTAAATGGTGATAGTAGTATATATTTAGGAAAGTTTATTATAATAGGAGTTACTATTATAATTATTGAATATATAGCTTCAGTTACCATAATTAAAATCGTAGAAAAGCATAGTAGGAAAACTGGAAACTTTACTTATTTTTAAATAAAAGGATGGTAATTAATTATGAGGGTAGATGCAATTTATGAAAAGGGAATAGTAGTTGAATTTGTATATTCACCATTATTTGAAATGTTTTGTGCATTACATGTACTTTCAAACAGTCAGCATCATACTCATAGAGAAAAATGGGTAGAAAAAACAAGTAATTTAATGACAAAAAGTATGAAAGAAAATATTAATAAATTTTCTGAAATTACAGATGAATATTTAATAATAATGGATTTTTGTAATGACTTTAAAGAATGTTCAGATTTAAATATAATAAGTGCATTAGATTTTCTTAAAGATCTGCCATTATATAAGATAAATGGAATATTTAAAAATTATAATAAAAGAATAACAAATATACAATATAGAGAACTCTTAATATTTCTAAGAGATTTTTATATTGATATTTTTCAAAATGAATTAAAATATATAGAGCCAATTATTATTAGGGAATTAAAGAGAAAATCAATTTTAGGAAAAGATAAGGGAGTTTTCTATTTTATAGATAGTATTCATAGTAGAATAGAGGTTCTGGAAGAGGAAATAGTGTTTTATAAATTTAAAGAGTTTAGAGTAAAACTAATAGATCTAAAGTATATAAATATTAATGTTTCTACTTTTATAAGCCCACATTTACTTTTAGGACAATATAAAAATAGCATTAATTTAACTGTTTTATTAGAATTAGATAATAATAAAGAAAAATGTCCTAAAGATTTAGAGAAGAAGCTTAAAGCTTTAGGAGATGCTACAAGGCTTAGAATATTAAGTGAAATAAATCCTATAGGTAAAAGCACTCAAGAATTGAGTAGTATTTTAAATATATCCGAAGCTGCTGTATCTAAGGCTTTAAAGCTATTATTAGAAGCAAAATTAGTAAATAAAATAAGAAGAGGGAACTATATAATATATTCATTAAATTCTATAGAAATTGATTATTTACCATATAATATTTATGAATATATAAATTAGACTAATAGCCTTAGGCATATACTGCTTAGGGCTATTATTAGTTTTATATCAATATTTTGAAAAGAGAAAGTCAACAATTTTATAATAGATTGAGATTATTTACTAAGGAAACAAAGTAAGATATAATAACAATAATTGAAAAATAGTTTATTTTAATGTAATAGTTAAAATTAAATAAATTTTAGGAATTTAGATAAGGAGATTAAAATGGTTTTGTTAGTGATAGATACACAAAAGTTAATAACAAATGAAAAGTTATATATGTTTCATACATTTGTAGCTAATGTTAAAGAAATAATAAATAAGTCGAGGGAAAATAAAATTGAGGTAATATATGTACGTCATGATGATGGAGATGGAGGAGAATTAGTAAAAGGTACTGAAGGCTTTGAAATATATGAGGAGTTTAAGCTATTAAAAGGAGAAAAAATATTTGATAAGAAGTTTAATAGTGCTTTTAAAGAGACAGGCTTATTAGAGTATTTAAAAAATAAAGATGAAAAAGAAATAATCATTGTAGGACTTCAAACAGATTATTGTATTGATGCTACTATAAAATGTGGGTTTGAACATGGATTTAATATAATAGTTCCAAATAATGCAAATACAACAGTAGATAATGAATTTATGACAGCAGAAGAAAGTTATAAATATTATAATGAATTTATGTGGAATGGAAGATATGGAGAATGTATTTCTTTAGATGAAACAATTAAGCTGATGAAGAGTTAAAAAGATATTTTATTACTTAAAGAAAAAATATAAAGATAAAAGGATAACAATAAAAGAATAAATATAAATCTGGAGAACAGGTAAAGGATTTCTGTATAAATCATATGAATAATAATTATTTCTTAGGGAAATGATATTCTTTGATGAACATAAAGAGAAATTAAGACTAGATAATGATCATAAGAAAAAGGTCCTAGAAAGTAATAAAACTTAAGAAGTAAGTTAATTAAGGATGAAAGTACTTTTAATATGAATGGGTACTGAATATTTCTTAAGGATTTATCACAGGACCTTTATAGGAGCCATATAAGTTCACTGATTGGGTATCTCCAGGTTGAATTTCAGGTACTACTGCAATTTGATAAGTTTTATTTATAGGTAAAATATTAGGGTTCGATGAATTAACATAAACATCAGATATATAGTAATAGTCCTTTTGTCCAGTTAGGTTCCTTGTCACTTCAACCTCTATAATTATATTATATACAGAATAAGGCGCTACATTTCCAGTAACATCAACGTCTACAATAGTTCCAGGATCTGGGCTTGGAGGAGGTGGAGGAGGTGGTGGTGGTGGATAAGGTTTATTACAACCAACATCCATGCAAATTTTAGAGAACATTTCTTCAAGGTCATCCTTGCATATTTTAATACATCTTTCATTGCAATTTTCAGTTTTATGATATCTATTAGTAGCAAGATGTTCATAGTGAACTTTGAGAAACGGGATTAGATAAGTATCATCATTTTTTACTGAACCGAAATTTACAATAGTACCTCTACTTTTTCCATAGATAATAATCCCTTTATTGCTAGGCCTATTTTTTATCCACGCAGAGACTATATTAGTGACATTTATTGTCACAGCGACTTTAGATGTTAGTGGGTAAAAATTTATTATTGAATAGTGGTCATAATTTGGAGCATTATTGTATGTTGTATATGTGCTGAAGTAATCTCTCAGCGGACTTATTGATAGCTTTTGCTCAACGTTATTAAAAAAATTATCAGTCTTAAAAAGTACAAGTTCGGCATTAGATATAACAATATTAGAAGGAAGAGATGAAACATCAAAAAATAAATAGCTATAGTAAGTATTTTTATTATCAAATCCTATTGTTATTATATCCTCATTCAAACTTTTATCTGGATATTTATTTGTAACCGTAAGACTCTTTGCTGCTGGAATAATTATATTTGCCATTTTATCACCTCATAATAGAGATATATAGTAAAAAAATGAGTCTCAATGATTCATTAATTATATAGTATTTCATTGAAACTCACCTTAAAATTCTTTATACCTTAGTTTTTTTAGGAGAAGTTCTTAATAATTTGGTCTTATTGAAGATCTACTTCACCTATAATAGCACCGAAGGAAGTAAAGGTAACTGCATCAGAATCAGAAATTATAGGAATAGCTGCGATTGTTATACTTTCACTAACTGCACTTGGTGAGTCAGTTGAGTTAACAAATTCTTTTGTTAGATAAAAATATTCAAATCCAGATTCATATCTAGAAACTGTTATTTGCATAACTTCTACAAATGCAGTATTAGCTGGAACTGTACCAAGTATACTAACGTATCTACCAGATGCAGTTTGAGGACTATCAAAGTCAGCATTAAATGCCATTGCAAATCATCTCCATAAGTTTATTTCGAATAACTAGTACTCTATCATAAGATATGATACTACTCTAATGAATGTGATATAAATATTAAATAATGTCGAAAAAACTCAAGATTTTTTTTGTAGAAGAATTGAATTCATTATAGATAGTGAAGTAACATCTGTTTTTTCATTTATTTTAATAGATTTAATAAACTCTTTATAGGCAAAATCCAAATAACCATATTTATAATATAACTTACCTAGATTTAAAGATATGCTATCATCATTAATATGCTTAAGGAGCTTTAGAGCCTTATTAAATTCATCAAAGCAGTTTCCCCTTAAGAGAACACCCAAAAGATTAAAGATAGATTGTAATAAGTTCCTTGAAGTATCCTTATCTTCTAAAATAGTATCCGAATCTCCTTTAGTTAATGATATAAAGCTATTATATATTATAAATTCTTCTGGTTCATTAAAGTCTTTAGCAACACTAATTAAATTATCGACATCTTCATATTTTTCTGTAAATAGAGCACATAAAATAGCGCAGTAGGTTGAAGTATTTAAATATTCTTTATCAGTTACTTTATATAGATTTTCTAAAGCCTCTGTATAATTTTTTAGATAGTATAAATAAATACCTTTATAAAAATAAATTTTTTGAGTATTTTCTTTAGACTTATCTATACTATTAATATAATAATAAGCTACATCAAATTTGTTTTGTATAGAAAAGACTTTTGATAGCAAAAAGCTAGTATCCTCATCTATAGTATCAAAATAGCTTTCTAATTGATTTTGTATTTGATTAATATCAGTATTGTTTTTAAATAATATTTCAGAAAGTTTAAAAAGAGCATCTGTTAATTTACAATTTATTTTAAGTGCGGTATCTAAATAATCATAAGAATCATCATAGGCACCAATATTATATGCAATAATTCCTAAAAGATAATATGGTTTATAGGTAGCAATACCTGAAATTTCCCTTAGGAGAACTGGTGATTCGCCCATAGCTAAGCATTTTTTAGCAGACTCAATAGCTGATATATATTTCTGTTTTTTATAAAATATATTAGCTTTACAAAATTCATATTCGGTACAAGCAGGGTAATATTTTTGCCCAACTTC
This sequence comes from Clostridiaceae bacterium AF10-41, assembly GCA_027686065.1. GTDB lineage: Bacteria > Bacillota > Clostridia > Clostridiales > Clostridiaceae > Clostridium. The sequence goes on from JAQCTH010000032.1 coordinate 12,380, forward strand.
AATTAACTTTAAACATTCATCAAGGTTGCCAAGAGACTCGTTGCATGAAATCATTTTTAAAATTAATTTTGATCCAAAGCCAGCTGTAGGGATAAAATTATCGTATGCTTTATTTAAATACTTTAAAGCTTCAGAGTACTCTCCCTTAGCAGAATACTCGACCCCCATATTGTAAAGCATAAAGGTATTATTTGGATCATTCTTTAGCATCTTTTCAATTATAGCCATATTTCTTTTTCTTTTATTTTTCTTTATTATAGTTTCATTAAGATACCCATAGTGATAAAATCTTATATCAACTAAACCTAAGAAAACTTGTTTTTTTTCATCTTCACTGCCAGGTGTAATTTGTTCATGGATGTCACCAATGAATTTATAGCCTTTACCATTTCTTATAAATCTAATATTCAAATTAGAATATATATTATAATTTTTTAAATCTCCAGAGTAGCTAAGTGTTTCACCAAAATAAGCATTTAACTTGTTTTCTTCATTATTAATTAGTAAAGCTACCTTATCTTTATCTTCTTTCACTAATTCATCATCAGCATCCATAATTAAAATCCAATCTTTTGAAGCTTTGCTTAGAGAATAATTTCGAGCATTTGCAAAACTATTATCCCATTTATAAAAAAATATTTTTGCACCATAACTTTTAGCTATTTCCACAGTATTATCTATAGAACCAGTATCAACTAATATAATCTCATCTACGATGTCTTTAACACTTTCAAGACAACGAGATAATGTGGTTTCTTCATTTTTTACAATCATACATAAACTTAATGACATGTTACTAATCTCCTTGTAAATAAGTGGGTAAATTTTTAACAGTATATATTAATATATGATTAAATTAGTCTATTGTGCTCAGTAATTGTAACAAAAGAAGAGTTTAAGTATATTATATCTATTAGTAAAAGTTTAAAGGTATAAAGGAGAGGTTTAAAGATGCCTACAAGTTGGTACCAAGCAATTTCAAGTATTTTAGATCAGATACAGAAGGAAAATCCAAGTTCAATTTTAGATATAGGAGTAGGATTTGGAAAGTATGGGTTAATGGTGAGAGAAATACTTGATTTACCTTTTGAAAGATATAACAAGGACCAATGGTTAATAAACATTGAAGGTATAGAAGCCTTTGAGAAATATAAAAATCCTATACATGATTATGTATATAATAAGATATATTATGGTGATGCTAGTGAAGTAATAAAAAATCTTCCAAAGTATGATTGTATATTGCTTATAGATGTATTGGAACATTTTGAAAAAGAAGAAGGCAAAAAATTTATTAATGAACTTATGAATCACGTTAATAAGTCATTAATAATATCTACACCAAGATATCCAGCAAAGCAAGAGGAATATTTAGGAAACAAGTATGAAACCCATAAGAGTAAGTGGTCTATTATAGATTTTATAGATTATGATTTTTCTTATAAAGAAGTTTCAATTGGATATAATTTTGCAGAATTATTCCAAATATTCCCGAAAAAAGATATAAATAAGGAATTTAACCATATGATTAAAATAGATAAAAATAATATTGATGAAAAAAAACTATCTATAGGATATATACTTCCTCATAAGTCTTTGACTGGTGGAATGAAGATGCTTTTGTCACAAATGAAAGAGTTAAAAGATAGAGGACACAAAGTAATTGGATTTTTTAGAGGAAAAGAGGGAGATACTGTTATTCCTGATTGGGTTGATATAAAAATAGATCAAGAGGTGATAGTTCCTTTAGATAAATCATATATAGCATATATAGACCAATGTGATGTTGTAGTATGTGGTTTCTTTAATCAAATCTATGAGTTGAAGGATAGCAAAATACCAGTAGTTTACTGTGAACAGGGAAGCGAATTTATTTTTGGGGATTATGGGGATCTATCATCTAAACATCCTTATAGAAAAGAACTATTAAAAATTTATAAATGCAATTTTAATTTAGCCAGCGTATCAGAAACTATAAGTAAAGTTTTAAAAGCGAGATTTAATAGAGAATCATATATAATACCTAATTTTATAGATACAGATTTATATTATCCTGAATCACACCAATTTAGTAACTCTATTCTATTGGTAGGAAATCCTGGTTTGAAATTTAAAGGTTTTAATACAGCGGTTCAAACATTACAAAAGGTTTGGGATATGGGGTATAGGTTTAGTGTAAATTGGGTATGTCAAGTAATTCCAGAAATAAAGGGTGTTAACTTTCCAATTAAATTTATAGAAAAACCATCTCAAAAGGATTTGGCAGAGTATTATAGAAAATCAGATTTGCTTTTATTTACTTCAGTATATGAAGGTTTTGGTATGCCTCCATTAGAGGCTATGGCAGCAGGAATTCCTGTAATAACAACTAACTGCGGAGGAATAAATGAATTCATTTCTGATGGATATAATGGTCTAGTTTCAGATGTATATGACTCAGATTCACTATCTTCTTTAGTAATTTCTTTATTGACTAATGAAGAATTAAGAGAATCTTTAGTGAAAAGGGGAAGAGAAACTGCATTAAAATTTAGTGTAGATAATAGTATTATAAAATTAGAAGAGTATCTACTAAGTATAGTTAGTGAAAGTAAACAAAAGCAGATACAGCCAGAAGGTTAAGTGTCTTTAAGAGCGTATAGTTTTCTTAAGTAAGATGAAATATTAATATTAATAATGTATAAGATAAATTTATATTATAGAAAGTAGAACCTTCAGATTATTGAGATTCTACTTTTTTTATAGTAGAAAACTGAAAATTTTATTAATATATAAGAAATTAATGTTTATTTTATAAGTATAATATTATGTTAATAAATGTAATATATGTTATAATTAACATTGATAATATTATAAAAAAGGGGAGAGAGTATTATGGCTAAAGTTTCTTTGTTTTTCGGAGCTGGTGCTGAATGTTCTTATGGGCTACCATCGGGTGGAAAGTTTGCACTTGATATTTTTAGAATGAATACTAGTTATGATAAGATAAATTTAAAAGAACAATTAAATAATGTTGATAAGCAATCAAATTATGCAAGGTGGCTACCAGAAGGCTTTGATAATAAAAAACTAACAGCTTTTACAAAGACACAATATGAATCAATAGTAAAAGGGAGTTTAGAAAACAAAAGAAATAATATTTTGGATTACTTAAATAACTTTGATGAAAAGGTTAACTTAATATCACAAAGGTTGCATGATAATGGACTTGATATTGATAAGGTGTTTTTAGATATAACAGGTTTAGAATTAGGAGCTTATAATTATTCTCATATAATAAAATTAAATCCATTATTGGGAGGAGATAATGCACTATTTGAAAGTAATTATTTTTCAGCATTTTTAAAACTTTTAGAAATAGAAGAAGTAAGTTATCAATTTAAGATAAATATAAGAAATATAACAAGAGCAATACTTGAATTATTAATAGGATCATTAGGTGAAGATTTAATACATAGATTAAATGATGGAATTTTTTATAATAGTCCAGAAAGCATAGATTTATTTGATGATCTTGGAGCAATATTTACATTAGATTATAGCAATACAGGTATGAAGGGCTTAGAGCTATTAATAGAAAATGAAGACTTAAATATAGAAGAAGATTATAGTAATGAAGAGAAAATAACTAAATTTGGATTGCAGATATTGGAGGACATATATTCAAGAGCATTAGACTATCAAATGTTAATTGATTCCAATTGGAGGTATATTTATAGTCCAAAAGCTGATTGGGGAAAATTCAATAAAATAGTTATATTTCTATATACAGTGAAAAGATATATAGAATCAATAGCTAAAAATAATAAAGGAAAAATAAAAGAAGGTATTGGATATTATCATGATGTTTTATATTTAAAAGAATTTGTAGATGTAAATGCAATAGGAACAACAAACTACAATTCATTTATAGAAGATATAACTAAGGAAGAGGTCTATTATCTAAATGGATGTATAAATGATTACTATGATCCATATTTAAATAAAATAATATCCTTTGATGAAAATGAAGGCAAAAGACATATAATAGTCCCTTTTTTATTTACCCAAAGTGGTATAAAACCATTAACATCAGTTAAGATGTCTAAAAGATATGTAGATATGTTTAATAAATTTAAAGAATCAGATATTATTTGTGTGTGTGGGTTTGCCTTTAATTGTGATGACGGACATATAAATGGTTTATTTAGAGAATTAATAGAAGATTACAATAAAACTATATGCATATTACATTATGTAGATGGAAGTTGCTTTAATGTAAGAAAATCAATTAATGAATATAAAGAAAAGTTGAGACTAGATACTACTTCAAACTTAAGAATTATAGCTGTAGATAAGAATAGAAATGAAATTGGTAGCGGAGAGAAGTGGTTTGAGGTATTGGTTAGTGAGGGAGACTTGGAATAACTTACATTGAACCATACTATAAGTAAGTGAATACTTTTGATAAATGGATCACTGGTATTTATAGTTAGTTTACAAAATTATTGAATATTAAATTTTAGGTGTTCTAAAAAACGGTCAGTAGGTTTAAAATAAAACTAATCTACTGACTGTTTTGGTCTATAAAGGAGAATACTATGAATCAATCATATTTTCAGCTGCCATCATATAAACAAAAAAATTGCTCAATTCTGGATACAAGCTATTTGCATCATATCCGTATAAGAAAACTTCAATGAATGCAATTGCTAGTGAAGCTGATATCCCCAAGTCATTATTACAAGGAAGAATTTGTGATTAAACTATAAGGAGGAGTTAATTATGGAGGATAAATTTAGACTCTTGGTATTTCAAAATTTAAATTGTGAGATTCATTACTGGTATAGAAAGGGAACAACAAATAAATGGGTACTATTTTTTCATGGAGCAGGTGTTAATCATGAAATGTTTAATGAACAATTTAAGGCATTTGATGATACTTATAATTTAATTGCATGGGATTCTCGAGGACACGGTTTATCTAAATTGGAGCAAGGGAAAAAATTTCAGTTTAAAGATATGATTAGCGACTGCAAAAAATTATATGAAATTTATAATATTAATAAAGCTATTCTTATAGGTCAATCAATGGGAGGAAATCTGGTTCAGGAAATATCTTATTATTATCCAGAACTAGTAGAGAAATCAGTGCTGATTGATTGTACAAAAAACACAGGTAGGCTTACATTTATGGAAAAGTGTTCACTGAAATGTACTAAGTTTATATTTAACTGCTATCCATGGAAGTTACTAATAAAACAGAGTGCGAATGCTTGTGGAAACAAAGATAGTGTAAAGAAATACGTTAGAGATTGCTTTGAAAGGATAGATAAAAAAATCTTTATTGATATTATAACAGATTTAATAGGATGCCTTCACTATGACCCGGAATTTAAGTTTAAAAAACCTGTATTGTTACTTTGCGGTTCAGATGACAAAACAGGCAATATTAAAAAAATTGCTGAGGCATGGGCAAAAAATGATAGCAATTGTACATTTTATTTTATTCATCATGCAGGTCATAACTCAAATCAAGATAATCCAGATATGGTTAACAAGTTGATCATTGACTTTATAAATAATTAGTTATATTAGGTTATAGTTGTCACTTATATTTAAATAAATTTAGCAAGAACTAAATAAAACTCTCCACTATATCACCATACTTTGTATAAGTGTTATTATAATAACATGGAGGTGCAAATAGTATGGATAATATATATAAAACAGCAGAAGTAGCTAAAAAGGTTGGAGTACATTCAAACACTGTCCGTTTGTACGAGAAGCTTAAGTTAATACCAGAGGCAAGTAGATTACCAAATGGTTATAGGTCATTTACTGACTATCATATAGAGCAGTTTAATCTTGCTAGAACTGCCTTTAAAGTAGAGATTCTGCAAAATGGACTTAGAAAAAAGATAATAAATATTGTTAAGTTATCTGCCAGGGGAGAGTTTCTAGAAGCAATTAATTGTACAAATGACTACATTAATCAAATAAAACAAGAGCAAAAAAATGCAGAAGAAGCTATAGAACTTTCAAGGAAGCTTTTATTAGGTATAGATGTTAAGGATAATGATATAATTTTCTCAAGAAAGCAAACTGCAGATTATCTAAAAGTAACAATGGATACATTAAGAAATTGGGAGATGAATGGTTTGCTTACAGTTAAGAGAAAGCAGAATGGATATCGTGTTTATACTGAAAATGATCTTAATAGATTAAAGATAATACGAACATTACGTTGTGCTAACTATTCTCTTTCAGCAATTTTAAGAATGATGAATGCATTATCAGAAAGCAAGGATATTGATATTAGAGAGGTGATCAATAAACCACAAAAGGGTGAGGATATTATTACATCATGTGACAAACTTCTTACTTCTTTAAGTGATTCAGAAAAAAATGCTTATAGCATATTGAAACAATTAGAATATATGAAAAATGAATTCAATATAAACTCTACACTTTAACACCAGACTTTGTGCTGGTGTTATTATTTTGTCAAAAGGAGGTAATAACATATGGAAGTAATAAAAGTTAAAAATCTTTATAAATCATATAGTTATGTTCAAGTAGTGAAAGATGTTAGTTTAACAGTTAAGAGAGGTGAGGTATTTGGATTACTTGGGGCTAACGGCGCAGGAAAGAGTACTATCATAGAATGTATTTTAGGTACAAAGAATTTTGAGAGGGGACAGGTATCTATCCTAGGGATTGATCCTAAAAAAGAAAGAAAACAGCTATTTCAGAAGGTTGGGGTACAGTTTCAAGAATCTAATTATCAGGATAGAATTACAGTGAAGGAGTTGTGTGAAATAACAAAAGTTCTTTATAAGAATCCATTAGATTACAGTAAGTTATTAGAAGAATTTAATCTTAAGGGTAAAGCTAAAAATTTAATAAGTGAACTATCTGGAGGTGAAAAACAAAGGTTATTTATTATATTAGCATTAATTCCTAATCCAGAGGTAGTATTTTTAGATGAGCTTACAACAGGATTAGATGCAAGAGCTAGAAGGGATGTGTGGAAGTGTTTATTAAATTTAAAGAGGCAAGGACTCACAATACTTTTAACATCTCATTTCATGGATGAAGTTGAAGTTCTGTGCGATAGAATATGTATTTTAAAAAATGGCGAAATACACTTTTCTGGAACAATTGAAGAAGCGGTGAAGCTAAGTCCATATGAAAAATTTGAGGATGCTTATTTATGGTTTGTAGATGAGGAGGAATTTAATGATGGAAATATTTAAAACAATGCTAAAAACAGAACTAAAACTATCACTAAGAGGTATGGATATGTTCATTTTTGCAATCTGTATGCCAGTAGTAGTAACTATTATTTTAGGAGTTATTTATGGAGATAAACCTGCATTTCCTGGAGCAGATTTTACATTTATGGAACAATCCTTTGCAGCTGTATCAACAATTGCAATATGTGCAGGTGGTGTTATGGGGTTGCCATTAGTATTATCTGAGTATCGTCACAGAAAAATATTAAAAAGATTTAGGGTAACGCCAGTTAGTCCATCTATGATTTTAGCAGTGGAAGGAGTAGTATATGCCTTATACGCTATTGTTTCATTAGCACTTGTTTATTTAACAGCAAAAGTATTTTTCAAGTTTGAACTTAGAGGTTCATGGATAAATTTTCTAGGAGCATATTTATTGGTAATGATATCAATATTCAGTATTGGATTTATGGTTGGTGGAATAGCAAGAAATACTAAAATAGCAGGTGTCATTGCAAGTATTTTATATTTTCCTATGCTTATATTTTCAGGAGCAACATTACCATATGAGGTTATGCCAATAGCACTTCAGAAAGCATCAGATATCTTACCATTAACTCAAGGGATAAAGCTTTTAAAAAGTGCATCACTTAATTTAAGTATCGATAATGCAATGCTTCCAATTTTAGTTATAAGTGTACTTGCTGTGATATGTATTGGAGTATCTATTAAATTTTTTAGGTGGGAGTAATTTAAACAAGTTTCAAAATCTTTGATTTATTTTGCAAAGCAAAATTAAGAATGAAAAATGAAGGGTGCTGATTGTATGATTAAACATAGGACTTTAATATGTGTTCTATAAGTGTAATATTATGTTAATAAATGAAATATATGCTATAATTGAAGTGAAGGATATTATAAAGTTGATAAGCAATCAAATTATGCAAGATGGTTACCATGAGGCTTTGATAATAAAAAACTAACTGCTTTCACAAAGACACAATATCAATCAATAGTAAAAGGCAGTTTAGAAAATAAAAGAAACAATATATTAGAGTACTTAAATAATTTAGATGAAAATGTTAACTTAATATAACAGAGATTGTATGATAATGAACTTGATATAGATAGAGTATTTTTAAATATAACAGGTTTAGAATTAGGTTCTATAATTAGTTTAATGAAATAAAGTCAAATCCAGTACTAGCAGGAACTAACTCACTTGATGAAAACAAAAAGGAGGGGAAGTGCTTAAATGGAAGATATCAAAATCGGATCATTTTTATATTTTGGAGACAGCAGCGAAAAACTACAAAATCAGAGTAAAAAACAAAATTATTGGTTTCAAAGAAAAGACGAGAACGACAATAAGAGAATAGCAAAGTTTAAGGGTTATGATTATTGGTGGTGGCTTCGGTCGCCTGGCCGTATTAATCGTGTTGCTGCATATGTTCATGGTAACCCAGGTGGTTGTGTGGGGATTAATGGAAATAGTGTATTCTTTCGTAGTTTTGGAGCAGAACGAGATGGTGGTGTCCGTCCCGCTTTGTGGTTGAAGCTGGAATTGTAAATCTTAGGTCACTTTTAAAGTGATTTAACTATAATCACAACATAAAACAATTAAGTTTAAAGGAGAATTAAAATGAGTAAATATGAAAATGCGATGAAACTTATAGAAGAACGTTGTGGAAATGGCAAAGAGGAAGTTATCGCCCTTGCAACAATATCACTATCCTTAAACACTGTCGGTAATCCTCGTCCTGCTGTCCGTATGGTATGTGCTTATTATGAAGACTGCACTTTTTATGTTTCTACTGATGTAACAAAAAATAAGATGCTACAAATTGAGAAGAATAACGAGGTTTCCGTTGGTGGTTTAGGGTGGTATACTTTCCAGGGCACAGCTGAAAATCTCGGTTGGGTCAAGGATGAGAAGAACAGAGAAATTAGAGCGAAATTTAAAAAAGTTTTTGATTGGTTCGATGAAGTTGGCGACGAAGATAATCCTAACTCAATTGTCTTGCGTATTTCTCTTACAGAGGGTACAATTATAGACAACGAAAAAAAATATGGTGAACATATTTATGAAATTGATTTCATAAATAAAACAGCGAAATAAACCCATAAAGAGTATGAGAAATTAAGCATAGTAAAGTTATCTTTACCTTGAATACGACCATCTGTAGATAGTTTAAAGGGCTATTTACAGGTGGTTGTATTTTTTATGATTGAAACTTTGAAAAAGCAAATAGAAAGATAAAACCAACTAAAATTTAGAATACTTTAAATATTGTATAGAAAAGAGAAAATAGTGCTAACCAACAGTAGTTAATGTTGGTTAATAAAAAACTAAAATTATGAGTACTTGTATGAGTTTACAAAATAGTATATGTGAATATTTGACAACTATATCATTTATTGATATATTATATTTAATGATATATCAATAAATGATATATATAATAGAAAGGAGAATTTTATGCCAAGAAAAGATTCTATTGATATTGGGGAACTAACAGATTCTGCTTTTTATATTTTATCTAGTGTTATTGAGGAAAAGCACGGATACCTAATTATGAAAACTATTGAGAACTTTACTAATAATGAAGTTACCATTGGTCCTGCATCACTTTATACAACACTGAAAAAGCTTTTATTAGCAGATTTAGTGGAGTTAAGTTCTGACACAGATGATAATAAAAAAGTATATAAAATAACAAATAAAGGACGAGAGATGCTTATAAAAGAGATTGAGCGTAAAAAACAGATGGTTAAATTTGCTGAAAATTTTTTGGGTTAGGAAAGGGTGATATTCTTGAAAAGTAAATATATAATGATTAATGGTCTTGCTTTTAGTGAAGAAAGCGATATGGAAAAATTAAAAGATTATGCACGTCAAGGGTGGATATTAGAAGACATAGTAGGTGGTTTTTTCTATAAACTAAAAAAAGATAATCCTCAAAATATAGTATATAGTTTAGATTATCAATCGGATGCAGATGGAGAGTATTTTAGTATATTTAAAGAAGCGGGGTGGGAACTTGTTCTTTCCGTAAATAATCAAATGCATATTTTTTTAGCGCAAGCTGGTACTAAGCCTATTTATAGTGATAGTAAAACGGAAATAGATAAATATACCCGTGTGAGAAATCAAACAAGAAGAGGAACAATTTATTCTTTAATAATAGCTATAGTATTAATAAGCTTATTAGTTATTTCTGCAATTACTATAAGATCTATATTTCTAATTATATTAGGAATATTAGTAATTGATATTTTCATATTTATCTTTAATTTTATGCCTTACTTAGCGTATAACTCTAGAATTAAACAAATAAACAGGTATGGTAGATGTAAAAGTGAAGCAGCAAATAACAAAATCACATGGAAGTTATATGCAATTGCAGGTGTTCTATGGTTAGCTATAGGAATATGGCATTTAATTGGGAAACTATATTTTTCTGCAATATTTCTTATAATTTTTGGTGCTTATTTTATTTTTTCAAGTTCAGCCTACTTTAAGAAATATAAAAAGTCTCTCTAAATTTTATTCAAAATATTTTAAATGTAAAAATATCATTTGAAAGTAATATATAGAAGCGTATCATAAATGAAATTTTTACTAAACTTGTAATATTCTACTTTTACTCTACCGATTCTACCAATGATGGGTTTCGATATATTAACTTTGGAATTATTATAATATCAAAGGTGGTGTAATCATGGATACAAAAAAAATCGGAGAATTTATATCAGATGCTAGAAAAAAGAAAAAACTTACACAAGCAGAACTGGGAGAATATCTTAATGTAACTGATAAAGCTGTTTCAAAATGGGAGTGTGGTAAGTGTCTACCAGATAGTTCATTATTTGAAGAGATAAGTAAAGTATTAGAAGTTTCAATGATTGAATTATTAAAAGGAGAATATATTGAACAAGAAAATGCAGAAGTAGAAAGTAATAAAACTATAAACTCATTGCTTAATGAGATTAAAAAGTTAAAGAGAAATGAATCTTTGGTTGGAGCTTTATGTGCTATATTAATATCATTTATTACAGCAATTTATTCTGTTATATGGGAACCAGGTGAAAAAGCTTATCAACAATTTTTTTCAGGATTTATTGAAGCTATCAGTGGTAGCTGCCTTATTATAGGAATAATTCTTATATTCTATACATGGGTAAAATACTCTGAAAAAAATTCTAAATAATAAGTAGATTATAAATTAACTCTAATGGAGCTGTCGAATAGACAGCCCAATCAAGAATTAATAATTAAAAGTGGATAGTTATTTTTAGTAATTTGTTCAAAGTTACTGAAAATAACTTAGTTTTGAAAACTCCTAAGGGAGTTTTTTTCATTTTTTACTTTCTATAATATTTAGTGTACTGTGAGCAATTTCTATCCCATTTAAAAGTAGTGTAAATTTATGAATACCAGGATAATGTTTACGTGTAGTAAGATTTGCAAAGCTGTGAGTGCGTCTTCCTGATAAATGTTCACCACCTGATACAGTTTTATCTGACAAGAGAAACAACTTACGAGATAAGCGAGAATTTGATTTTATAAAGTCAATACCATACTCTAAACGGATATGTGCAGGCGTATTACGTACTATATCCATTGAGTAATTAAGCTCACAGTTATCTCCTATTTTAAGTTCCTTTGGAGTAACATTAAAAATTACATTCTTAAATAAAGGATTTTCATCAGAAAAATCTGTATAACCAAAGAGATCTAATGCTATAGGATTTGCATTTCGTATTAGAGTACGACAACCTTTTCGAAGAATCCAATTTGTTTCAGAACTATAGCCTATCCATTTTTTCACTAGTTCTATAACAATTTCAGGATTATCTTTTGAAATGTCATTTAGGTTGTTGGCTACACTTTTGCGTACATAAAGTGATGTGTCTTGCATAAGGTTTTCCAAAATTTTTAAAATTGATGATGGATCATTTTTAAACATAGGAAGTGATGTTCCCCATGGAAGACGGGGACGACAGCCTTCACTGGAAAAGCGACGAATATGTTCATTTTTATGCAATGACCATTTAAACATATAGTCCATTACACGCTCAGGATCATTTAGTAAAAAGGGTCGAATAGCGAACTCTGATGATGACTGCTCTGTAAAATGTTCTAAGGCATTCATTGAAAGTTCAAAGTGTTTTTTATCCTGTCCATAAGTAGCAACAAAGTCAGGAAAAAATAAATATGGAAATCCAACACAGTCTTCATTTATTAAAAATAAAATTTGTAGAGCGTCTTCAAAATCCTTTGGAAGATATTCGCCTAATTTCTCTGCGATTTTATGTATTCTGGCTTTTAACTCTAATTCAGCCCATGGAGGGGATAAAACACAAGCTGTAAACAGCTCTGAATTAAATTCTGTATAGACTTTATGAACTTTATCTCCAAAGTCCTTTAAAAATTCACTTGAATAAATATTTTTTAATGGTTCACTCATAACTAATTTTCATTCTCCTTCAAATTCTTTGTTTATATTAAATAATGATGATTTACTTAGCATATTTTCTAAACGCATAGAAGTTTCATCTAAAAGTATAAACTATATAACTTGACAGCGTAATGTCATATTATGTGATTTTTAAGTAAAAATATGCGATATTCTTTTCACAATTTTCTATAAACAATATTTCTAAATAACGGGTACAATTATGCAAATATCAAATACAACTTTTAAGGAAAACTTTATTATTCATAACTATCTAATAATAGTATAATAAAATTAAGAATAACTATAGTAAGGATTTGTTAAATATGTATAATATAATGATAATTGATGATAATGAACAACTACAAAATGGAATAGGAAATGTGTTAGTTAGTAATGGATATTCCATTATTAAACCAAGGGAGTTTTGTAATATTTCTTATTTGGTAAAAGAAAATAATCCGAGTCTTATATTGTTAGATATAAATTTGCCTGAAAGTGATGGGTTTAAAATTTGTACTGAAATAAGAAGTTTTTCAAGAGTTCCAATTATATTTATAACAAGTAGAGATACTAATATAGATGAATTAATGGGCATAACATTAGGTGGAGATGATTTTATAACTAAGCCTTATAATACTCAAATTCTTTTAGCTAGGATAAAATCTCTTTTAAAAAGAACTTATCCAAGTGATGGAATAACAGATATTATTGAACATAATGGAGCTAGAATAAATATTTTATCAAGCACTGTTGAGCATAATGGTAAAGTCATTGAGCTTACTAAAAATGAATTGAAAATATTACATTACTTATTAAATAATAATGGAAAGATAGTATCTAGAGTAGATATTATGGAATATCTTTGGGACAGCTCTATGTTTGTAAATGATAATACTCTTACAGTCAATATTGGCAGGATTAGAAGTAAATTTGAGGAGCTTGGATTAAAAGATTATATAAAAACTAAAAGAGGTCAAGGGTATTTAGTATGAGTTTAGGTGATTTCTTAAAAAGCAGATTTTCAGTGATATTTTTAAACTCAATTGGCTTAATCACTTTATTAATTTTTCTTTTTAGCGTAGGAAATACTTTAGATACTTTAAAGGTAATATCTGCTACATGGATAATAGTTTTAGCAATTTATTTATTCTTTCAATATAAAAATAGAGAATCATTTTTTAGTGAGCTTTCACAGTGTATAGACAATTTAGATAAAAAGTATTTAATTAGTGAGGTTATTGCTAAGCCAGTTTATTTAGAAGCAGAACCTTATTATTATTTACTAAAAAAGGCTGGAAAGTCAATGAGAGAAGAAATAAATTCTATTAAAAATGAAAGAAAGGAATACAAGGAATATATTGAACAGTGGATACATGAGGTTAAAACCCCAATAGCATCTATCAAACTTATAGAAGAAAATAATAAGACAAAGATATCAAGGATTGTGCTACAGGAACTTGAGACTTTAGATAGATGTGTAGAGCAGGCCCTGTTTTATGCAAGAAGTGAACAAGTAGAAAAGGATTATTTAATAAAAGAAATGGCCTTAGAAAATTGCATAAATAAAGTCATAATAAAAAATAAACAAATATTTATTTTAAATAATATAGATGTAGAAATAGAAAATGTAGATAAAAATGTATATTGTGACAGCAAATGGCTTGAGTTCATTTTAAATCAAATTGTAGTTAATGCTAGCAAGTATAGGAATTTAGAAAATCCGAAGGTGAAAATGTATACTGAGGATGTTAAAAATGGAATTCAACTTATAATAGAAGATAATGGTATTGGGATACCCAAAGCTGAAATAAATAGAGTTTTTGAGAAAGGATTCACAGGCAGCAGGGGAAGATTAAATAACAAATCTACAGGAATAGGATTATATTTATGTAAAAAGTTATGCGAAAAATTAGGCTTAACAATTCATATAGAATCAGAAGAAAACTTATATACAAAGGTTCTAATAATATTTCCAAAAGGAAGCTTTGTTATGAAATAGATTTGTATAAAGTGACAACATTGTAACATTAAAGTAATATTAAATCTAATTAGATAGGGTTTAAATGTTGTACAATTCTATTGAGGTGAGATAAATGGAAAAGATATTAAGTATAAAAAACGTTGAAAAATATTATGGAAACAAAGTAAATGTAGTTAAAGCTGTTGATGATATAACTTTTGACGTATATAAAAGTGAATTTGTAGGGGTCATGGGACCATCTGGATCAGGAAAGACGACGTTATTAAATATGATAGCAACAATTGATGATGTTAGTTCTGGCAATATTTATTTGGATGAAGAAGATTTAACTGAAATAAATCAAAAAAACATAGCAAAGTTTAGAAAGGAAAACTTAGGATTTATATTTCAAGACTTTAATTTATTAGATACACTAACTATTCATGAAAATATAGCTTTAGCACTTACTATAAATAAAACTAAAAAAAGTGAAATAGATAATAAAGTGTTAAATATAGCAAGAAAAATTGGAATAGAAGATTTACTAGAAAAATACCCTTATGAAGTATCTGGAGGACAAAAACAAAGAACTGCTTGTGCAAGGGCATTAGTGACTAATCCTAAACTTATATTAGCTGATGAGCCAACAGGAGCACTTGATTCTAAATCTGCTCAAATGTTAATAGAAATGATGTCAAATTTAAATAAAGATTTAGGTGCAACTATATTAATGGTAACTCATGATTCATTTACAGCTAGTTATTGTAATAGGATATTATTTATTAAGGATGGTAAAATATTTACAGAACTAGTGAAAGGTGAAGATACACGTAGACAGTTTTTTAATAAAATATTAGATGTAGTGGCATTATTAGGTGGTGATGTAAGAGATGTACGTTAAATTAGCCAAAAGTAATGCAAAAAAATCTATTAAGGATTATTTAATTTATTTTATTACAATAACAATATGCGTAAGCTTATTTTATGCTATTACATCACTTTCAAGTTCAAGTTATGAACTAATTACTGAGGAATCTTATAACTTTAGAAATTTAAAATTAATATTAAAGTATTCAACTTATATAATTACAGCAATGCTTATTTTACTTGTAGCTTATGTAAATAAATACATAATAAGAAGACGTCAAAGAGAGTTTTCAATATATATACTACATGGAATGGAACAAAAAAATGTGGCATTGATGTTTTTCATTGAAACACTCGTAATTGGAATTTTAGCTATAATATCGGGAATATTTGTGGGGACTTTATTTTCTCAAGTAATTACAGCTATAGTTTTAATAAGTGCAAAGCAAGAAGTAGCATTTAGCTTTAAGTTATATATGGATACGGTAGGAATTACATTTATATTCTTTATATCTATGTTTTGTATAATAGGATTATATAATATTATAGTTTTAAGAAAAATAAAACTTATAGATATGTTAAATGCACATAAGCAAGTTGAGTTTCAATTTAAAAGAAGTGGGAAAGTTTATAGTGCAATATTTGCATTATCAATAATTTTATATATAATATGTGGCTATTGTACTTTCAAATTAATAAATACAAAAATTGATTATAGTATAAAATCTTTAATGTTTATAGCTATATCACTTTTGACTTTTATAATAGGGACTTATGCACTATTTTATTCTATTTCTTATATACTTATACACATAAAAAATAAGTATATTAATTTTAAGTACGAAGGTACAAATTTATTTTTAATAGGAACACTGGTATCTAAAATAAAGTCAGCTCCAATACTAATGGCTACTATAGCAATGACCTTTTTAGGAGCGATGATAAGTTTTATAATTACACTTGTAATGGCTCAGTGGGCTATAGGATATTTAGATATGAGAGTTCCTTATGATGTAGAAATAAGAAATAATTATAGTAATGGATTTTTAACAGAAAACAATATAACTGATATTAAAGATATACCTCAATTAGATTATAGTGAGATTATAAATTACTTAAATGACAAGGATCATGATGTAAATAGTTATTGCGAGGTAGAAAAATATTTTATAAATAAAGATTATTTTTATAGCAAAGATAAAAATAATGTTTCAACTATAGCTATAAGTTTAAGTGATTTTAATAAACTAAGAAGTATGCTAGGGTATGATGAAATAGAGCTTAAGGATAATGAGTTTACAACTCAATGGCATAGTGCAGTCAATGATGAAGAAATAAGTAATTATATTAAAGATTATGCTAATTTGAATGTAAATGGAGAAGAACTAAAACTAAGTGAAAATTCAAATTATAAAGAATCTATTGGAGAAGGGCTATATGGATCTTACGTAAATAATATTATAATTTTACCAAATAAGGTATGCGATAATCTTACTTTTGCAGAGAAAAACTTTGTAGCTAATATTAATAATAAAATGAGTTATGAAGAAGCTGATGATTTTCAATATAAGTATGCTAATGAGTGGTTTAGAAAAAGTAATGATGAATTTATAAAAAAATATGATATATCATCTAGTGTAGTTAGAGTCAGAATAAAATCATCGGAAACTAATAATATCTTAAATATGACTTTAGCTATGAGAATTCTTGGAATATATTTAGGTGTAGTATTACTTATGATAAGCTTAACAATTTTATCACTTAGTCAGCTTGCAGATTCCATTGAGCATAAAGATAGATTTAGTGTGCTAAAAAGATTAGGGGTTGAGGATAAAGAAATTAATAAGATTATATTAAAGCAAATTTCATTATATTTTATAATTCCTATAGCTATAGCCATGGTTGGAGTTATAGTTTTTATTTATAATTATTATCTGATTTATAAAGATATAATTAGTACCTATATTGGCGATATTACATTTATTTTAAGTATAATTACTGGAATTGTATTGATGATTGGAATTTATATATGTTACTTTGGAGGAACATATTATACTTTTAAGAGAAATGTTAATAGTTAAATTTATTTGATTATAAATTTATATGAATTTTTATATCAATATTTATTATTAATAAAAAAAGCATAAAATATCACTCATCATGATTCTGAGGATAGTATAATTGATTAAAATAGAAGACAAAGGGTTTTAAAACTATTCCTTGTATCTATTAAAATGATAGGAGTGATTATTATAATGGAAAATAATCTTAGATTTTATCAAGAGCATGATATTATGACAGAAATAAAAACCATGGAAGATATGGTTACCAATATACCAAAGGATATAAAAACTATTATATCTTATGTACAAAATATATTGCTCCATCAACATTGGAGTGAGGCTTATGGAGTGAAACTTAGTGAATCAAAATATAGACATCGAAACATGGATGATATTGAGTATTATTATTATAATGAAGATGAACTTGTTGCTGATCTTTATATACCTATTAGTAATTATTAATATATACAAATAAAGAAGGACTTACTATGATAAGGAAGTCCTTTAAACATATTTTAAGAACAATTCATATTAATAAAGAAATTAACATTATATAAAGAAAGAGCAAACAAAACATCTACTTAAAAACTATTATTATAAAAAGTATAATAAAGAGCAATGGTTTAAAAATTATTTATAAGAAATAGGAGATAAATATATGATTTATGTTGCTTTACTAAGAGGAATAAATGTCGGTGGAAAAAATAAAATAGATATGAAATTGTTGAAAGAAACTTTTATACTAGCAGGAATGGAATCTGTTATTACATATATTAATTCTGGAAATGTGATTTTTACAGATATGAAACATACAAAGTCAGAAATAGCAGAATTTCTCGAAGAAGCTATATTTAGAGATTTTCAGTTAAATATTAAAGTATTGATCCGTAGCCAAAATGATTTTGAGCATATGATGAAAATTCTACCAGAATCATGGAAGAATGATAAAACTATGAGAAGTGACGTATTATTTTTATGGGAAGAATTCGATAGAGGAACAGTTATTAATGAATTTAAAATTAATAAAGAAGTAGATACTGTTATTTATGTAGCAGGAGCAATTCTATGGACATTAGATAAAGCAAATATTACGAAAAGTGGGTTAAATAAACTTGTAGGAACTGACTTATATAAAAAAATGACAGTGAGAAACGTTAATACTACCCGTAAAATATATGAAATTATGAAAGGGATAGAATAACCTGAATTAAAATAACATAGTATATTTATGATAGCTTCTAATAGCATCTTATTTATTGTCGAAATGCAAAAGGTTATCATAAGTAAGTAACACGGACATTTAAATTTTTTTCCATAGATAAATTAAAAATGATCGTGTATTCAATAGATAACACGATCATTTTTTCTCTGTTATATAAAGATATCATTTTTTCTTCCATATTATTTGCAGTTTTGTAAGAAGCAGTCCACTATCACTTGTAATATTATGAATTGTATTAATATCGTTATTTTCATTATAAACCACTTCAGATGAAATATGTAGTGTATCTCCATCAGTTGTTTCCTTTTTAAACAATACTTTAATGTTAAATAAATTATATTCGGTTAAAATAGTTCTTGGTAGAGTATCCATAGCCATTTCGATATACTTTACATTATTCACATGACCATTAGAGTCAATATCACTATATCTAACAGGATAGTTTTTCATGTAATCTGCTTTTTGAATTTTAGGTATATCATCTAAAACAGGTACTTCATCTAATTCTTTTTTAAGACCATATATTTCGCTTTGTTCAGAGGATATCCTCATAGGACGTCTCTTTTCGAAATCTATCAATATAGCGGTTGAAAAAACTTCTCCCATAACTTTTCCTTCAGAGTTTTTTATAGTATTTTGTCTATAACCATAGAATTTTTTTGCACCTAATACCTTAGTTTGAACTTTTATTTCATCTCTTAATTTAGGATATTCATATATAGTTATATCATATTTTAGAAGTACCCAAATACAATTATTTTGAGCAAAGCCTTCCTTAGTTTCGCCTAAAGAATCAGATTGAGATATAATAACATCCCATAAGAAATCTCCTAAAGATGAAAATTTACATTTATGTTCAGAGTCAACATCAAAAAAATTTATTGTATAGCTCTTTTCAAAAATATCATTCAATTATAGTCCCTCCTTTTTAGTTTAAATATGTTTTATATTAAATATTGTATCATAGTTTTAGAAATTTCATATATTTTACAGAAGTCTAGAAGATAAGGGGCTTAATAAATATTCATAAATTTTCTTATAAGTACGATAGTTTAAGTATTGCCGATTATTGATTACTTCTTACATATAAGGACTTATCAATCTAAGAAATCATAGAAAATATAGTAATGCAACCGATGGTTGACAAAAAGAAATTATTAGTTGGTAGATAAAAACAGGTATATTTTGTATAATTTTTAATGGAGGTGAAGAAATTGAAGTTATCGGAAAAATTACAATTATTAAGAAACAATAATAGGCTATCTCAAGAAGAGCTAGCAGAGAAATTAGGAATATCAAGACAAGCAATTTCAAAATGGGAGTCTGGTAAATCAATACCAGATTTAAACAAATTAGTATCGATATCTGAATTATACAATGTAACTATTGATAGTTTAGTTAAGGATACTGATGAAATTTATATCTTAGACAGCAATGAAATGAAAATTAGTGAAGAACAAAAATCTGAAAAAGTAGATGATAAAAAAACGCAGTTAGTTATTAATATAAATAGGGGTTATTCAGTAGAATATGAATATAAAAGTAATAAAACATTATTTGGACTACCACTAGTGCATATTAATATTGGTAGTGGATTTAAAAAATCAAGGGGTATAATTTCAATAGGAAATATATCATGTGGAATAATATCATTAGGGTTTATATCATATGGAATTTTAAGCTTTGGTTTTATATCTATTGGGCTAATCACATTAGCACTTTTATCAATAGGATTATTGCTAGCAGTGGGGGTTATTTCTTTTGGGATTTTCTCTATTGGAGCAATATCTGTAGGAATATTTTCTCTAGGAGCAATATCAATAGGAAAATATGCAGTTGGGGCTAGTGCAGTAGCATCAGACATAGCTATAGGTGATTATGCAAGAGCTAATATAGCTATAGGAAATAATGCAGAAGGAACACAATCGATTTCTCTACAAACTTCAGCAAGTGATATAAAAAATTTAATAAAGCAAGAATATCCTAATTTAAGTGAGTGGGTTATAAATATAATAGATTTCATTATTAAAAATATTAGGATAGGAGGAAGATAATATTAGATTATGGTTTGAAGCAAATAACTCAATATATCAGAGAAATAATTTATATTTAAACTACTAGAAGTAACTATGGGGCTACATCTGAATTTTTGGAAATTATTCAGTATATAGCCTTATTTTTTTATATTATTCAGAATGATATACAATTTTATACGAAATAGTGGATAATATAACCATTATATAATCTTACTAATATAAATTAATTATAGATTAATAGTAGCACTTTGAAACTTAGAAAATAGTACTTTATGGATAAAATAGTACACTTTTTATTTTATAAGATTCATTTTTTTTATTTTATGTTAAAATTGTAATACTAAATTTGAAAAATAGTACCATTTAAATCCTTTTAGAAAACATTTACAATGATATTAAACTAGTAGTGAGGACACCTAATTATATAAAATTTATGGAGGGATAAAATGAAAAAAATTAAAATTTTAGTTTCAAGCCTTTTAATACTTAGTATATTTGCTGGAGTTGGATGTTCAAGTAAGACAGATAAAGTGAATAATGAACCTAAAGAAAAGACTAATTTGGTATGGGCAGGCTGGAGTGGTGAAGAAGAAGCCAATAAAGAAACAATAAAGGAAATTATTGATACTTATAATAATTCAACAGATATGTCAGAAATTTCATGGGTTGGCTGGCCTTGGGCTAATACATTGCAACAACTAATAATAAGGACTCAAAGTAATCAAGATCTTGATGTGGCACAAGTAGATATGGCATGGCTTGCGACTTTAGCAAAGATGGATGTATTAGTAGATTTAAATGAGATATTAGGAGAAGATTGGATGAAGGAAAACTTATCAGATGCATCCTTAAACTCTGGAAACATTGATGGAAAGCAACTTGCAGTTCCTTGGACTCAAGCATCTATAGGAATGGTTTATAATCCTACTATATTAAAAAATGCAGGTGTTGATAAGGTTCCACAAACTGTAGAGGAGTTTGAAGCAGCACTTAAAAAGATTAAAGAATATGATAAAGATATAATTCCTTATGCAGCAGCAACTAAAGAAGCAGGAAGTATAGCTAAAGATGTAAATGCATGGTTTTGGACTTTTGGTGGTCAATATATAGATGATGCGGGAAAGGTTGTAATAAATAGTGAGGCAAATGAAGAAGCATTAACTTGGTATAAAGGTTTAAAGGATAAAGGCTATATAGCAATGGATTTAACAAGATTTGATGCAAGACAATTATTTGCCCAAAATAAAGTTGCTTTCTATGATGACGCTATACTTGCAAGAGGTATTGCTAAGAGCAATGGAGTTTCAGAGGATAAACTTGACGAAACAATAAAGCCAATGGAAAGACCTGTTTTAAAAGCAGGAGACAAGCCTCAATCCACACTATGGGGGCATCAATTAGTTATATTTAAGAGTGCTAAAGATAAAGAGAAGGCTGGAGATTTTATAAAATATTTAATAAGTGAAGAAACTTCCCTTAAATACTTTGAGGCTTCAGGATCTGTTCCTGTAATGAAATCAGCTATTAACAGTGAAAAGGTTAAAAATGATAATTGGTCAAGTGAATGGCTTAAGATAACTGAAACTGGGAAAAAAGCAGAAACACAAAAATTTGAGAATGACAGCCAATTAGCAACTATAATCACTGAAGAAATTCAAAACACCTTACTTGGAGCTAAAGCTCCTAAGAAGGCATTAGAAGATGCACAAATGAGGCTTGAGCAAAACATCAACTAAGGAGGTTACTATATGCAATCAAATTTATTTTTAAATAATAAATCTGATGATATGATAAAAAAGAATAAACTAACAGATAGCCAATTTGGCTTTCTGTTAGTACTACCAGCCCTTATAGTTTTTTCTCTAATAGTACTATATCCTTTTTTATCATCAGTTTCACATAGCTTTTTTAAGGCAGGAATGTTAACTACTGAGAAAAGCTTTATAGGATTAAATAATTTCAAAAGCATTCTTTCAGATCCTAATTTTACTAAAATCCTAATAAATACTTTTATATTTGTTTTTGGAACAACTTTTCTATCATTTATATTAGGATTCATATGGGCAATAATATTAAATCAAGGATTTAAAGGGTCAGAATTCCTTCGAGGTATTACCCTTGTTAATTGGATAATACCTGGAACAGCTATAGGGTTTTTGTGGATGTGGATATTTCATGGTCAATTTGGAGTTTTGAACTATATATTAAGAAGCTTGGGGGTTATAAAGGAAAATATTACATGGCTAGCTGATCCTAAATTTTCAATGTTAGCAGTTATAATTGCAAGAACTTGGCAGTACATGCCATGGTTTATGGCACTTCTTATAGGGGGATTAAAAGGTATATCTAATGATATGGTTGAAGCAGCAAGAATTGATGGTGCAAATAATTTCAAAGTGTTTACAAAAATAGTTCTTCCATCTATGAGAAATATTATATTCTTCATTTTACTTTTAGGTATTATAGCAGGGCTACAGCATTTTGATATTATATGGGTTATGACTACAGGCGGGCCTGGCATATCAACAACTACATTATCAGTTGAAGTGTACAAAACTGCTTTTCAAAATTGGAACCTGGGTAGGGCTTCTGCTATGGGGACAATATGGGTTGCTATATTATCTGTATTTATGTTTTTATATCTAAAAATGCAGAAAGAAAAGTAAAGGAGGAAGCTATTATGTCAGAATTTAAATTGTTTGATAGCAAAAGTAAAGGATTTAAAATATTTTTTATACTTTCACTAATTATAGTAGGATTATTTGTACTTTTACCATTATATTGGATAATAATAACAGCATTAAAGCCAGCGAAAGATGCCTTTAATGTTAATCCAAGCTTGTTCCCTAAGAGTATAACTTTTGATAATTTTATACAAGTAATAACAGATAAGAGAATACTTATATATCTTAGAAATAGTTTATTTGTATCTTTCGTAAGCTGTTTTATATCTACGGCTTTATGTACTTACGCAGGATATAGCTTTTCAAAGTTTAGATATAAAGGGAGAAAGTCATTTATGATGCTAGTAATGACTGCTCAAATGTTTCCTTTTGCAGTGCTACTTTTAACAATATATACAGTAATGCGTAAATTTAACTTATTAGATAATTATCTATCACTAATTCTGTCATTTGTTACATTTACTTTACCAATGGGGACTCTAACATTAAAATCATATTTTGATGAGATACCAGATTCTTTAATAGAGTCAGGAAGCATAGATGGAGCATCAAGAATGACTATAATGCACAAAATAATATTTCCATTAGTAGTGCCTGGAGTAATATCTACTGCAATATATGGATTTGTTTGGAGTTGGAATGATCTTTTATATTCATTGACTCTTGTCACTTCAGCTGCAAAAAGGACTTTAGCTCCAGGATTGTCATTAACATATATGGGAGAATTTCAAAATAACTGGTCTAATATGATGGCAGCTTCTATATTTGTATCAATACCGGTTGCTTTAATATTTATATTTTTGCAGAGATACTTTATTCAAGGTATTACTTCTGGTTCAGTAAAAGGTTAAATTTGTGAGGTATAAGAATGAATAAAAAAATTATAATTAAAGATTATGAAGTAGTGGTTATTGGTGGAGGCATGGCTGGGGTATGTGCAGCAATAGCAAGTGCACGGCATGGAGCAAAGACTGCACTAATAAGTAATCGTCCAGTACTTGGGGGAAATGCTAGTTCTGAAATAAGAATGCATATATGTGGTGCAGATTATCATGGATTTAGAAAAAATGCTAGAGAAACGGGAATAATAGAGGAAATTTTATTGGATAATAAAAGAGTTAATAGAAGTAATTCTTTTTCAATATTAGATACCATCTTATGGGAGAAAACAAAATTTCAAGAAAATCTTGATTTATATCTAAATACACATATTACAGAGGTAATTAAAGATAAAAATAAAATTAATATGGTCAGTGGAGAGCAGTTAACTACAGAGAAGGTAATTAAGTTGAATGGAAAAATATTTATAGATGCTACAGGTGATGGTACTATTGGTTATTTATCTGGGGCAGAATACATGACAGGGAGAGAAGGAAAAGATACTTTTGAAGAAAAGTTTGCTCCTGAAAAAGAAGATAATCATACTATGGGAAACACTCTACTATTTACAGCTATAGATATGGGTAAAAAAGTTGATTTTATAAAACCATATTGGGCTAATACTTATCATGAGAAAGATTTAGCTTACAGAGAACACCATGAAATCAATAGTGGATACTGGTGGATTGAAATTGGTGGTGATGATTTAGATGTAATACAGGATGGTGAAGAAATAAGAGATGAACTATTAAAAGCTGTATATGGTGTATGGGATCATATAAAAAACTCAGGAAATCATAATGCAGATAATTTTGCATTAGACTGGGTTGGATTTTTACCAGGAAAAAGAGAAAGTAGAAGAATATTAGGAGATTATGTTTTAAAGGAACAGGATTTATTTGATGGTAAAATATTTGAAGATGCCATAGCTTATGGTGGCTGGCCTATGGATATGCATACTGTGGGAGGCATAAGGACTAGAATAGAGCCAAATGACTTTATTATGATGGATGATTTATATACAATACCATATAGATCAATCTACTCTAAAAATATAAATAATTTAATGCTGGCGGGAAGAGACATAAGTGCTTCACACATGGCTTTTGGATCAACACGAGTTATGGCAACATGTGCAGTTATTGGCCAGGCTTCAGGAACAGCTGCTGCTATGTGTATAAGTAAGAAAGTTATTCCAAGAGAGATTAATAAGCATATACATGAACTTCAGCAAATACTAATGAAGGAGGATTGTTATATACCAGGTTTTAAAAATGAAGATAAAGATGACTTAGCGTTAGATTCAAGAGTAAGGGCTTCAAGCTTCATTAAAAATTATGAACCTGAAAATATTATAAACGGGTATTCAAGAACAGTTAAAGATCAAAGGAATGCATGGATTACAGATGATAATGATAAGAATCCATGGATTGAATTATATTTTAATAATAATATTTCACCTAAAGAAGTAATTATAAAATTTGATTCTAATCTATCAAAAGAAATAATGGTTTCCTTAACTCATAGCGTTAGAAATCGCCAGGAAGAAGGAATTCCAAAGAAAATAGTAAAAGATTATGATATTGAGTTTTATGATGGAGAAGTATTAATATCAAAAAGAGGAGTTAGGGATAATCATAGAAGACTTAGTTGTACTAAGTTTAATAATATTACCTGTAACAGAATAAGAGTTAAACCTTTAAATACATGGGGATCAGGTAACATGTGCATCTATGAAATTAGGGTATATTAAGAAGGCTATCTTTTGATAGTCTTTTACATTTTGAGAAATTTGAGATATTAGATATAAAGGATTTTTAATTAGTATGAAGAATAATATAAAATGGAAAATAGATAAAATTATTTGAATTACTGGTGGTGATATAAGTGTATAATCTTGTCATAGCAGATGATGAAAAGAACATAAGGGAAGGCTTAAGTAAATTTATTGATTGGAAAGATCTCGGGTTCAATGTTGTAATGAAATGTGAGGATGGAGAAGATGTAATAGATTATATAAATGCCATGTCTGTAGATGTAGTACTTTGTGATATTAGGATGAATAGAAAATCTGGGCTTGATGTAGCTAAGTATGTGTTTGAAAACCCTAGGAATATAAAGGTTGTTTTAATGAGTGGTTATCAGGAATTTGAATATGCTAAAAAAGCTTTAGAATATGATGTAGTTTCTTATATAGTAAAGCCTATAGAAATGAGCGAAATTAAAGAAAAGTTTATAAAAATAAAAAGTGATCTTGATGCTTTGAAAAATATTAATGAAAAAATGAATGAGGAAAAGAAAAAAGTAATTGACATACAAAGGGATTTTAGCGTGCTTATAGATATGCAGTCTAATTTAATAGAATCTTTTTTGAACTTTGATAAGATTTTTATCTATAATATTTTTAAGGATATATCAAGTAAAGTAGTAAATATGCCTTTTAATTCTGGGATAAAGTTTTTAGAGAACACTTTAGTACTTTTGCTAAATAAAATAATCGGCTTATACTTAGGATTAAATATAAAAGAAGACTTGATAAATATAATAAGAATTATTAGTGAATCTAAAAATTATAATAGTGCACTTGATGTTTTTGAACTATGGATAAATTCAGCGGTAAATGGAATTGAAGAAAACAATAACAGTAATTCTAAATTAGTTATAAAAGAAGCAAATAAGTATATTGAAAAAAACTATATGTACGATTTGACCTTAGAAAAGGTTTCTGAAATCGTATTCCTAAGTCCTGTTTATTTAAGTAAGGTTTATAAGAAAGAGATGGGGATTAATTTTATTGACTATGTAACCCAAATAAGAATAGAAAGATCAAAAGAGCTTTTAAGTAATAGAAATCTAAAGGTATACGAGATATCAGAACTTGTGGGCTATAAAAATCTTAAATATTTCTACAAGATATTCAAAAGATATACAGGATATACTCCGAATAAGTATAGGGAAGTCCTTGTTAAGAGTAAGTGTATTAAATATAAAGAAGATAAATAGGTGTTTTTTATGGGGAAAATTAAGAACTTGAATATATGGAAGTATATAAAAGAATACAGATTTAATAGTATTTTAGTAAAGTATTTTATAACCATTAATCTTTTTATAACTTTTCCGCTATTTTTAGCATTATTTATTGCTTTTAATCATTTAAATAATATTTATAAAGATCAAATAATGAATGCTAACTTGGCTGCTTTATCAAGAACAAAAGATAGCATTGATATGATAAGCAGGCAGGTTGAAACTACTCTTTTAAGCCTTGCTACCGATTTGGAAGTAGAAAATATATTAAGATTCAATAGTAGGAACTATGATGAAAAAAACTCAGATATGTTAAAAAGTATAAATAACATAGAAAAGGTAATAAATACTTATGTATATTATGGAGATTTCATAAACTCTATTTGTATTTATTCAGAAAAAAGTGATTATAAGATTGTTACAAGCAATATGTCATATATAGATTGGAAGTATAGTGATACTCTTGAAAAGGAATTTCATAAAAATATTTCTAAAAGCTATTGGACATCTGTTATCCCAGAAAAAAATACAATATCATTTTTTAGAGCCATACCCTTATATTCTACTGAAAAAAGTGGAGTAGTTGTAGTTAGTATTGATATTGATAGAGTTAATAAACTTATAAATCAAAATAAAGAGTTTACTATTGAGGATTTTTATATACTAAATGATGATTCAATAATATTTAATAAAGATACAAAGCTATTAAATAAAAATATTAGTAGTATAAAAGCACTACAAGAAATAAACATATCAAATTTAGGAAGAGGAAGTACAATTACAATAGATGGAAAAGAGTATTTTATAAATAATATCAAATCTAATTATAATGACTGGAACTTTATATCTCTTATAAGTACGAAGGATAATAAATTAAGAGTAAATAGAATTAGAGATATAATGATTGGATTTTTAATTTTTAGTATAAGTTTAGTGCTTATCATTTCATTTCTTATAGCTGTTAAGCTTTTTACTCCAATAGAAGAGATGGTTAGAATACTAGAGAAGAAAAATTATGATGTCATGCCAATTTATAGCAAATCAAATATAAATGAGCTCAAAATAATATCAAGAGGATTGGAAAATTCTATAAGTGATGTTCAATATCTTAAGAAAGAGCTTAATAATAGAATGAGATTACTGAAAAAAGCTAGATCTATAGCACTTCAATCACAAATTAATTCTCACTTTCTATTTAATACTTTAGAGAACATAAAGTGGAAGGTTATGGAGTTTACCAATGGGGAAAATGAAGGAAGTCATATGATTTCCAATTTATCAAAACTTTTGAGAATAAGTCTTAATACAAAAGGTTATATGAATACTTTGAAAAATGAAATTGAGCATGTAAAGATATATTTGGAAATACAAAAAATAAGATATGAGAACAAGTTTGAAGTTTTATATGATATTCATGAAGGAACCTTGGAATCCATGCTTCCTAAAATAACTTTGCAGCCAATTGTAGAAAATGCAATATATCATGGAATAAAGCCAACAAATAAGAAGTGTACTTTAGCAATAAGATCTTTTCTTTTAGAAGATAAAATTTTAATAGAGATAAATGATGATGGTGCAGGGATGCAAGAAGAAGATTGTAGATCTATTAATAAGGAGCTTCAAACAGAATATATAAAAGAGGAAAACCATATTGGAATAAAAAATGTTAACCAAAGAATAAAACTTAGTTTTGGAGAAGACTATGGTATAGAAATAAAAAGCAAGATTAATATTGGAACAAGTATAATTATATCAATACCTTTGGATTCTAAAATTAATTCTAATGAAATCTGATTTATATTGATAAATAAAGAGAGAGTTTATATTAATATTTTATATACTTATAAACTACTTAAAATTTAGAATATATAAAATAAATAATAATTATTATTGGTTGACAATAATAATTATTTGGGTTAATATATAAATATAAAGTTGAAGAAAAAATTTGAAAATCATAGATAGAATATGAAGGAGAAAAGATTATGAAAAAGTTATTTAAATGTACTATATGTGGATATATACATGAAGGCGTTGAAGCACCAGAAGTGTGCCCAAAATGTAATTTAGGAAAAGAAAAATTTGTTGAACTTACTAGTGAAGAAGCTGAAAAGATTTATTCATCAGACAGAACAAATGACATTCATGCTGAAATAATCGTATTAGCAAATAAGATAGCTAAGCTTGCACAAGAGGGAGTAGAAATAAATTTAGATCCAAAATGTGTAAATGGTTTTGAAAAAGCAAAAAATGAAGCTTGGACTATAAAGCAAAGATGTAAAGCAGAACTTGCAGGACATATGGCTAACGGTAAGTGGTAAGATTACACTAAGATAGTTAATAAGATATTAGAAAATAAGCTATGTAAGTAAAAATATTTGTCAGTAAAATTTAAAGTGTTTTTTCTTGCATGGCTTTTAAAGTTTTATCGCAAAAGTTTAATAGAGTCTGTCAATAATTTTGTGTAAACTTCTGAAAATTAAATTTCATTTAAGAGGTTGGATAGTTTAATAAG
>JAQCTH010000033.1 GCA_027686065.1 Clostridiaceae bacterium AF10-41
ATAATATTTAACTACTTCTCTATTATCATAA
This sequence comes from Clostridiaceae bacterium AF10-41, assembly GCA_027686065.1. Taxonomy (GTDB): domain Bacteria; phylum Bacillota; class Clostridia; order Clostridiales; family Clostridiaceae; genus Clostridium. Next base: position 32 of record JAQCTH010000033.1, read on the forward strand.
TCAATCAAATCTGGATATACTTTGGATAATTCTTTAGAATACAACTTATTTTCATTAGCATTTTTAGAACTTGGAAAATACATATAATAATAATTTTCATCTTCAAATTCTTTATTGTTCATTTTATATTCAAAGCTATTATCTTTTATATTAGTAATTTTTGCTCCCTTACTATCTTCAATGTAAAATTCAATATTTGTTGTTCTAGCTATAGTTTCAAATGTATTTATTTTTATATTATATAAATAAGAATCTACATCATTATCTCTAGAAAGTATATTTTTCTTTGCTATTTCAATATTTTCATTAATTTCACCTTCTGTTAATCCTTCACTTATTCCCATACTTCTAATATTATTTTCAGATTCTTTCAAAAGATTTTCTTTTTCTTTTTTATCCCTTTCTTTTTCTTCCTTATATACATCTTGTCGTATAGTTCCTTCCATATCCTCATATGCATATAAATAGGTTTTCAGAGTTTCATCAAAGGAATCAATATAACTTCTAATGCTATATTCATCATAAAGATTAGTTTTATGAATATATTTAGTATTTCTATATTCCATTATTGTTTTTGTAAGTGATATTGAAAAAATTATTATCGATAAAATAACTAAGAACATATTTATTTCTTTATAAAATTTATTTTTTGTCAACTTTGTATCCAACTCCCCACACCACCTTTAAATATTGAGGATTTCTAGGATCTACTTCTATCTTTTCCCTTATCCTCCTTATATGGACAGTTACCGTATCCACATTATATGCTATTTCATTCCATACTCTTTCATATATCTCCTCTATAGAAAATACACGTCCCAAATTGCTCATAAGAAGACTTAGAATTTTAAATTCTATGGGAGTTAACTTAGCTTCTCTTCCATTAACTAAAACTTCCTTATTAGTGCTATTTAACTCCAATCCACCTACAGTTATTAGACCTTCATTTTCTTCATTGCTTATTGACGAAAATCTGGTGTATCTTCTTATTTGTGAGTTTACTCTTGCTATTAGCTCTAAAGGATTAAAGGGCTTGGTTATATAATCATCTGCACCTAAATTTAATCCTAATATTTTATCTGAGTCCTCTGATTTAGCAGATAACATTATTATTGGTATTTCCTTTTCTTTTCTTAATTCAATTGTTGCACGAGTACCATCAAGATTTGGCATCATTATATCCATTATTATTAAATGAATTGCTTCCTCTCTAGCAATCTTCAATGCCTGTATTCCATCATAAGCTATAAAAACATTATATCCTTCATTCATAAGGTAAATTTCTATTGCTTCTGTTATCTCTTTATCATCATCTACCACCAAAATATTCAATTTACTCATATATCCCCCAAAATCTTTTTTATTAATATTTTAACATAATGTATATATTAAGTAACATCCTTATATTAATAATAGTAATTTAAAGAAGTTACGAAGTTTATATCATATTTATTAAGAAATTCTTAAAAATGTATTTATTTATTATATCACTTACATAATTTATTTATAAAATACTCTCTTTAGAGAAATACTAAAATAGGAGGTGTATAAAATGAAATCAAAAAATAAAATTTACTCATTCTTTTTATTAGCTTTATCTGTTATCACTCTTATCTCCTTAATCCCTACTGCTCTAGTAAAAGGTAATGCATTAGGTGACCCTAAATTTGAGCTAAAACCATTGCCATATGCTTATGATGCATTGGAACCTTACATTGATAAGGAAACCATGACTATTCATCATGATAAACATCAAAAAGCTTATGTAGATAATTTAAATAAAGCTATAGAAAAACATCCCGAATTATACTCTAAAGGCTTAGAAGGAATACTAATGGATCTAAATTCAGTACCAGATGATATTAGAGAAAAAGTTAAAAATAATGCTGGTGGTGTATATAATCATGAATTTTTCTGGACAATAATGTCTCCTACAAAAGATCAGACACCTAAGGGAAATTTATTAGATGCAATTAATAGAGATTTTGAATCTTATGATGACTTTAAAAATCAATTTAAAGAAGCTGCTTTGAATAGATTTGGCTCCGGATGGGCTTGGCTAGTATCAAATGATGATGGAAATTTATCAATAATATCTACTCCAAACCAAGATACTCCTATTTCAACAGGATTGATTCCTATTATTGGTATTGACGTTTGGGAGCATGCATATTATCTTAAATATCAAAATAGACGTTCTGAATATATAGATAATTGGTGGAGTGTGGTTAATTGGGAACAAGCCGAAAAAAATTATAACGCTAAAAAGTAGTTTATCACACAATACATAAATATAAGTCACAGTTTAAAATGCACATTAGAGACTAATAATTATAATCTTTAGTATGTTTTCAACAATTTTTAATAGCTCTAAAAATCAAAAAGACTGCTGGAATCAGCAGTCTTTTTTTCTTCAGAATTTAAGTTTATTATAAATTAATCCTAAATAATGAATTATTAACTGAAAACTATCTACTAATTAAAATATTGTATTTTGCTCTTCTCTATCAAATATATGCATCATATTAGTATCAAATCCAAATTCTATTGGATCACCAATTTTATAATCATTAGCCGCTCTAGATTTTATTATGAAGTTAGCTCCATCTTTCTTAAGATGAATGTAAGTTTCTGCTCCTAAGTTTTCTTTTAAATCAACTTCACCCTTAAAAGTAACAACGCCTGGTTTAGCTAACTCTTCTTTTGTATGATAAATATTTTCTGGTCTTATACCAACTATAACTTCTATATTTTCAGCATTCTTTTCTTTTACTATATTAGCTTTATCTGCTGGGATTTCAACTAATTCGTCAAATATTTTAACAAAATTCTTTCCATCTTTAATTGAAGTTTGTCCATAAGTCATATTCATTTGAGGACTTCCTATAAATCCAGCAACAAAAAGATTTGCTGGATGGTTGTATATTTCAGTTGGTGAGTCAACTTGTTGAATAACACCATCTTTCATAACAACTATTCTTGTTCCCAAAGTCATAGCTTCTGTTTGGTCATGTGTTACATATATAAATGTAGTCTGTAATTCATTATATAACTTAGAAATTTCTATTCTCATTTGAACTCTTAATTTAGCATCAAGATTTGATAAAGGTTCATCCATTAAGAATACTTTAGGACTTCTAACTATAGCTCTTCCCATAGCAACTCTTTGTCTTTGTCCCCCTGATAAAGCTTTTGGTTTTCTATCCAAAAGATGCTCAATATCTAGTATCTTTGCTGCTTCTCTAACTTTTTGATCTATTTCTTGCTTTGGTAGCTTTCTAAGCTTTAATCCAAATGCCATATTTTCATAAACTGTCATATGAGGATATAGTGCATAGTTTTGGAAAACCATTGCTATATCTCTATCCTTTGGAGCTACATCATTTACAAGTTTATCTCCAATATATAATTCCCCTCCAGATATTTCTTCTAAACCTGCAATCATTCTTAATGTAGTTGACTTACCACATCCTGATGGTCCAACAAATACTATAAATTCTCTGTCCTCAATGTTTAAATTAAAATCTTGAACTGCTTTAAATCCATTTTCATATACCTTTTGAATATTTTTCAAACTTAATCCTGCCATAATTTTCTCCTCCAAATTTATATATTAATAAAATGCTAGTGGATTAACTCTTTTAATTAACCTTATCAAATTTTCGTCCATGGCCAATTGAAATCCTATTAGCCCTTGAGATGTTTTCGCAATATAAATCTTGTCTTTTATTCCAGACTCCTTTAAATATGCTTTTACAATTTTAGTATTACTATTAACCATTTGTTCTGGGGTTTTTACACTTGATATGCTTCTTACACTAAAATTTCCCACTTCTTTTCTTTTACTTTTATTCATTATTTTGAATATTACTAATTCTTCACCTGTAAGCTCGTATTCATATTCAACTATAAGCTTTCTAGATAAAATGAATGCTACTAAATATATTAAGGCAAATATCGCAGCACCTATAAAATTGAGCATTGCTATAAATACTATTGTAATAACTAATACTACCTTAGATAGGTTGTTTAATATTTTTTCTAAGTTACTATAATTTTTAGTCTGAAATTGTTCGTAAAAGCTCTCCAAACTTCAACCCCCTCCTTTAATATCGTTTACAACCAGTTATGCTTTTATTATATCTTGTTTTTTCTTTATTACAATCTTATTACCTTTAATCTATACTTTTCTTAAATTATGACTAATAAAAATTTAAATAAATTGTGAAATATCACAAATTAAAAACAAAAAGTAACAAGTAACAGAATTCTTAAAAACCTGCTACCTGTTACCTGTTATCTTTCACAAAAAATATCCTTACCTTGTTCACTTTTAATTATTAATTATTTTGATTCATAAAATATAGTATTATCTTATTTTTACTATTGATAATCTATGAAGTGCTCTAGTGCACATTATATACTTAATTAAATTATCAGTATTTTCATCAAAGTCAACTATTATTACTGCATCAAACTCTAGCCCTTTTGCATAATAGGAAGGTATAAGCACTTTCCCCCCTTTATAAACAACATCTAGGTTATTAAATGCTAATATATTAGTATATTTCTTAAGTTCTGGAGCTATGATATTTAATTCTTCTTTCCCTTTTGTTATAATAGCTATATTTTCATACTTTTCTTCTTTATAATCTTCTAATAAATTTAATATAACATCTATTAAATCTTCCTTATCATCTTTTGGTACTACTGTTTCTAAGACGTCGAATTCACCTTTTCTTACAAATGGGACTATAGCATTTTCATCTAATATCTTACTTGCATATTCCATGATTTGATAAGTTGATCTATAACTCTTTTTTAATTCAAATAAACTAAAGAAGTTTCCAAATATATCTTTTAATTTTAACATTGCTGGAATTTCTTCTACCTTGATAAGTCTTTGATTTGAATCCCCTACTATAGTATAACTTCTACATCCAGTTAATTCTTTTAGAACTATAAATTGAAGCATATTGTAGTCTTGCGCTTCATCAATAACTATATGTTTTATTTCTCTTTTGAATTTTCTTCCATCTAATTTTATCATCAAATATAAAATGGCCACTAAATCTAAATATGATAAAGTTTCAACATTTATAATTTTCTTATATATATTTATAATGCTGTCATTATCTATCCATCTTTCTATATCCTTTTTAACTTTTATAACTTCCCTTATTATATCTCTTATTTCATTTTTTCTTCTAAATTCAATATTATTTTCTTCTATTTCTAATTCTTGTTGTGATAGCTTTGATTTTTCTTCTTGTGCTTTTATATTAATTTCTCTTACCTTCTCATCTCTTTTTTCCTTTATCTTAGAAATTAATATTCTTTTTATCTTTTGACTTCTTCTAAATATAGGCATATATTTATAATGCTTATTGAATAGTTCTTGTATTTCTTCTATAGAAACTATTTCTTCACCTAAAAATTTAACTGACTCTATATTAAAATAATTTCCTTCTATTTTTTCTATTTCAGTATTTAAAAATTCTATAAATTTATTTGATGACTTGTATTCTATTTCATTGATTATTTTTTCATTTCCATTTAGTACTTCTTCTAGATAAGAAGATATATCTATTACAGTTTCATTTAATCCTATTTCTTTATATGCGAAAGATAAAAATGTCTCATTTAATACTGCAGTTTCTCCCAAATTAGGTAATACCTCTGAAATATAATTCATAAATATATCATTAGGTCCCAAAATAAGTACTTTATCCGTTAACTGTTCTCTATAGTTATATAAAAGATATGCTATTCTATGAAGAGCTATAGTTGTTTTTCCTGAACCTGCAACTCCATTTACAACAACAACTCTATTTCTATCAGCTCTTATTATTTCATCTTGTTCTTTTTGTATTGTATTCACAATATCCTTAAGCTTTTCACCTGAGTTGGATGATAAAACCATTTGTAGTATCTCATCTTGTATGTTTATATCTGAATCAAAATATCCTTCTAATTTAGCCTTTTTTACAATTAATTGTCTTCTTGATAAAATATCTACTGGTATTTCTCCTTGTGGACTTTTATAACCTGTTTTTCCTAACATTCCTTTGTAAAATAAAGATGCAACAGGTGCTCTCCAATCTACTATTACTGGATCATAACTTTCTTCTGGAGTTAACCCATATCTTCCTACATACAATTCTTCTGAATACCCATCATCTATAAAATTAACTTTACCAAAATAAGGTGACTCCTTAAGTTTCACAAATTCACCTAATTTTTTATCTATCATTTTATATGATTCTTCCTTAATGTATCTTTCGTGATCAAAGTACTCCATTAATTTATCTTCATCATCTCTATATTCCTCAATATACTTTTTTCTATAATCAAGTATATATTCTGAAATACCTTTTCTTTTATCTATATATTTTAAAGTTTCTTCATTAAGAATATTTAATGTATTTTTTAAGTTTTCCTCTTCTTTTAATAATTCTATTTTATCCAAGAGTTACTCCCCCTTTGATTTTATATTTATCTCATTAAGAAAGAGTGTAACAAGTAATTATGTACACCCTTTCATTAATTTATCCATTTTGCATTATTTTAAACTTTTGAAATTTCTTATATTTCTATAGCTTGACCTGGCTCTTTAACTTTTTTATTTTTTCTATCTCTTAGTTCTGGATATTTATCGTACACAAATTCCATAAACTCACTGCCAAATATAGTTTCTTTTTCTAATAAATACTCAGATATTTTATCAAGTAAATCTCTATTTTCTCTTAATAATTTTCTTGTGTTTTCATGACAAGTTCTTATTATTTTTAATATTTCATCATCTATTAAAGTTGACGTTTCATCACTACATTCTCTTACTGCTCTTCCATCTAAGTATCTATTTTGAACTGACTCTAAAGCCATCATATCAAATTTATCTGTCATTCCATAAATAGTAACCATGCTTCTAGCTGTTTTTGTTGCTCTTTCTATATCATTAGATGCACCAGTTGAAAGTAAATTAAATACTTCTTCCTCTGCTGATCTTCCACCTAACATAACCATTATTTGATTTGTTAGTTCTTCTTTAGAAACTAGATATTTCTCTTCTTCAGGTAACTGCATAGTGTAACCTAATGCTCCCATTGTTCTAGGTACTATAGTTATCTTATGAACTGGGTCTGTATTCTCTAATAATGCTGCTACAAGAGCATGCCCAACTTCATGGAATGCTACTATTCTCTTTTCCATAGGAGATAAAATTCTATCTTTTTTTTCTTTTCCTGCAATTATAACTTCTACAGCTTCTCTTAAATCCTCTTGCATAACGAATTCTCTACCATGTTTAACTGCTCTTAATGCTGCTTCATTTACTATATTTGCAAGATCTGCTCCTACTGCACCCGGAGTACTCTTCGCTATTTCCTCTAAATTTACATCATCTCCAAGTTTTACTCCTTTAGAATGAACCTTTAATATATCTATTCTTCCCTTTAAATCTGGTCTATCTACTATTACTCTTCTATCAAATCTTCCAGGTCTTAATAATGCTTTATCTAGTATTTCTGGTCTATTCGTTGCTGCTAAAACAACTATAGCTTTTGTAGAATCAAAACCATCCATTTGTGTTAATAATTGATTTAGAGTTTGCTCTCTTTCATCATTTGTTTGTATTTGAGAATCTCTACTTTTACCTATAGAATCTACTTCATCTATAAAAATAATACATGGTGCATTTTTTTCGGCTTCTTGGAAAAGGTCTCTTACTTTAGCCGCTCCCATTCCTGCAAACATTTCAACAAAATTCGATCCTGATATTGATAAGAAAGGTACATTTGCTTCACCAGCTACTGCTTTTGCTAATAATGTTTTACCTGTTCCTGGTGGTCCAACTAATAATGCACCTTTAGGTAATTTAGCTCCTATACTCGTATACTTACTAGCATTGTTTAAATAATCTATTATTTCTTTTAATGATTCTTTTGCTTCATCTTGGCCTGCAACATCATCAAAAGTTATTTTTATATCATTTTCTTTATAAATCTTTGCATTACTTTTACCTAATCCCATCATAGGTGAACCGCCCATTTTTCTTCCAACCTTACCCATAAAGAATCTAATTATAAAGAAGAATATTACAGGCATTATTACCCAATCAAATATAAAATCAATTATATAATTATTCTTCATAGGTTCAGCTTTAAACTCTACTCCTGATTCTGTTAATATGCTGACTAAATTGGGGTCATTAACATTACCAGTATATAACATCTTTCCTTTTACTTTATTTGTAACATCTTCCTTTTTTAAAATTTGTATTTCACTAGAAGAGATCACAACACTTTCAACTTCCTTATTTTCTATCATATTTAAAAATTCATTATAACTTACTTCTTGAGTTGTCATGAAATTTTTTGTTATGCTAAAAACATATAAAATTAGGAATGCCATAATTGCATACACTATAATATATTGCTTCTTTTTATCATCATTTTCTTCTGTATTTCTATTACTCATAATTCTTCCTTTCTAATCATTAACTATTTTATTTTTCCTAATTCATTAAAAGGATATACTTTTATTTGAGCTTTACCTTTTATCTCTTCTTTCGATATATATGGATTAATCCAATATCTTGAATCCTTTGACCAAAGTCTATTATCTCCTAAAAAGAAATATTTTCCTTCTGGAACCTCATATTCTCCATTAAACTTATCTGTAGCACCTATATAATCTTCTTGTAAATCTTCACCATTCACTGAAACTATACCATTCTCAATTTTAATTTTATCTCCTGGTAATCCTATTAATCTTTTTATTAATGAATCTTGAAGTTCTTCTGAATAAAATACTATTATATCTCCTCGCTTAAGTTTATCTAAATTATATACTCTTGTAACAAAAAGTCTATCTCCAACATTTAAAGTTGGCACCATAGATTCTGATGGTATTAGAACCTTAAATAATAAAAACTTATTTATTAGAAAAGCTAATATTATTGCTGAGATTATTGGAACTGCCCATTCATTAATGAAGTTTTTCATAGAATTTTTATTATCTTTTTCTACTTTATTATCTTCATCTTTATTATTTGTATCAATCATTCTTCCCATAATCCTTTCATCATTGTATTAATTTTTTTATGTCTTAATTTTGTGGCTTCTTTATCTATAAGATATAAACCATCTCTTTTAAATAAAATATCCCCTTCTTTTGCTATACCTACTATATCACTTTTTTTAATATCAATTAATTCATTAGCTTTTGTTTCTACTATAACATAATCATTTTCAATTCTATCTATTATATACTCTATATTATCCATAGTATGCTTGTATTTAATCACCTCTTTTTTTTATCTTATATTTTAGTATATCATATTTATTTGAAATTAAAATAGATTAAATGTTAATAAAAAATAGGATAAATGAATATCACTTACCCTACTTCTATTGCATTATTTTATATTAAATTTCATTAATTAATAATTCTTCGTAACTTTGTCTTTTACAAACAATTTTTGCTTCACCATTTCTTACAAAAACAACTGCTGGTCTTAAGTTTTTATTGTATCCGCTAGCCATAGAAAAACCATAAGCTCCTGTTGCTAACACCGCAAGTATATCACCATTTTCAACTTTTGGAAGAGCTATATCTTGTATCAATATGTCACCTGATTCACAGCATTTTCCTGCTATTGTAATATTCTTTTCATTTTTATTGCTAGCCTTATTTGCTAATATTGCTTCATATTTCGCTCCATATAATGCCGGTCTTATATTATCTCCCATTCCACCGTCTACAGCTGCATATGTTCTAATGCCTGGGATTTCCTTTATAGATCCTATAGAATATAGAGTAGTTCCTGCATTTGCTACAATTGATCTTCCAGGCTCAATTGTTAAAATTGGTTTTTTAAGTGATAACTTTTGACAAATCTCATTAACCCTATTCAATATTACATCGCAATATTCTTTTGTTGCTTTAGGCTTATCTCCTTCTGAGTAATAAATTCCGAAGCCCCCACCTAAGTCTAATTCTTCAATCAGATGCCCTGTTTCTTGTTTTATGATATTTATGAAATTTAACATTACTTCAGCTGCATCTGCAAATGGTTCTGTTTCAAATATTTGTGAACCTATATGACAATGTAATCCCACTAACTCTATATTTTCTAATTCAATAGCCATTTTTACAGCATCCATTATTATATCTCCAACTGGTGCAAATCCAAATTTTGAATCTATCTGCCCTGTTTTAATATAATCATGAGTATGGGCTTCTATACCTGGTGTAAGTCTTAAATAGATTTTTTGTATTTTATTATGTTTTTCCGAAATTTTATTTATTTCTGTCATTTCCCATAAATTATCTACTACAAATCTACCTACTCCTAGTTTAATTCCAAACTCTATTTCTTCTAGAGTTTTATTGTTTCCATGAAAGTATATTTTATCCATTGGAAATTGAGCTTTATATGCAGTATATAATTCTCCTCCTGAAACTACATCTAAATAAAGACCTTGCTCTTCTATAAGTTTACACATAGCTACTGTCAAAAAAGCTTTTCCAGCAAATGCCACCCTATTATTTTCAGAGTTAACTTTAAAGCTTTCCATATATTCTCTACACTTATCTATTAAAAGCTGCTCATCCATAACATATAGTGGAGTACCATATTCATTAGCTAAATCCTTTGCCTTCAATCCTCCAATATATAAATCATTTCCTTCTACTTTACTTGCCCCAAATAATTTCATAAAATCTCCTCCAAAAAATATATTTATTATAATAAAACCACCATGATATTACATAGTGGTAAATTTACTTATGTTAAATAAAAATTGACACTTACTATATATTAATATTCCACATATATATTTAGCCCTAAATCATATTATATGCACTATTTTTATAAACTGCTAATCTAAATTAATATCCATCCCTATATTTATCCATAAGATCCCCCATTACATCACCTGATGGTGGCGGAGTATATGTTATAGCATTAGCTCCTGCTTCTATTGTTTTCATTATAGTTTCTTCCGTTGGACCTCCTGTAGCTATTATAGGAAAAGTTGGAAACTGCTCTCTTATTCTTTTAACAATTTCTGGAGTGTTTTTACCGCCTGAAACATTTAATATAGTAGCTCCAGCTTCTATTCTCTCAGCAGGGTTTTCGCATTCTGAAACAACGGTTACTATCACCGGTATATCTATAACACTTCGTATTTTCTTTATTATTTCATTTGATGTCGGAGCATTAACTACCACTCCCATAGCACCTTTAAATTCTGCATCCAATGCTAAGTTTACAACTCTTTTTCCTTGAGTTATTCCACCACCTACGCCACAAAATACTGGAACATCCGCTGCCATAACTAATGCTTGAGTTATAAGTGGTTGAGGAGTAAATGGATATACCGCTATTATAGCGTCTGCATTAGTGTTTCTTATAATTGCAACATCAGTTGTAAACAATAATGATTTTATTCTTTTCCCAAATATTTTTATTCCGCTACATTCTCTTATGCAAGAAGGTACTTCTATCACATGGCTTCTTAATATTCCTTTTATCTCCGGCACTTGCTTAATTTTTTTCCCATCCACAGCGAACTCCTCCTATTTTTATTTATATTTATTTAATTTTTAGATATAATTATATTATACTACTTTGGTGTTATATAACTAGTTAATTTTATAAAATTAACTTAATTTATTCAACATAATTTGAAATTATTAATATTAATATTTATGAATATTTATTTTGAGAGGTGATTTATATAGTAAAGAGGAAAATTTACTCCCCCTATATTATTTTATTAGTAATGTATCTGTTCTTTATCTTAGTTGCATTTTTACATGATTCCCCATCAGAAATATTTACTGGTTTAAAAAAAATAATTTTAAGCCCAGATATTTTAATAACTGACTATGTTGAAATTGGTGGAATAGGTGCGTCCTTATTTAATTCTGCTTTAACTAGTATTCTTTCTATGTTCCTTTTAATTTTTATAGGTGTAAAACCTAATGGTTCAACAATAATGTCTTTATGGCTAATGACTGGATTTGCTTTCTTCGGAAAAAACATTTTAAATATTTGGCCAATAATTATAGGTGTGTACTTATATTCTAGGTATCAAAAAGAGCCTTTTCTTAATTATAGTCTAGTGGCTTTGCTTTCAACAACCTTAGCACCTACTGTAAGTCAGCTTAGTTTTACTGATCAATTTTCACCTTTAGCTGCCTTAGTTTTAGGTCATGGTATAGGTGTACTTACTGGTTTTATAATAGCACCTGTAGCTTCCCACTGCGTAAAATCACATAATGGATACAACCTGTACAATGTAGGCTTTGCAGCAGGATTATTTGCAACTCTATTAATGTCTATCCTAAGAGCTGTGGGCATAGAATTTGAAACTAGAATGATATGGAATACAGGTTCTAATCTAATATTTTCAATATTATTATTTACGATTTCTTTATATTTAATGGTTATAGGATTATTTTATAACCCTCATCCTAAAGAAAAGTTACTTTCTATAATAAAACAACCCGGTAGGTTAGTTAGTGATTTCTATTTACTATTTGGAGAAACATGTTATATTAATATGAGTATCCTTGGTTTTATATCTACTCTTTTAGTAATTTTTTTAGATGGAGACTTAAATGGTCCAACCATTTCTGGAATATTCACTATAATTGGATTTGGAGCCTTTGGTAAGCATTTACGAAATGTTGTTCCTATTATTATAGGTGCTTTAATAGGTGCTTTAATAAACGTAAACCCTATAAATTCTCCATCCCTAATATTATCAATATTATTTTCTACAGCTCTTTCTCCTATTGCCGGAAAATTTGGTATCAAGATAGGAATCTTAGCTGGATTTTTACATGTAAATATGGTTACTAATATAGGATACCTTCATGGCGGCCTTAATTTATATAACAATGGATTAGCAGCAGGATTCGTAGCTATGATTTTAATTCCAATAATTAATGTTTTTAAAAAGGAGACTATATAAAATATGAAATTTAATTTTGAGAAAAACTTAAGAATAGTTAATGAACTAATGACATATCTTCATAAATTGGGTTGTAGTGATATTAATGTGAATTTACACACTGAAGAATCATACACTAATTTTATTATCTGGGGAAAAACCCAAGAAATTAATGACACAGAATTATCCAATCTAAATAAACTATTAAATACTAAACGCCAACATGAATTAGAAGAGTATTATTGGAGCTTAGGTGGCGACTGTGAACTAGATGAAGAGCTTTCTTTAGTTGGAATGATGGTAGATACTGCAGAAATTAAATTCAATGATGGAATTCTAACTTTAAACATATTTAGAAGCCACTCTTAATATTCAATATTTTGATAATAAAAAGCAGTTGTAGATTTATTTAAAATAATTCGCAACTGCTTTTTATTATCAACTTTTAAGTTTTATTCTTATATAGCTTATACTACATTTAGCTGTTTCTTTATTTCTTCAAAAGGAAAATTTGCTCCTGGGCACTCTGTATTTCTTACATCTTTATGCCTTTTTAAATCAGTGATATTATATTTATTCATTAGGTATTTTGATAATTCGATAACACTAGTCATTTGTTGTGGAGTTAAATACTCATTGTTGAAGTTCCCTTCTAAAGCAATTCCAAAAGCCTTGCTATTGACACCTGGTGCATGTGATCCTACAGCATTTTCAGGTCTACCTCTGTATATAGTTCCATCTTTCCTTATATAAAAATGATATCCTATTCCAGACCATCCTCTATCTTTATGAATCTGATCTATTTGTTGAGGAGTCATATTATTATCTGCGGTATGATGATATACTATCATAGAAGGCTTTAAATTATAAGTTAATGGAGTCGCCCAATTATATTCAACTTCATTAATTTTAAATTGTCGGTTTAAAAGCTTGTCTTTTAAACCTTTTAATTTATTTCTCATTATTACCCCAAACTTATTGATATATTAAAATTATATGTATTCTATTTCAATTTGTTAATATAAAGTTATGGTGGTAACTTAATTTACCTTCTAGACCTAACCTTTAGTACTTTTTCAACAACTTTTGTTCCTATTGTATCTTCCTTCATCTCATTTAGAGCATTTGAAAGTTTGTTCCATCCCATTCCCTCAACCTCATTAGATTTTTTTATTTTTCCTGATACAAAATCTGCAACGAATGTTATCATTAAAATTTCTTTATCTTTAACATAATCAGAACCAAGATAAGTTATATTGTTTATTTCAATTCCTGCTTCTTCTTTTACTTCTCTATAAACTGCTTCTTCTGCGGTTTCATTATTTCCGACATATCCAGATAGTAATACCTTAGAATTTTTATATATGTAGCTTTGTTTTAATAATAGTATTTCATCTTCCTTAATTATAGCTACCATTATACATGGCTTTGGTGTGTCAAAAAACATTAAATCATCCTGTGAACAATAAGGTACACCCCCCTCATCCCAACTATATTTTTCCTCTAACTCTCTTCCACATAAAGGACAAAACTTGTACTTCATATTACACCTCTTAATTCTCTAAATAAATCTTTATTACAACTTCTATGTTAATTATAATATTATATCAACAATATCATTTATTTCAATTCCTTCCTCATCAACTATACAATTATATGCCATTATGTCAACATTACTTTTCCTTGCAAGTCTTAAGGCTTCACCAAATTCTGGATCCATTAAATCATTCGGTGAAAAAGTTTTTACGTTATCTAGCTGTATTAAAAATAAAATTCCAGCTCCAAATCCCTGCTTTTTGGCTTCTATCAATTCTAATATGTGTCTTGCACCTCTTTCTGTTGGTGCATCTGGAAATCTACAATGACCATTTTCTTCTAAAGTTACTCCTTTAACTTCAAGATAATATATACCACTATCATTTTCTGTAGCTAACTTGAAATCAAATCTACTCTTTCCAAAAGTTTTTTCTCTTTCAATTTTTTCATATTTCCTTAAAGAATCAATTTTCTTATTTATTAAGGCCTCATTAACTACTTTATTTGGTATTTGGGAATCTATATTAATCAATATATCTTCTTTCATAGCTGCTATTAA
This sequence comes from Clostridiaceae bacterium AF10-41, assembly GCA_027686065.1. GTDB lineage: Bacteria > Bacillota > Clostridia > Clostridiales > Clostridiaceae > Clostridium. The sequence continues at coordinate 15,092 of JAQCTH010000033.1, forward strand.
ATCATATTTAGTTTTTCTAGTGGGATTTAATTCTTCTCTTAAAAAAACCTTTGTTCCTTCTTTAAGTATTTCTCTACATCTTCCTGTATTAGGTACATGAACAACAATTTCTTCTCCATTCAATATAACATTTGCATTAAACCTATTGGGTCTTTTTTTAAATATTCCTTCATATATATTTTTATTATATTTCATATATTTCTCCTTAATTTCAGCATTGTCCTATATTTCCTACAATTTTTTACATTAATTTTATCCACAGGTAATAAATCCTAGCAAGTTGTCCACAGGTGAATTTATAAAATATCACCATTTTATCTATATTTATAGTATTATTGTAACATTATCCACAGTTTTTATCCACATTTTGTACAAACCGTGGATAACTATATTTTTAAAAAATATAAATACGTTTTTCTTTATTGCATCTTACTACATATACTAATATTATTCATCAATAATCATCATATTGTTACAAACATACATTCTTTACATATATATTGTGTCAATACCCTTTATAAAAGTTTTCAACAGTTTTTTCAACTTGTCCACATTTTGTGGATAACTTTCCACAGTTTTAACACTTTTCCACCATAAATGACCTTAATCTACTCCTAAAAAATCCTATTTTAAGTAATTTGTTAATAAATACTATAAGAAAGCTAATTAATCAAAACATTAGTTAGCTTTCTTATAGATACTTATTTAACTACTGGTAATGAACTTAAATTATTATTTTCATTTTCGTCTGGAAGGCTTCTTAAATATTCCTCTCCTTTTCTAGAAACTCCAACTGCAACTCCTGCTATTTGACCATCCTTAGCCATTTGTACTCCTTCTTCTTTATTTATTCTTTTCCCATTTGAAAGTTCATATCCAACTATTTCTCCAGACGCCTTAATTATTGCTCTTATTGATTGTGCATCATTATTTGGTGTTGGAACTTCCTTATTTATATTTCTTGGAAGACCTCCAATCATTTCATTCTTTTCCTTCATAATAACACCTCCTATTAATTATACTTTTATTTTATCCATTAAAAATTCTTTAATACTTTCTATTTTAAAATAAGGTTCTCTTATTACATATAATTAAATATAAAAAGGTGAAAAACTGAAAGAAAGAATTTATAAATAATTATCCATATCATAAACTTTGCATAACTAGTCTAAAGCATAAAAAAATAAAAAGGATAATTTTCATCATCCTTTTTATCTTAAAATTCTTTCAGCCTGTTCCTTTAATAATTTAATATTATTTTCTGCATCCACAGTTGTAAAGTTATACACATCTGTAAAGTTATAAAAATAATTTGCAATTGATATTTTTGTAGCTCTAGAAATTTTTAATTCACTAGCTAAATTTTCTAGAAAATCCACTTCTTTATCTTCATACTCCCCATCAACTAAAGATAATCCTACTAATTCGAAATATATAATCCTCTTCGATCTATCACTAGACTTTCTTATTACTTCCATTATGTCATCATATTTAAGATTATAAATTTCTTTCTCTTCTATTTCTAATTCCTCTTTATATTCCTTTAAAAGCACCTTTTCTTCTTTTGCAAACTCGTTATCTACATCTGCTAAAATTGAAACTAAGTTTATAAAAGCAATAGCTTCTTCTTTATTTAATTCCTTCAAAAACATATTCTTATCCCCCTATTTAAAAATTTCTTATATTTATTATATTACTATTAATTAAACAATTTATATATATTCTTAAATCTTTTTTCTTCCTCTGTATTTCCAGTCAATTTATTAACTTCACTTATTAATAAATATATTTCTTTATTATATGGATTTATGGATAATGCTTCCTTTAATAACTCATGTACCTCATATATCTTTTCTATATTATCTATATTTAAAAGCTCCTTAGACATTTTTAGTATTTCCTCTACTCTAAATTCTGTATTATCATTACTTTTTCTTTCGATTTCATCTAATACTAAATTTATTCTATCTGGTGAGAAAGGTTTTTGAAGATATATAAGAGCTCCTAATTTTGTACATTCTATTGCATTTTTTACTGTTGCAAAGGCAGTCATTATGATAACAGGGCAAGTACTTCTAACCTCTTTAATTCCCTTTAATACTTCAGTCCCACTTATTCCAGGCATTCTTATATCTAAAAATATTAAATCTATTTTCTCACTTTTATCATTTATTATATTTAATGCTTCCACACCATTATCTGCTGTAATTACTTTATAGTCTCTTAATTCTAAACAAGTACTTAGTAATATTCTTATATTTTTAGTATCATCAACAACCAAGACTCTTTTCATACACTCATCTCCTACTAAGCTTATGATAATGGAATAGTAAATATAAATTTACTTCCAAATCCAACTTCACTTTCACACCATATTTTTCCTTCATGCATCTCCACAACTTCTTTTGCTATAGAAAGTCCTAATCCTGTGCTTTCTTCAGGTATCTCAAAGCCTTCTACTCTAACAAATTTTTCAAATACCTTTTCTAAATAATCTTCAGGTATCCCTCTACCTGTATCTATCACATATATATATATATAATTATTCTTAATATATGCCTTTAAATGAACTGCACCCTTTTCTGTATATCTTATTGCATTGGATATTAAATTATTTAATACCCATTTTATTTTCTCTTCATCTATTGCAACATCTGGTAATTCTTTTTCCAAATCTAATATAATATTTAACCCCTTATCTATTGCTTGAGTCTTAAATTTCGTAACACAATTCTCTATTAATTCCTTTATATCACTTTTTCTCATATTAAATATTGTTGAATTTGAGTGTATTTGAGATATCTTTAAAAGGTTAGATACTAATTCATTTAATTTTTGTGTATCTTCTTTAATGGTTTCTACTATATTTTGTTGTTTTTGATTTAAAATACCTATACTACTATTATTTATTAATCCAACTCCCATCATTATAGATGTTAATGGAGTCTTTAATTCATGAGATATAGTTCCTATAAAATTTGCTTTGACAATTTCTAATTCTTTTAAGCTAGTGATATTTTTAAATAGCACCACTAATCCATTGATTTTTTCTTCTGGACCTTTGATTATCGTTAGTGTCAAATTAAAAAAATATTTTTTATTATTTCTTTTTATTTCAATTATTTTTTCTTTATCTTCATATTTTAAGTTATCTTCACGTCTAATATATTCATAGACCTCTGGCAACTTTATAATTTCTAATAAAGCTTTATTGGTAAATTTCTTTTCGTTAATATCAAAGAAATTTTGTCCCTCATCATTTATGAACTGAATTTTATATTCATTATCTAACAATATTATCGGATCTGATATACTTTTAATTATACTCAAAGATTTATTTTTCTCTGCCATTAAATAATCTTCAGCATTCTTTTCAAAGTCATGCAATCTATTAGTCATGTTATTAAATTCCTTTGCCAATAGACCAATTTCATCCTGATATATTACTGGAGCTTGTTTATTTAAATTGCCTTCCTTTACTGACTTCACCGCATTTATTAATAAATGTATTGGATTAAAATATCTATTAGTTAAAAATAGAGCTATAGATCCTCCAATTATGGCGCCAATTATAGAAACGAACATAACGAAATATATTGATGAATTTCCATCAGCCTTAAGCCTTTGCTGTTTTTTAAACATAGCATCTTCATTTAATTGTTTTAATTTTTGCAAGCTTTTATTAATTAACACAACATTATTTGTTATTGTCTCTTCATAAATTTTTACTAACTCTTTATGGTTTTGCCCATTATTATAATCTTGTAAACTTGAAAATGACTTACTAAATTCTATGTATTGTGAATTAACTATATTTATCAATTCTATTTCCCCAGGTTCAGTTATATTACCTTTTTCAATGTAAAACCACTTATAAAATTCATCATCATTTAAATGAAATAAATTTAATGCCTCTTCTTTATTTCCCTGTAGGTATATTAATATAGCCTTATCTTGATTATAAATACAATTAGTCATATTATTAACTGTATTTATGCTTTTGTAATTATTTCCCATAAAAATTTCTGTAGATGTTTTTATTCTATACATATTAATAGTAGATACAATACCTACTATTAATATAATAACTACTAAAGTTATATATATTGTTGTAAATTTTTTCTTCAAGGAGTTAGTCATAAATTTAACCCTCCAAATTAAAATATTAATTTCTAAATTTAATTATATATATGTTTCATTTAATAATCTACACAATTAATATCAATTAACAATACATAATTTTAACTTTTATATTAGCAATATAACTTCTATCAAAAAAGAAGCTTGTACAAATTTTGTTTCTAAATATTCAAATTTTAGGTGGATTACCTTAAGCTGATACTTAAAGTGTAATCTTCTTAGCTTAGAGACAAGTTGTTACATTAATAAATTGTTTGATTTATTCTGGTAAAAATGAAAAGGCCTGTCGCATTAGCGGCGACAGACCTTTTTGCTTTTTATTAATAATTTTCTGCTGCTACTTCAAAGTATCCTTGTGGATGTAAGCATGCTGGACATACTTTTGGTGCTTCTTCGCCTTCAAATATATATCCACAGTTAGTACATTTCCATAAAACTGTTTCATCCTTCTTAAATACTTTTCCTTCTTCTAAATTCTTTAACAGCTTATTATATCTTCTTTCATGCATATTCTCTACTTCAGTTATTCTTTCATAAGCTATTGCTACTTCTGGGAATCCTTCTTCTCTTGCAATTCTTGCGAATTCTGGATAATCATGAGCCCACTCCTCATGTTCTCCTGCTGCTGCAGATTTTAAGTTTTCTGCAGTTTCTTGAGAAAGTGCTACTGGATATGCTGCATTAATTTCAATTTGTTCTCCTTGGAAATCACTTAGTAAAAATTTATAAAATCTTTTTGCATGTTCTTTTTCTTGTTCTGCAGTTTCCATGAATATGTTTGCAATTTGTACATATCCTTGTTTTTTTGCTACACTTGAATAATAAGTATATCTTGTTCTTGCTTGTGATTCTCCAGCAAAAGATTTCATTAAGTTTTCTGCTGTTTTAGTTCCTTTTAAACTTTTCATTTTTACCACTCTCCTAAATAATATTTCTTTCTATACGTTACCATTATATTACATACATGGTTTATTATCAAATAATTGAAGGATAAAAATTACTATTTATTAGTATATTCATAAATTCAATTCAATAGTCTTAAGCAACAATGAATGCTAAAATTACATTATATATTAGTTTCTATTTTTCTTTAATATAGATAACACTATCATTCCTACTAGTGAACCTACAACTAGTGCCGCAAAATATCCCAATGGATTCTCTATAACTGGAAGAACAAAAATTCCACCATGAGGTGCTCTTAATGAACATCCAAATGCCATTGATAATGCCCCTGCTGTTGCTGAACCCGCTACGCAAGCTGGTATTACTCTTAATGGATCAGCAGCTGCAAAAGGTATTGCCCCTTCTGTTATAAATGACAATCCCATTATATAATTTGTTACTGCTGATTGTCTTTCTTTAGCTGTAAATTTCTTCTTAAAGAAAGTAGTACATAAAGCTATTGCTAGTGGTGGTACCATACCGCCAATCATAACTGCTGCCATAAATTCAAATTGTCCATTAGCTAATGATGCTGTTCCAAATACATATGCTGCTTTATTAATTGGACCGCCCATATCAACAGCCATCATTCCACCTAAAACTGCCCCCAATAAAATCTTACTACCACTTCCCATTCCATTTAAGAAGTTATTCATAGCATTATTTAATGCTGATACAGGTGGGTTTACTACAAATACAATTATTGCTCCTATTAATAAGATTCCAAGTAAAGGATATATTAATACAGGTTTTATTCCTTCTAATGCATCTGGTAATCCCTTAAAAACTTTCTTTAGGAAAAGTACTAAATAACCTGCTATAAATCCTGATAATAGTGCTCCTAAGAACCCTGAACCTCCTGCATTAGCTATAGCTCCTCCTACAAAACCTACTGCTATTGCTGGTCTATCACCTATACTCATCGCTATATATCCTGCTAATATAGGTAACATAAATCCAAATGCTGTTCCCCCTATATTTTTGAAGAAGGCTGCAAACGGAGTATTACTTCCAAAATTAGATGGATCAATACTATAATCGTCAAATAAAAATGCTAATGCTATTAAAATACCTCCACCTATAACAAATGGTAGCATATGAGATACCCCATTCATAAGGTGCTTATATATTTGATGTCCTATACTCTCTTTTTCTTCTGATACTTCTTCATTTGAAGATTTTGCTCCATTGTGATAATACATTGGTGCATCTCCTGATTTAGCTCTATTTATTAATTCTTCTGCTTTGTGTATTCCATTTGAAACCTTAGTTTGAATAACCTTTTTACCATCAAATCTAGCCATTTCAACTTTCTTATCAGCTGCAATTATTATACACTCTGCTTCTTTTATTTCCTTTGAAGTTAGTACATTTTTAGCGCCACCTGACCCATTTGTTTCTACTTTAATTGAAACTCCTAATTCTTTAGCCTTTTCTTCTAAACTTTCTGCTGCCATATAAGTATGAGCTATTCCTGTAGGGCATGCTGTTACAGCTAAAATTTTATATCCATCTTTACTTTTTTCTTTATCTTTGTTTAGTTTTTTACTTTCAAAATCATCTATTAATTTTATAAATTGCTCTGCTGATTTAGCATTTAATAATGCATTTCTAAAATCCTCATTCATTAACATAGTTGATAACCTTGCTAAAACTTCTAAATGAAAATTATTTTCTCCATCTGGAGCTGCAATCATAAAGAATAACTTTGCTTTTTTACCATCTAAAGAGTCATAATCAACCCCATCATATACTACCATTGCTGCTAAACTTGCATCCTTAACAGCCTTCGTTTTAGCATGCGGTATAGCAATTCCATCACCTATACCAGTTGTACTAAGCTCCTCTCTTTTTAAAATTTCTTTTTTATATTCTTCTTTATTATTTAAATTTCCTGATAAATCCATTAAATCAACTAATTTATCAATAGCCTCTTCTTTTGACGAAACCTTATTAGGATTTATTGCTATAGATTTTTTGTTTAGCAAATCTGTTATTTTCATTTTATTTCCCCCTAAACTATAATATTTCATTTAATAATCTATATATTTTTTCTTTTGTTGCTAATCCTTCTGAAAACGCACTTGCACTTCCGGTCGCAACTCCCATCTTAAATGCCTCTTCCAAGCTTTCATTTTTTAAATATCCAGCTATAAATCCTGCCACCATAGAATCTCCTGCACCTACTGAATTTATAACTTTACCTTTAGGAGCTCTAGCTTTTATTACTTCATTATCTTCATTTATAAATATTGCGCCTTCAGCAGCTCTAGAAATTAAAACATTTCTTGCTCCCATTTCTTTAAGTTTCTTAGCATATTTTATTATGTCTTCTTCATTTGTTATAGTAACATTAAATAATTCTGCTAATTCATGATGATTAGGTTTTATTAAGAATGGACTATATTTTAATACATTTAGTAGAAGTTCTCCTGTTGCATCAACAATAAATTTAATTCCTTTTTTAGATAACTTCTCCATTATTATTTCATATATATTTTCAGGAAGAGTTTTAGGAATACTTCCAGCTAAAACTAAAATATCCCCTTTTTTTAATAAATCCAACTTCTTATATAGTTGTTCTAAATCATCATCAGAGATATTAGGTCCTTGACCATTTATTTCTGATTCTTCCTTGGATTTAAGTTTGACATTTATTCTAGACATCCCATTACTAAGTTTTATAAAATCTGTACTGCATCCAAAAGATTTTACTTTCCTCTCTATTTCATCTCCTGTAAAACCTGCTATATATCCAAGTGCTATATTTTTTTCATCTAAGTTTTTTAATACTATAGAAACATTTATTCCTTTTCCTCCTGGATAAACTTCTTCGTAAGATGTTCTATTTACTTCTCCTAACTTAAAATCATGAACTCTCACAACATAATCTAACGCCGGATTAAAAGTTATAGTATAAATCATAGTTTTAAAACCTCCACTATTTCTGCCTTTTTATAATAACTAGTATCTTCTAATAATGTTGTTATTATAACTGCTTCATCTATTTCTCCAAAAGTTATTGAACTGATTGAATTAAACTTTGTTTTGTCTGCCAATATATATGGATTCCTTGTCCTTTTTATCGCTTCTTCTTTTACTAACGCTTCTTTTATATCGGGTGTTGTATATCCTCTATATTCTGATATTCCATTTGTTCCAAAAAAACCTTTAGTAAAATTATATCTTTTTAAATTATTTATAGCTTCAACTCCAACTACTGCCTCTGTTGATATCTTTATTTCCCCACCAAGTATATAAGTTGTAAATCCATTACTTATCAGCTTTTTAGCTTGATTTATTCCATTAGTAACATATATAGCATCTTTTTCTTTTAGAAAATCAATTATTAAATTTGTTGTTGTACCTGAATCTATATATACAAAATCACCTTTTTTTATAAGACTTGCTGAATATTTTGCAATTATAGATTTATCACTAACATTTAATGTTTCTCTTGTTGATACTAAATCATCTTGTGTATTAAAATCTTTCTCTAATAATGTAGCCCCTCCATGTACCTTATTTAGTTTTCCTTCTTTATGTAAATAATTCAAATCTCTTCTTATAGTAGATTCTGAGGTATTTAGCATTTCTACAAGTTCACTCACATATACAACTGAATTGGTACTTAATTGTTCTAATATAATTTTATGTCTTTCTTCTGTTAGCACTAAATATCACCTCCAAATTTATAATACACCTTTCAGTAAATGTTTTCAAGCATTTTCGCTCAAAAAAAATCACTTTCATTCATTTTTTAAGTCAAATACCTTCAATCAACTGTAAAATATAAACTTTTTTATATTTTGTGATTATAATCACTTATTTATCAATTTATCAATTTTATAATTATATTATCAAAATTATAATTATAGCGGTTGAAACTAGTTGACTTTAATGATAAAATTTATTTGAGAAACATTCTTTATTAATAATATTTTTCCAGTAAATTCTGAATGTTTTGAATTGTTTGAAAAAGGGGTGCAATATATGAATCAAGAATGGATTAATTTTAAAGAAGGTCAATGGACTAAATCTATTGATGTTAGAAACTTTATACAATTAAACTACACTCCATACAACGGTAATGACAGCTTTTTAGTTGGTGCAACAGATGCTACCAAAACTCTATGGAATGAAGTAAGTGAATTATTTGTAAAAGAAAGAGAAAATGGTGTTTTAGATATTGATACTGAAACTATCTCTGGAATTAACGAATACAAAGCCGGTTATATTGATAAGGCTTTTGAAAAAATAGTTGGTGTTCAAACTGATGCTCCACTAAAAAGAGCTGTTATGCCTTTTGGTGGTGTAAGAATGGCTGAAAATGCTGCTAAATCATATGGCTATGAAGTAAGTCCAAGAATTTCAGAAATATTTACTAAATATCGAAAAAGCCATAATCAAGGTGTATTTGATGCTTATACTAGTGAAATGAGATTAGCAAGAAAATCTGGTGTTATAACTGGACTTCCTGATGCTTATGGTAGAGGAAGAATAATAGGTGATTATAGAAGAGTTGCTCTATATGGAGTAGATAGACTGATAGAAGATAAAATTTCTCAAAAGAAAAGCTTAGAAGTTAGAGTTATAGATGAAGATGTAATTAGATTAAGAGAAGAACTTTCTGATCAAATTGTAGCTTTAAAAGAATTAAAAGGCTTAGCTCAAACTTATGGATTAGATATTTCAAAACCTGCTACTAATTCAAGAGAAGCAATCCAATGGTTATATTTTGGTTTCTTAGGCGCTATAAAAGATCAAAATGGTGCTGCAATGTCTCTTGGTAGAACTTCTACTTTCTTAGATATATATATAGAAAGAGACTTAAAAGCTGGTTTAATAACAGAAGAGGATGCTCAAGAATTAGTTGACCATTTTGTTATGAAATTAAGACTTGTTAAATTCTTAAGAACTCCAGAATACAATGATTTATTCTCTGGAGATCCAACTTGGGTTACTGAATCAATCGGCGGTATGGGATTAGATGGAAGAACATTAGTTACTAAGAACTCTTTTAGAATTCTTAATACACTATATACTTTAGGACCATCACCAGAACCTAACTTAACTGTACTTTGGTCAACAAGATTACCTGAAGGCTTTAAAGATTTCTGCTCAAAAGTCTCTATTGACACAAGTTCAGTTCAATATGAAAATGATGATTTAATGGCTCCTTACTGGGGAGATGATTATGCAATTGCTTGTTGTGTATCTGCAATGAAAGTTGGTAAGCAAATGCAATTCTTTGGTGCTAGAGTTAACTTAGCCAAAACTTTACTTTATGCTATAAACGGTGGTAAAGATGAAAAATATGGAATGCAAGTTGGTCCAAAATTAGCTCCAATAACTAGTGAATATTTAACTTACGATGAAGTAATGGAAAAGTTTGAAATAATGACAGATTGGTTAGCTAACCTTTATGTTAACACTTTAAATGTTATCCACTACATGCATGATAAATATTCATATGAAAAATTACAAATGGCACTTCATGACAGAGATGTATTTAGAACAATGGCTTGTGGCATAGCTGGACTTTCAGTTTGTGCTGACTCACTATCTGCTATTAAATATGCTAAAGTAAAACCTGTAAGAAATGAAGAAGGTGTTGCTATAGATTTTGAAGTTGAAGGCGACTTCCCTAAATATGGAAATGATGATGATAGAGTTGATGATATAGCAGTTTATTTAGTTGAAAATATGATGAACAAAATCAGACAAAATAAAACTTATAGAAATGCTTACCACACTCAATCAGTATTAACTATAACTTCAAATGTTGTTTATGGTAAGAAGACTGGTACTACTCCTGACGGTAGAAAAGCTGGAGAACCATTTGCTCCAGGTGCTAACCCAATGCATGGAAGAGATAACAGTGGTTCATTAGCATCATTAAATTCAGTTGCTAAATTACCATATGAACATTCACAAGATGGTATATCAAATACCTTCTCAATAATTCCAGATGCTTTAGGTAAAAATCCTGAAGACAGAATTAAGAATTTAAGTTCATTAATGGATGGATATTTTGGTCAAAATGCTCATCACTTAAATGTAAATGTATTTGATAGAGAAACTCTATTAGATGCTATGGAGCACCCAGAATTATATCCTCAATTAACTATAAGAGTTTCAGGATACGCTGTAAACTTCATTAAGTTAACAAGAGAACAACAATTAGATGTTATAAACAGAACTTTCCATAAATCAATGTAATTAGTGTAAAGTTTCTTTTAAACTATGAAATAAAAAAGAAAAAAACCCAAATGGTTTTTTTCTTTTTTTAATTTCTTATTTTTTGCCTGTTACCTGTTACCTAAATTCTACTAAATATATTAAAAATTTTTAATTATACTTATAAAATTTTAACTGTTAACTGGCACATACTCAAAACTTGCATTTTTACTTTCTAAACTAAAAATCATTTTATCTCTTATGTAAAATTTAAATCTTGAAGTACATGATATATTTTCATAAATAGTTCTTTTCATTTCTCCACCATCTGGTGCCAATAACCTTTGAGGATAATTCTCGTTAATTTCTATTTCTAATTTATATTTCCCTCTTTTTATAACTAACCCTCTTTCATCATAATTAATTATTTTAACTCCATTATAAGTTGCTAATCTATATTCTTTGCCCTTATACAAAACACATGCTATGCAACCCTTAAATTCAAGTCCTAAAAATGGAATATCTGCAATAGAAACCATAATACTAGCTTTTTCATTTTTAAAATCATTACCTTGAATCCATAAATATGACTTAGGAAATGAGATCCCCCAATCTTTTTCTATATATCCAATTCCATTTTCTATAATTTCATCTTTATTATTTATGCTTAATTTCCCATTAACAATATGATGCAGGCTTATTATTCCATGATTGCACTCCATAAAAGGACATAAAGTAAATGGTCCCATTATATCTCTCTTAATTGGAGTAAGATTTTTATACGTCAACTTACCTTTTACTTTTATTTCATTACTTACTATATTCAATATTAAACCATTTCTAGAAAATAAATTATCTTTTATTTTAATGATTAATTTATCCTGACTTATTGAAAAATCTTTAAAATCATATTTTATATTATATGTTTTCTTATTAGTTATTATTTGAATAAATGCGTACTTTAAGCCATTTCTATCTATATTTACTCCAGGGATAAATGCTATACTCATATCACTGCATTGGTGCTTAAAATACCAGCCTTCAAAGAATCTATTTTTATTATATTTACTATTTTTCATATTTTAATTCCTTAATAGCTGGCGAATCCAATAAGTTTCCCTTATAGTCAAATCTTGATCCATGGCAAGGGCAATCCCAAGATAAATCATCAACATTCCATTTTAATTCACAACCCAAATGTGGACATTTTGTAGAAACTGTATATATCTTTCCATCATTATCTTTATATACCCCTACTTTTTCCCCATTATAAATAATGGTTTCTCCTTCTCCATTATTTACATTTTCTATAATTTCCATTGGAAGACTTATTTTTTGAGCTATAAAATTATATGCTGTTTCTACTCCATCTCTAACTAAATTTTTTATTGAAGCTGTAATATCAAATCTATTTGCTGAAAATATTTGACAAAAATCATTTTCTTCACCAGTTATCATATCACTTATGATTATTGCTGAAACCATAGATGATGTCATTCCCCACTTATTAAAACCAGTAGCTACATAGACATTTGGCATTTCTTTAGAATATACCCCTATATATGGTATCCCATCAGATGTCATACAATCTTGTGCTGACCAATTGTATTTTTCTATAGAAGTAGGGTAAAACCTTTTAGAAAATTCTCTGAGATTATTATAACAACCACCTGATTCATTATTCCCTGTTCTTTTATCTGATCCACCCAAAATTAATAAATCCTTATATCTTCTAAAGGAATATCCATCCTTATTTTCATCTTTATACATTCCATTAACTATTTGAGCATTTTCTAGTGCAATTACATAAGATCTTTCTTGATGCATTCTTAAAAAATAGTATCCAGGAACATTTATAATTGGAAAATGTGTTGAAACTACAATGCTTTTAGCTTTAACCTTTCCATGTTTGGTTATTACAGTATCCTCTTTTATATCTATAGCTGTTGTATCTTCATAAATTCTCAAATCCTCAGCTATGTAATTTAAAAATTTAATTGGATTAAATTGTGCTTGATTCTTAAATTTCACAGCCTTAGCTATTTTAAATGGTAACTCAATCTCATCTACTAATTCTGCATCTATTCCTATTTTAATAGCTGCTTTATATTCACTTTCTATTTTTCTTGGGTTATTTAAACTATATATATATGCATCTTCCCTTTTGAAATCACAATCTATTTTATTGGCCTCAATTATCTCATTATAGGTTTCTATTGCTAATTGATTTGCTTTAGCATATCTTTTTGCATTTTCTTCTCCAAACTCCTTAATTAACTTATTATATATTATATCGTGTTGTATTGTTATTTTGGCCGTAGTATTTTTGGTATTCCCACTTAATATTTTTCCTCTTTCTATAACTACAACATTTATTCCTCTTTCTTTTAACATATACGCAGTTAATAATCCTGTTATTCCTGCTCCTATAACAACAGCTTCAACTTCTATATCACCTTTTAAAGCTTCTCTTTCTTTTATTTTATAATTTCTACTCCAAACTGATTGCATAAAAATATCACCTCTTTGATTATTATTCCATTAAATTTGGTATTTAAACAAATTATTAAGAGATGATAACTTTATTATATTTTCTTATCACTTTTTAAAACCACATTATTATCTAGAGTACTCTTTATTTCTGGATATTTTTCAATTACATCTATAAAATTAATTATTCTTTCAAATGTTTCTTTACTTAAAACATGCTCTATTTTCTCTGTTTCGTGTAGTAAATATTTTTTTACTCCTAATACCTGTAAAAATTTTTCAACAGTATTATGTCTATTTAATAAATATTTACCATAACTACTTCCATTTTCAGTTAGTTTTATATACCCATACCTTTCATAATTTGCAAGATTAAGCTCATCTAGTTTTTTTATCATCTTTGTTATTGATGCTGGTTTTACATTTAATGCTTTTGATAAATCCCCTACTCTTGTAAATCCCTTTTCTTCTGATAATCTATATATCATCTCTATGTAATCTTCCATTGAAGCTGTAATTAGTTTACTGTCATTTTTTAAGTAATTATTAAAAGTATAAAATCCCTCACGCTCCTTCATTCCATCCTCCTACTACTTGGCTATCTTTATATTATATTTAATCATAAAACATAAAATTCTATAAAGTTATATATTTCTGTATTAATATATAGATTTATTGTATAATTATTTTTATGAATTAACTATAAATTCCCTAATGATAGCAAATATCATTAGGGAATTTAAATTTACATTATTTTGGTCCGTTTTCTAATAACTCTTTACTATCCTTTCCACAACAGTTCTTTTTCTTTCCTCTAGACATCATTATTACCATTGATAGCATCATTAGTGGACATATAAATGGTGCTATTAATCCAAGTAATCCACTTATTTTAGGAAATACCTTAGATATTACTGGTAATAAAGATACAATAATTATAGGCAATCCACAACAAAGTATCATATGCAGTAAATATTTAAAATTATTATGCTTAACATTAGATTTACTTTCATTATTTCCTCTATGACAATTCATATTAACACTCTCCTAATATTATTTTGAATATTTATATTTACAAATACTTTTTTATATCAGCCCCTTTAAATTATTTTTTCTATAGACTTATATTAAACAATTTTGATGAAGAAAATATGAATAAATACTTATATTATAAATAAATATTTAAGACAAATAAAAATAGCTTAGTATTTCTTATTACTAAGCTATTTTTATTTATTTTAATAACATACCTTTCCTGGGTTTAGTATATTTTTAGGATCAAAAACCGCTTTTATTCCTCTCATAATCTCAATATTCTCATCACTTAAAGAATCACTTAAATATTCCCTTTTAGCATATCCTATACCATGTTCTCCAGAAACTTGTCCTGATAATTCTTTAGCTTCATCATACATTCTCTTCATTACATTGTTAAGTTTTGTTTGCCATTCTTCCTCACTTAAATCATCTTTTAAAATATATATGTGTAAATTTCCATCTCCAGCATGTCCAAAACTTTTTATTCTTATTTCATACTCTTTTTGAAGTCTATGAGTAAATTTTACAAAACCAGCTACTTTATTTCTTGGAACTACTACATCTACTTCGTCCATCTCTGTTGTAGATGATTTTATAGCTTCTAAAAAAGCTCCTCTTGCAGACCAAATTGCTTCTTGCCTTTCTTCTGTATCTGATATGAATACATCTATAGCACCCTCTTTTAAGCATATATCTGCAACTTTTTCATAATTCTTTTCTATTTCTTCCTTTGAATTACCATCAAAAGTTAATAATAAATAGGCATCTGAACTATGATCTGGGAACTTTTTACCTAGATACTCTTCTGCTGCAAGTATTACTTCACCTTGCATAAACTCAATAGCTGTTGGAACTGCTTTTGATTTAATTATTTTAGGTACAGTTTCAATTGCAGTTTCTAGTTCTTTAAATGGAACTAATAAACTTATTGCCTTCTTAGGTAATGGTAGTAACTTTAACGTTGCCTTTGTTATTATTCCCAAAGTCCCTTCTGATCCTATTATTAAATCTTTTATACTATATCCTGAACTATTTTTAACTACTTTTCCTCCAAGATTTAATACTTCACCTTTAGGAGTTACAACTTCTAGTCCTCTTACATAATCTCTTGTTACTCCATATTTAACAGCTCTCATTCCTCCTGCATTAGTACTTATGTTTCCACCTATTGTTGCTGTTTTTTCACCCGGATCTGGTGGATAAAACAAATCATTATCTTGAACAAACTTTGATATTTCCATAAGTAAAACCCCAGGCTCTACTGTTAAAGTTAAGTTTTCTTCATCTAGTTCTAATATATTGTTCATTCCACTTAAATCAATTATTATTCCTCCTTTAAGAGGTACACATGCTCCAACTAAGCCCGTTCCTGATCCCCTTGCTGTAACAGGTATATTATTTTCATAGGCATACTTCATAATACTAGATACTTCTTCTGTTGTAGAAACCTTAACTACTAACTCTGGAAGCTTTCTAACAAATCCTAATTCATCATGGCTGTAATCTTCATTTATATCTTTTCCATAAAATATTCTATCATCATCTTTTACAATGTTTTTTATATCGTCTATATTCTTTTCTAAAACCTTATTATATTGCATACTTTTCCCCTCCATTTTCCTTAATCTTTTGGATTAACTTAGGAACTATCTCATATACATCTCCTACTATACCATAGTGCGCAACTTTAAATATTGGTGCCTTATCATCAGTATTTATAGCAAATATATAATCAGAGTTATTCATTCCTGCTGTAAATTGAACTGCTCCAGATACCCCACATGTTATTATAAGTTTAGCTCTAACAGTTCTTCCACTTAATCCAACTTGCTTGCTGGCATCTTCCCATCCAGCTTCAATTAGAGGTCTAGTAACTGTAACTTCTCCTCCCAGTAACTCTGCTAACTCTCTTATCATCATCATATCTTTTTCTGACTTTATTGCTCTTCCAGCTACAACTAAAACATCAGCTTCTGATATGCTATGTTCTTTCTTTTTAGCTACTACACTTTTTACATCTATATTTGAAAATAATTTATCTTTATTAACATCACAAATTACTATCTCTCCTGTTATTTCTTTACTTCTCTCAGGAGCAGACATAACCTTATATCTAACTGTTGCTAATTGAGGTCTTGAATTCGGAGTTATTATTTGAGCCATTATATTTCCACCAAAAGCTGGTCTTATTTGCACTAAATCTGTATTTTCCTTTATATCTAGGACTGTACAGTCTGCTGTTAATCCTGTTCTATATCTCGCAGCCACTCTTGGTGCTAATGATCTTCCTACTGTAGTCGCACCAACTAATACTACTGATGGTTTAACTTCATCTATAAAGCTTTCAAACATTGCTGTATATGGCTCTATTCTAAAATTGTTAAGACTTTCATTGTCATATACATATACCTTGTCTACTCCATAATGTAATAACTCTTTTGCTTTTTCTGTTATATTATGACCTATAAATATACAATAAACCTCTTGTTTTACTTTACTTGCTAGCTCTCTTGCTTTTCCTATAAGCTCAAATGTAACAGGGTGTATATCTCCATCTATATGATCAACATATACTACTATACCTTTCCATTTGCTTTTATCTATTAATATTTTTTCTTCTTCTATATATTCTACTGCACCTTTTGGACCATTTTTTACGCATAGCTTACACATCTTGCAATTAGAATTAATATCTAATTTCCCATTATTTTTTTCTAAGGCTCCAAATGGACAAATTTTTATAATTTCATCTATATTTAATACTTTATCTTGATTTACAACTAATTTAGACATATATTTTCCTCCTAAATAAACTTTAATTCTTTTAGTTTATTAAATATATTTTTGCTTATTTCTTCTGAATCTCCATTCCACTTTTCATGACTAGAATTAGATTCAGGAGGAAATATTCGTTCAACTTGAGTTGGTGATCCATTTAAACCATATTTATTTTCATCTTTATCTTCAAAATCTTTCAATGATATTACTTTAATTTCTCTATTCTTTGATTCTACTTTTTTCTTATATGAAGGCAATCTTGGTTCAAATATATCCTTTTCTACCGTTAATAAACAAGGATATTTAACATCTACAACTTCTACAGTATTAGGCATGTCCATTTCTACTGTTATATAATCATCTTCTATCTTTAATATACTTCTAACATTTGCTACATGCGGAATTTCTAAATATTCAGCCATTTCTGGACCTACTTGAGCTGTATCTCCATCAGTTGTTTGTTTACCACAAATAATTAAATCAAAATCCCCAGTTTTTCTTATTCCTTGTGATATTGTATATGATGTTGCTAAAACATCTGCCCCAGCAAACTTTCTATCTGATATTAGTACCCCCCTATCAGCTCCCATTGAAAATGCCTCTCGTATTACTTCCATAGCTTGAGGTGGCCCCATGCTTATTACACTTATATTTCCACCCTTTTCTTCTTTAATTTTAAAGGCAGTTTCTAGTGCATAAAGATCATATGGATTCATTTTTGTATCTATGCCATCTCTTTTTAAAACTCCTGTTTTTTCATCAACTTCAACTTTCGAAGTCCCTGGTACTTGTTTAATACAAACTATAGTATTCATAAAATCATCTCCCCTGATTTATTATGTTTTAAAGTCTTCTATATAAATTTAAGAAAACATGCTTATTATTTATAGTTTCAATATACATAATTCCGTATATTGAAATAAAAAATCATTATGTTTATCTTCTGTTAAATTAGTATTTCATTATAATTGTAAACCTTTTACTTAATCTTGTCCATAATAGTTATTTTTCTAACACATAAAAAATGAAGGACCTATTCATAAAGATAGATCGCTTCATTTTTATATTAATTAAGATTTTCAAAAGTAGATTTTTATTTTTTAGATTTCTAAATTTTTATAAGAATTACTTAATAATTGATTTTCTTCTATATACAAATATACCTGATGCTATCATCATAGCACCTAAAACTATTAATAGCTTACTATCAAAAGATGAACCAGTATTTACTAAGCTATCATACTTAGTATTTTCTACGTTACCTTTATCTGTATTATTATCAATGTTATCAATTGTTTTTATTGGTGTCATTTGTATATCATGTCTAACAATTTCTTCTTCTACTGAAATAGTACCACTTACATATTTTTCATAACCATCTGCTGTAGCTACTATATAATAATCTGTGTAAGGGAATACCATCCAAGCATATTTACCATTAATATCACTAAATTGAGGATTTAAATTATCAGCTGGTGGGAAGTCATTAACAGTTGGTAATTCTACTAATGTATCTGGTTTTATCCCCTTTTCCTTGTTTCTTTCTGTATTCGCATAGTATAACTTAACATGCGCTCCAGCTATTAATTTTCCTGTTTCTTTATCTGTAATATCTCCATACGGATCTATTAAACAAGTTGCTATATTTATCTCTCCATCATTATTAACTTTTATTTTTGAAGAACCAACTTCTATCTTTAATCCATTTGCTAAATTATAATATACATTTGCATAATATACTTTATTCTTCTCTAATCCACTAAAGTTAAATATTCCATCATTAACTTCATCATTTAGATTTACTTCCTCAGTGATTCCACTAACTGAGTTTCCATTTTCATCTACTATCATTACTTTATAGTTTGAATAATTATTAATTGATTTAATATCACCATTTGGATCTTTTAATAAAAGAAGTCCTGTAACAGTATTTGATGCATTATAATTTTCTTTTCCTTCTGATGTAACTGCTCCAGCATTGGTCTTTTGATGGAATGTTATCATTTTTGTTTGATTCCCTATCTTAATAGGTTTTGTTATCTTAACATCATATATTACATTTCCCTTTGGTATAGCAATTTTATACTTACCATCTGATTTTGTAGTTACCTTAGCATAGAATTCTGGTATTCCATTGTTATCAAAATCTTTTGATACTTCTACTACTGCATCTGAAATAGGTAATCCTGTATTATTATCAACAACTACCCCTTTTATGCTTCCTGGTGCAAAATGAAGTACTGCATTGTTTTGTACTGGAACATCTAACCCATTTACTTTAGCTGAAACTGTTACTGTAACCATTTCGTCCCCAGTTACTTTAGATGATTGTAATGTAAATAAAGCATTTCCATCTTTATCTGTCACAACTGTATCTCCATTTAATAGTGATCCATTTGAAACTTCTACCGTTACACTCTTCTCTGGTACTGGATTATTATTTTCATCTAAAACTGTAACTTTTAATGTTGTTTTATCTTCTCCATCTCCAACTATTGAATTTGGATCAGCAGTTATTATAACTCTATATTTTGATAGATATATATCTACTACTTTTTCCTTATCTGTTGGTTTAGATGGTTGTAAATTTACATCTACACTTTGTTCTGTCCCCTCTTTATTAGCTACTACCTTATAAAGTCCTACTTTTTCATTTTTAAAGCTATAGCTTCCATCCTTAGATGAGGTTGTAGTATCAACTATTCTTCCATCTACATCAACAAGAATTATTTTAGCGTTTTCTACAACACCCTTAGAGGAATAAACTTTACCATTAATATTTAAAGTTAATGGCATCGATTTATCAATTGTAAATTTAACTACGGTTTCATTTCCTGCATTATCAGTTACTACTAAAGCATACTCTCCATCTTTATCTATCTTAGTTCCTGGTGTATATGGTTTTCCATTTAATGTTGCTATTCCTTCATTAAATTCTGGAGTCATATCTTCCTTATATGTTTCACCATCTTTAATCTTAGTAACAACTGGTTTTGTTTTATCTATCACAAAAGTTTTTGTAGTAGAATTTCCTGCCTTATCAGTAACAACTATAGTGTAAGTACCTTCTTCGATAACTTCAGCACCATTATTGAACTTACTACCGTTTAATAAAGCTTCTCCTTCATTAAATGTTATAACTACTTTATCTTTGTAACTAACTTCATTTTCTACTCCATATATTTCTGGATTAGTTTTGTCTATTACAAATTTAATACTCGATTGATTACCTGCTGCATCTACTACAGTTAATAGGTGTTCTCCCTCGTCTTTTATAGTAGTACCACTAGTAAATTCTTTTTCATCTAATAGTGCCACTCCTTCATTAAATTCAACCCTTCTATCATTATTATAGTATTTTCCATCTTCTGCCCCTGTAATTATAGGTGCAGTTTTATCTATAATAAATGTTACCTCTGATTTATTTCCAGCTTTATCCATAACCACTATAGTGTGAGTACCTTCATTAGTTATAGAAGTCCCACTATTATATGGTTTTCCATTTAATGTTGCTGTTCCTTCATTAAATGTAGGATTCACATCTTTATTATATTGTCCACCTTCAAGTACATCTTGAATTACAGGTGGTGTTTTATCAATAGCAAATGTAACTGTTGAAACATTTCCTGCTCTATCTGTTACTACTAAGTTATAAGTTCCTTCTTTAGACACTTGTGCTCCTGATATAAACTCTTTACCATTTAATAATGCTGTACCTTCATTAAATATAGGATTCACAGAAACATTATAATTAGTGTTGTCTTCCACATTTGATATTACTGGTGGAACCCCATCTACTTCAAAGCTTAATTGACTAGAATTACCCGCTGCATCTACAGCAATAGCAGTATATATTCCATCTCTATCTATCTTACTTCCTGAAACAAACGGTAAATTATTTAATGATATCGTTCCTTCATTTGAAGTTATTATAACCCCTGGTTTATAACTTCTTCCTTCAATTGCTCCATCTATAACTGGCGCAATTGTATCTACTATAACATGGCTGTTATCTGTAGTATTGCTTATATTTTCAGATTCATTTCCATAATTATCTTTTAACTTACTTATATTAAAGTTAATTATTCCTTGTGTATCTTCTGTTTTAATAGTATAAACTATCTCATATGATTTTTCCGAAGTGCTAGTTGCTATTATTTCATTGCCTAAAATATTTACTTTAGGTGTTTCAGATAATACCTTACTTGATGTAAATCTAATCTTAATAGTATCTCCTGCCTTAGCATAACTTTTATTACTATTGCTAGATTCTATAGATACTGATGTTGCAACTGGTGGAATATTATCTTTAATATTTATAGTCATTTTAGCATTTTCTGAATAATCATATCCATCAAATCCTTGATAAATCAATGTTGAAGTTCCTACAAAATCTTTTGTTGGAATAAATGTAATTTTTGAAATGTCGGAAATTAAAATTATATCATTTACTTTAACATCTACTTCATTGTTAAGAAGTTTCCCATTTGAAGGTAATGAAATAATTTTTATTGATACTTCATCACTATTCTCAATATCGCTATAGTTAGATGTAAAATTATCCTCTTCAAATTGTACAGTTTGATTTATATATCCAATTTTCTCAAAATCTTTTATTATAGGAGCATTATTTGGCAATGCTTTAACTTTAACATTAAATGTTTTTGTTGAAGTCACTCCATTATTATATAAGGTCGCAGTTAAGGTTACTGTTTTATCTCCAGATAGGAATGCTGGTCTTGAAACTTTTCCAGCCTGTGTTATTAATGCATCACTTGATTTCCATCTAACTAGAGTATTATTAGTTCCCGTAGTAGGTAATCCTAAGTTTTTAGTAACACTATCTGCATTATCTCCTTGAGCATATATTATAGATACATCTCCACTTGCTTCATTTACTTGACCTTGTACATCTTTCACAGTAAAAGTTCTTGAAAAACTTTCTGACCAAATTGTGGTCTTCACTTTTAATGAAACTGTGTACTGTCCTTCTTCTTTAGCAGAAAAATCAAGCATTGGAGTTGCTCCTGAATATACTACTTTTCCATCTTTCTCTACAGTCCATAATCTATCAGTTATTGTCTTGCCCTGAGGATCATAACTATTATCTACTATAGTTATATCCTTCATTAAAGGCTTATAGAATATTGATGGTGTTAGTATAAAGTTAGCTAATGGTTTTTCTGTATTATCAGTTTTAGTTGAAATATATTTAACTAAAGGGATGCTTAAGGCATCATCATAATCCTTAACTGTAAGTTCAACTAAATATTGTTTATCAGCCTCTAAATTTTGATCAATTTGTCCATTAATCCAAGTACTTGATGAAGCTTCTCTCCATCTCCATATCTTTTCCTTGATACCCCTATCTTCTTGACCCTTAGCATCTTCATCATAAGAGCTTTCATTAATTGATACAGTATAAGTGCCATTTGAATTCGCTATATTAGCATCAAAATTTGCTATGGGCCTTCTATGAGCATATACTTTATTTGGACTAACTATATTATCCTTAAAGGTTATATCGTATTCACCAACCTTTTCAAATATCATATCTAGATTGTCCATATACTGCCCATCAAATGTTGCTTTACCCATATTATTTTCATAATATTCTTCATTATGATTTAGCTTCCATCCACCATAAGGATATTGATCATCTGCAGTATTCTGCTTTAGACTTTCTGGATTTACATCCACATCCATGGGTTGTCCAACTAATACCTTAGTTTCTCCTGAACTTTCTTGCTTTAAGTTATCATAGATATACTTGGCTATCTTATTTATTGATGCTGCATAATCTGAATTATCAACATAAAGCCCATGTCCATCATTCTTAGCTATTAAATCATCTGCTTCAGATTTATTAGCATTTGTTCCCCATCCTAGATAATGTATATTTTCGCTGATTATCCTTGATTGAATTTCTGAATATGTATTTGCATTAAGAAAATCTTCATCAGAAGTATCATTTAAGTTAACAACAAATCTTTTTGAATTTAAATCCCATTTAGGCTGTCTTAATAAATCCTTAAATTTAACAACATTAGTAGTTTTCATTGATAAATTATTAAATGAGAAATAAGATAACTCATTACAACTATGCTTTGTGTAACTAGCTATTGGTCCAAAGCTATTTCCAAACTTGGAATCTAACTTTTCTGAATTTATAGTCTTATTTCCATTATCCCACATACTAATAGAATTTTCGTCAACCTCTATCTTTATGGTATGATTTTTTGAAGGATCTTTTTGATATCTTTTAACTAATGTTATTCCTGTATAACTTGACAATGGTACATAACCATCAAAATTATGAAAATTATCAACATTTATTGCATTAATCTTGTAAAGTGATACTCCACTTTCTTCGAATAATATGCAATATCCACTTAGGAGATTATTTTCAATTTTAGAATTAAATAAAAATCCGCCACCTTCCATACTATGATAGCTTATCCCACTTTCGTTGATTTCAAAATCAAATGTTTTCTTTGAAGTAGAATTATTCTCCATAAACATAAAATCTTTATAGGATGGTTTACCATATCCATAAAATGTTATGTTTTTACCTGAATTTTTCACTATAATATGCTGATTATTAGCCGGATTCAATTGTCCATCTCCATTTGGATAATTGTCTTCTCCCCAATTGCCTTTATGATCATATATCTTCCAGGCAAAGGTATCTTCTGCACTTACTTCTTTTGCGCTTAATCCTGTTATTTTTATTCTTGAATCATTTACTCCAAGTTCTTGTAACTTGCTTTTCAAATCTTTTTCAAAATTCGATGGATCTACATTTGAATCTTCAACAGTAAGAACTATATCCGCATTATATTGAGGCTTTAAAGAAATACTTACATTGTTATCTTCTGCTTTAACAATATTTCCAACATCAATTAGATTACTAATAAATAATGTTGCTAATATTAATGCTATGCTTTTTCTCCTTTTTTTATTTCCTCTCATTTTTCCTCCTCCTTCTTTATTAAATTTTTATACCTTTATATATTATATTATTGCTCTAAACAAATTCTAAACATTTTATATCTATTAATAGTAATTATTATTAAATACTTATATATATAATAAATTTTTAATAACTAGTCTATAGAATAAAATAAAAAAAGCTCTAAATTAGAGCTTTTCTTTAAGTTTATTATAATAATCTATTAAATTTCTATTTAAATCAAATCCATACTTTTCTTTAGCTATTTTATTTGCTTTTAAAAATTGTTTATTCAAATTATGTATATCATTTTTATCATAATATAATTTAAATAAAAGCTTAACTCCCAAATCAAAATATGGATCAACTTCAATTATTTTCTCTAAATGTTCTGTAGCTTTAGTATAATTTTCTATACTTATATAATATTCACCCAACTTCCTAAGTAACTCTAAATATTTATCTTTAATATTTTCCAATGTGCTTATAGCCCATATATATCCTTCATCTTCTAAATAATCGCCTTTATATAAATATGATATACTTTCATAAGTTCTTATATTTGACTCACTTATTTCATAACTAGTATATAGATATTTTTTATATATCAATATATCACAATCTAAATTAATCTTATTCATTGTATAACAATTATTTGCATATTTTATACAATCATCATAACCTGTATTTCTTAATATTTTTCTTATCCTATAAATTGAACTTTGTAGATATATTAAAGCATTCTTTATATCTATATCTTGCCATAAATCTTCTATTATCTTCTCTTTATGAATTGGTGTATCTATATTTTCAATTAAATATGCAAATAGCTCTTTATCCTTTAAAGTCCTCCATTTTATTGGAGTATTATTTATTATAACCTCGAACTTGTTAAAAGTTTTTATCTTTACAAGTTTATTTTCTTCTGTTGAAGTTTTATCTACTATTTTCAGGATTTTCTTTAAAGATTTTTCTACACGTTCTTTTCTTACTGGTTTTAATATGTAATCTATAGCATTGACTTCAAAAGCTTCTAATGCATATTGATTATATGCAGTTATAAAGACTATTTCCATATTAGGCCTTATGCTACTTATCTTCTCTGCTAATGTTACTCCATTCATACCTGGCATATCTATATCTAAAAAAGCTACTTGTATATCATTATTTTCAATTATCTCTAGTGCTTTAAATGGATTACTCTCTGTAAATATAACCTTTATACTGTTAAAGCTTTCAATAATTTCTTTAACTTCTTCAATAGTATTTTCCTCATCATCAATTATTATGGATTTTATCATCATTTCACCTCTCATAAAAAGTTTCTTAATAAATTGGAATTTTTATTTCTACCTCTGTTCCATACCCTATAGTACTTTTCATCGATAATCCTTTTCCATATGCTCTAATTAATCTACTATTAATATTCTTTATTCCAACTCCAGCTTTATCATCTTTCCCATTCATTATTTTTTCAATTTTTTCTTCTGATACCCCTATGCCATCATCTGTTATATTTATAATCAAATTATCTAAGTTCCTATATATTGTTATATTTATATTTCCTCCTTCCAATTTATTTAATACTCCATGTCTTATGGCATTTTCAACGATGGGTTGTATTATTAGTGAAGGGATTTTTATATTTATATCATCTTCTATATGAAAATTCACTTTAAGTCTACTCTTAAATCTTTCTTTTTCTATTGCCACATAAGCCTTAGTAAGTTCTATTTCTTTTGATAATGTAACTAAGTTGTCACCTGCACTAAAATCAAAACTATTTCTTAAATAATCACTAAAATCCAGAAGTAATTCCTTTGCTCTAATTGGATTCCTTGTTATTAATGATGATATAACACTTAATGCATTAAATATAAAATGTGGTTTTATTTGAGCCTTTAAAAATGCCATTTCCGAATCTATTAAAGCAGATATAGATTTTCTGAGTTGTATTAATGTATGAACTCTTGCTTTAAGTTCGCTTATATCATATGGTTCAACAAGTACATCTGTGGCCTCTAAATAAAGGGCTAATGATATATTTTCTTGATATGCTTTATCAACTATCATAAGTATAGGCAAACTTATAGAATCATATTTACTTCTTACTTCTCTTAATAAATTATACCCTGATGTATTTGGCTGAAATGAATTAATTATTAGCAGATCATTTTTTATTCCTTTATCTATTAAATCAATTAACTCTTCAGAGGATTTTATATTATTTACAGTGTATCCTTCTTTTTTTAAAGAATTATTAATCACTTTATTGTTAATTTCATTAGCTTCTAAAAGTAATATTGAATCATTCGCGTGTTTATTAACATTTATATTTTCATTTTGTACTACTATTTGTTCTTCTATATGGCTATTTGTGTATTCATTAATTTTATCCATATTATTGATAGTTGGTAAAATAACTAAGAATTCTGTTCCTTGTTCAATTGTAGAACTAAATTTTATTTTTCCTTCATGAAAATCTATTATTCTACTTGATACCCATAAACCTATATCAGATCTTTTTGTATCAGTATATATCCTATTATTCCAATTTATATCTTTCATGCTATTAATTATAAATTCTCTATCCTCAACATATAATTCTTTATTTCTTATAGA
>JAQCTH010000034.1 GCA_027686065.1 Clostridiaceae bacterium AF10-41
GAATTTTATATATTTCAAATTATTTATATAATTAAGTTATAATTTTATTTTCAAATTAATAAGATAAACTTAACGTATAAATGTAGTATAAGTAATAATATATATTTAATACTAACTTTAAATTTTTATTATATTAAGTATCTTTATAATTATTTAGTGAAATACCTTCATGAAATATTTTCCTCTTACATTTTTTTATTCAATATGTTATTATATTTTTATTATTTATTAGCTTCCAAGTGGAGTGAAAAATAAATACACACATATTTGTGGGGAGTGACAAGGGCAAATCACTCTCTTTTATTTTATTTTTTTTAATATAAAAAAGGACTATATAAATAATCCTTTTCACTTCACATTTAAATATTCTTCTAAATTTCTAATATTACTCCTTTTTCCTATAACTACTATTAAATCATTTTCTCTTAATATATATTCTGGATCTAATTCTATTATAGTTTCTTCATTCCTTTCTAAAGCTATAATATTTAAACTGAAATTATTTCTTATATTCGATTTTAAAATAGACTTCCCATCTATTTTAGAAGTAACTTTTAACTCTTCTATATGAATATCATTGTTTAATTCAATAAACTCTAATGCTTCTTCATTTAGTAATCTATTTGCAATTCTTATTGCCATATCATTTTCAGGGTACACAACCTCTGCACCTATTTTTCTTAAAACACAACCTTGTTCATAAGTAGTTGCTTTAGATATAACTCTTTTTACTCCCATATTAATTACATTTAATGTAGTCAATATGCTAACATCTATCTTTTCACCTATACATACGAATACTGTTTCACAATTTTGTATACCGGTTTCCTCTAAAGTTTCCTTATATAAATTATTAACTACAAAAGCATTTTCTGTTAGGTGTCTAATTTGTTTTATTTTATTTTCATCATTATCTATTACTATTACTTCTTTTCCAGCTTCTATAAGTGTTCTTGCTAATGCAAAACCAAATCTTCCAATTCCTATTATTCCAAATTCTATTGCAGATTTATAACTAAACATATTTATCTCTCCTTATCCTATTATAACTGTTTCTTCTGAATAATAAGCACTTGATGCTTCCTTAAAAGACCAAATTGTAGCTATAGTCATAGGTCCTAATCTTCCTATAAACATAATTAGTGAAATAATTATTTTACTTAAATCATTAAGATCTGGTGTTATTCCAGTTGATAATCCAACTGTACCAAAAGCACTTGTTACTTCAAATAATAATTGCATAAAAGTATAATTAGGTTCTATTATACTTATAACGAAAGTTCCCATACATACTACAAGTAAGGCTAATATAGTTAAATTAAATGCTTTAAAAACTACACTTGTAGGTATTGTTCTCTTAAATGCACTACAATGCTTATTTGTTGATGTGCTATAAATACTTTTATATAAAGTAAATAAAGTGGTAGTTTTAATACCTCCTCCAGTAGATCCTGGAGACGCACCAATAAACATTAGAATAACTAATACAAATAATCCTGAATTTGTAAAGTTACTTAATGAATAAGTACTAAATCCTGCAGTTCTTGCGGATGTGCTAAAAAAGAATGCCCCAAGCCAAGAAATATCCTCTGTTAATTTCAGCAAGATTGTACCTACTATTAATAATAAAGTTGTCATTGTAAGAACTATCTTTGTATGTAGGCTAAATTTCTTAAAGGATTTCTTTACTAAAATTTCTTTAATTACTAAAAATCCTAATCCTCCAAATATAATTAATCCACATGTAGTTAAATTTAATAATACATCATTTTTATATTGTATTAAATTTTGAAATCCTCCAAGTATATCAAATCCTGAATTATTAAATGCTGCTATGGAATGGAATATGCTTATTCCTAAAGCATCTAAAGGCTTATAATCTTGTGAAAATACAATATAACTTAAAATTACTCCTATAAATTCAAAGGTTAAAGTTACTGCTAAAACTGCTTTTACTAATCTTACTAATCCTTTCATTGTATCTAAATTCATGGATTCTTTTATAAGTGTTCTTTCTTTTATTCCTATTCTTTTACCTAAAAGTAATATAAAACCAACACCAACAGATGTTACACCCAATCCACCTACCTGAATTAGTAAAGCAACAATTGATCGTCCGAATATAGTAAAAGTATCCGCTGTATCTATAGCGATCAATCCTGTTACACATACAGCGCTGGTTGATGTAAATAACGCATCTACGAAAGATACATCAACTCCTTCATTTATTGATATAGGGAGTTTAAGTAATAATGCTCCTAATATAATTACTATTAAAAATCCTAAAACAATAATTCTTCCAGGCTTAATCCTTTCTATTAATTTCATACAAAGCTCACTCCTTTATGATTAATATCTGGAAACTTAATATATTTAATAATTTATGATAATATTTTCAAAAGATTTTAATATTAATTCTATATTAAAATCTTCTATAATATCTTGTACATTTTTATAAATTATATTTTAAAACTTCCTAAGATTTTACGGTTAATTATATATAGACAAGCAATTAATGTCAATTTCATTATTCTTATGCATAATCTTTTAAAAGCTGAATTAACTTAAACTACCCCTTAATAATTAGCTTATATTCACAAAACGTTGCAAAATCTACATTTCTCTAAAAAAACTAGAAACTATGTTTGTATAAAATTATTAATTTATAATATGATATCTCCTTATATCAAAAAGAGACTGTTTATTATCTTTTCAGATAATAAACAGTCTCTTTTGATTTATATAATTGTAAATACAAAACTTATTTAATAATACTGCATTTAACAGTATTATTCTTCCCATCCTTCTGGGAATTCAGCATTGTGGTAAACCTCTTGAACATCATCATCAATTGAAGTTACCTTTATTGTTTTACTAGGTTTATTACTACTTTTTATTTCAAAGCATATTAACAGTTACCTTAACTTAAAACATCAGTAAAAACATAATTATTATATATTACAATCACATTTTTAACAAGTATGAAATAAAATCTATGCTCCTGATAAATCCAATCCTACTTCATCACTATAAGTTTTTACAAATAGAAAACATCCACTAACAGTTTAATATCTAATAATTTATAGAAAGTGCTTTATGTTTATATCTCAATATTAATCTACTTTTTTTCATGGCTTATTTTTTCAGTAATAATAACTATAAATTATGAATTAGTTAGCTTGCCTTTTCATTATGAATTGTATATCCAAATAACTTATTGATAGTATCTACTTGTCCTCTTGCTAGTAATAGCCTATCTTTAAGACTGTTTCATTTTCTGTTGAACAACAGTATTTGACCAATCAAATTAATATCAAATCAGCATTTTAACTGACTTTCCTAGTTGGTTTTTCCATTAAATATTTATTGTCATATTTAATATAACATCCTATAAATCTATTCTATAAAGTATTTAGAATCCTTTTTAAATCAACATATATTAATGAATCTGCCATTTCCTTATATTTTAAATACATTTTATCAGTATTACCATCTCCACCTTTAAAAAATGCTTCATTGAAGTAAGTATCTGCCTTACTATACAATTCTCTAGACTTTATTAACAATGAATCAATTTCATTAGATAATTCTTTGAAAATATGCTGATTATTAAACCAAAACACAAAATACTGTTCAGGTGTTAGCTGTAAACTTAATCCATCTGCCATATTAGGGCATATCATAATTCTACCACCAAGTGGTTTTGTATCATGAACAGTACACTTATTATTTTCAAGGAAAATACATTCACCCTCACTTTTTATTTCATCCATATATTCTTTATCAGCAAAATAATAACCTAATCTTCTCCCTAGTTTTTTCTTTACTGGAACTAGTCTAAGTATAGTATCTGCCTTTCTATTACTTACAGTAGGCAATACAATAAGATATTTTCTAAAGAATTCTTTAAAATCTAAATCATATTTTTCTAAAATAATTGGCAAATCTTCTGGAATAATATCACATGGTGCTTTTTTGCAACACATTCCACACTCCTTACATTCATATTTATTTATTATCATAATATCCCCCTATAAATATTATTAGTGTAATATAGTAATCAAGACTACTTTATATCAAGTATTAAAATTATGTCATATAATAAGTCTCCTACAACAGTTATTTCATAACTTTCTTCAACCTCTGTATTAGCTGATGCTAAACCAGTAGATATTGCAGGTGTATCATCAGTTTCCTTGTCATAAGAAACATCTAATCCATCTAAGTCTAATTCTGTTGAACTATCAACATTCTTTCTTATCAACTGGTATGAGGTACACTTTTCAATAGTAAGAAAAAATATGTCTTTATCAATATTATTTTCATGTAATATTTCTATAAATTTTTTATAGAAGTAGATATCCCTTTTATCTCTTTTACTATTGTATTTTTGTGATTTTCTATTATCATATATTCTATAATTGCAATAATCACCTAAAAACCTTATATTTTTAATATCATGGTCAAACATATGTGTAAGTGCATCTGATAAAATAACATACTTAGGGTTTAATTGTCTTTGATTTACTATTAATGTATTGAGTATATATCCTAATATAAATGAAGCCATTTTAGATTTAGAAGACAAGATACTTTCTAATGTTTTACTTATAAACATTCTCTTATCTTCATCATTAGCATATTCTCTTAACATTCTAAGTTTTTCTTCTTCAGTATGTTTTCCAATTTCAAATCCTTTTAAAAAATGATTAAACATAGTCCTATCAGCTAATTTTTTTGTCCCTATGAAAAACTTAGCTATTTTTGAACAGTCTCCAAGTAGTTCAATTGCTTCATTCTCCAAAAATGTGTTACTCAAAAATCCCTTTGCATCTGAGTATTTATCTAATCCATTATTAAGAAAATCTATGAATTTATAAATATCTATTTCTGGCATACCATCCCCCCATTACTTAATTTCATAATTATATTCTACCATAATTTACATAATTATTAGCAAGCTAATTTCTTGTTATATGTTTTTATCTTCATAATCTTTAACTAATCTATAAAATGTATTTCTCTTAACACCTAAAAGCTCCATAGTTGCTATTGCTGTTATCTTTCCTGATTTCCAATCAGATAAGCAACTTCCCACCCATAATGAAATTGTCAGATGGTCTACCATATGCTTTTCCTGTTTTAACTGAAATTCTTTTTCCTGTAGCTTCATCAACAGGCATTAAATCTATTCCTTACCTTTGCTTCTTTTTAATTTTCTTTCTTTCAATATCAGCCATGTATGACTTCATCTTTAGCATCATTTCTGACATCATTTTTTACACCATTTCAGATACTTCATCCCCTGATTTAAAATTCATCATTTAAGGTGTAAAGTCTAATATTATAAGAATAACTCCTTTTTCCTGTAGTTCCCTATATTCCTGCTCCATTTCAACAGAATTTCTTCCAAGCCTATCTAAAGCTGTGATATAAAGTTCATCACCTTAACCTATGATTGCTTTAGCCCTTTTATATTCTTTTCTATCAAAATCTTTTTCTGACTTCTTATCTGCAATATTAATGCTTCATTGTTCCCCTGTTTCTTTAATTCATTTATTTGATAATTATAATCTTGACTATCACTTGAAAATCTAGCATAACCAAATTTTTCTCCTGTTAACCTCATAATTAAAACTCCTTCACTTCAACCAACTAAAAACAAAATATATTGTGGTTATTTTAAGCCTAATTACTCAATTAAAACATGCCCCTGCCCCCATTATGGGAGGTATTAAGAAAGTAGCTAGTCTTTTTCATATTTTATATTAAATCTATTATATAAGTTGTGTTTCTAAAAGTTAATTTAATTATGAAACATTTCTAAAATAATTTTATCACAAATAGAAAAATGTTTATTAACATAATAAAGCCATTTATTAACCCTTTTTTAAAGTGTTCCTATTTCTATACTTTTATAAACACTTTAATTTATATAATTATAAACTAAAGGAACTAACCATTATTTTGATTAGTCCCTTTAAATTAAATAATATTAATTATTTCTTTATTAAATACATAAGCTGAAAATGTCTTTTTTGCTCCAACATTACATAATTTCCTTTTAATAATAAAATCACCATTAATCTTTATTCCTAAAAGTTTATTAACTGCTTTATTCACTGTAGGTAAAGAAAGACCTGACAATTCTGCTATTCTCCTTTGGCTAACAGTGCTTACATAAAATTCATCACTAAAAGATGCAATAACCATAAGTATACTAAATTCACTTCCTCCTATTTCTCTTATTAATCCCTTTTCTATTCCCTCAGATTTGATAAAAATACCATTCATATTCATTCTTTTTACTCCTTTATATTATATAATTATGCAACATACATTCAAAGCAAATAGCTATATGTATCTAAATTCCCTAGTTTTAAGTAACTATATATTTAAATAAGTTGCAAAAATTCTTATTTATATTTTTGTTATTTATTTAATCTTATTTCTTTAATTTTATACATAATGTTTCATGGATTAATTTATTAAGCCATGCTACTACTTGTTATTAATATGATTGTTGTTATTATTATTAGTTGTTAGTTGTACATTAAGTACCAATCCCATGTATATTAAGTACTACCTATATGTATATTAAGTACTGCTCCTATTCAAAAAGTATTTCTTTCTTCAACAAGCCAATCATCTGGGTATACATAATTAACTTTATAAGTATTAGCCATGTTAACTCCCTCATTATAATGACCTTTTTTCACTACTTGAATTAATCCAACATCCCCTAGTCTATCTAGTCCTTGTTTGATAGAACTATTATTCTTTATTCCTGTATATTGTTTTAGGATTTTATAACTTGGATAACATATTCCTGTATAAACATCTGCATGTTGATATAAACACAAATATAGCAATCTATCTATAGGCTTTAGCTTTAACTTATGTAATTCTTTAATTAATCAATCTGGAAGTATTGCAAAGCACTTTCCAAATTTGACATTCTTATAATTAATATTACTTATTATTGGCATAGATAATTTTCTCCTTTCTTCCCTTATTCAACATTTAAATAGTAGAATTTGTTCAAATAATACCTCCCAATTTTAAAATTTTTTAATTTATTTTTATATTTATGACAAAAAAGCAATGAAATTTAATTCATTGCCTAAAAATATTCTATTTAATTCTTAAATTCATTAGAGGACTTGTTTTAACACTTATTTCAACAATATTTCTATCTTCTAATCCCTGTAAATATCTTTTTGTTATACTTATGTCCCCTCATGTCCTAACAATCTGCTTAATGAATAAACATCTAATCCATTTCTTAACTGTGCCTGTGCAAAATAATGTCTACATGTATGTGGTGAACATCTTATTTCATTTCTTATTTTAGCTACTTTACCACAAAGCTTTACTATTCTTTCAACTGCTTCACCAGTCATTCTTTTACCTCTATATGATAAAAAATAAGCATCATCTTTTATTATGCTATCCTTAATATATTCTTCTCTTGCCCTTTCATATTTTATCATTATCTTTTTAAGCATTGGACTTATTGGAACAACCCTTTCTTTTCTCCCTTTTCCTTTAATATAAATTACTGTATCTTTTATATCTAACATCCCTAATGTACAAAGTTCAAGGTTTCTAATTCCTGTATCAAATAAAACTGCCATTATACATTTATTCCTTGTTTCAAGATAATTCTTATAGGTGTACACCCCTAACATACCCCTTACTTCATCATCATTGAATGTTTTAATTACTGTTCTTTTTTCCCTTTGCCATTCTACTTTTAAAGCTATATTTATATTTATATATTCTTCTTTGCAACAATACTTAAAAAATGCCCTTATATTCTTTAATATGGTGTTTACATAAATAGAACTTCTTCCTTTGCTTAATAAATACTGAAAATATTTTTTAATATGAATATGGTTTATTTCTTCTAATTCAACAATTTCAAATTCTTGTTTACAGTATTCCATAAACTTTAAAATATTGTTCTTATACCCCTTTATTGTTCTAGGTGTATAATTTTGCACCTGTAACTCAAAAATAAATTCTTTTAAAATATCATCTACTAACATAAATAAAAAAGCCACCCTTCAAAACAAATTATCTGCTAATCTGCTTTGAAAAGTAGCTTATAAATGAACATCATAGTCAAAACTATGCTTTTTGTTAACATTTATCATAATGAATAGGCTTTTACCTACTTCATATTACTTTTACCTTCTGTAAAACATATTATAAAAACACTGCTAACACTGAATATCACTGCATTTTACAGTACTATTCATCCCATCCTTCAGGGAATTCTGCATTATGATAAACTTCTTGAACATCATCATCGTCATCAAGTAAATCTAACATTTTTTGGAATTTCTTAGCATCATCTTCATTAATTGCAGTATATGTATCCGGTATCATCTTAACTGCCGCTTCTAAAAATTCTAATCCATTTGATTCTAATGCTTCCCTTACAGTTCCAAAATCCTCAGGCGTAGTTGTAATTATAAATACTTCATCTTCTGCTAAAAAATCCTCTGCTCCTGAATCTAAAGCCAGCATCATAATTTCATCTTCATCTTTATCTTCTCTTTCAATAACTATTTCGCCCTTTTCTTGGAACATGAACCCAACACATCCTGTTGCTCCCATGTTTCCGCCACCTTTTGTAAAGGCACTTCTTACATTTCCTGCTGATCTATTTTTATTATCTGTTAAAGTTTCTACTATTACTGCAACTCCAGATGGACCATAACCTTCATAAACTATTTTTTCATAGTTAACACCTGCAAGGTCTCCTGAAGCTTTTTTAATTGATCTTGTGATTGTATCATTAGGCATATTAGCCGCTTTTGCTTTTGCTATTACATCTCTTAATTTCGGATTAGTGTCGGGTACAGGGCCACCATTTTTAACTGCGATAATAATTTCTTTACCTAACTTTGTAAAGATCTTTCCCCTTTTAGCATCTGCTTTTCCCTTTTTATTTTGTATATTATGCCATTTTGAATGTCCTGACATGTTTTTTTCCTCCCAACATCTATCGAATAATTTTTATAACTTATAAACATTAGAATTATATCATATTTATATTATTATGACAAATTTTCTTATTTATCCATGAATTAGTAATATACATTCCTTATTTAATTATAGTTAGTTTTTTATCTTTAAATTAATTTATATAATCTATTTTCTTCCTTAAAATAAATTCCCTCATCTTTTTTATTTATTGTAATTTTACCATTGGAAATATCAGTTATTTCATTTTCCATTTCATTGACTCTACTTATCTCTGATAGTATGTGAATTACAACTTTATCTGTATAATCAATTTCTTCAATATGCCAATTATTTTCATTACACTTATATTGAACTTTCCCCAACATATCATAATCCATATTTAATAATAATCTTATTCCTTCTACCTTTTCAACTATTTTCCCTGCTTTCAATGCTATTGAAGCCCCTTTTGTATACGCTCTTGTAAGCCCTCCTGCGCCTAGTAATATACCACCATAATACCTAGTTACTACTATAGCACAGTCAGTTACTTTACTTTTCTTCATAACTTCTAATATAGGAATTCCTGCTGTTCCCTGTGGTTCCCCATCATCACTATATCTTTGAATCCCCATATTTTCTCCTATAGCATAAGCAAAACAATTATGAGTGGCTTGCTTATGCTTATTTTTAATTTCAGCTATAAATTCTTTTGCTTCTTCTTCATTTTCACATCTTTTTGCATATCCTATAAACTCTGATTTTTTTTCTATAAAACTATCCTCTCCAAAATTTCTTATGGTGATATAACTCATATAAGTTCCTCCTTAATTAAATTAATACCTTTTATTATCTTTTCTTTACTAACTTGTGAGAAACTAATTCTAAAAAAATAATCTCCATTTTTTGAATCTCTAAAAAATATTATTCCAGGTGTAATATATATTTTTTTCTTCTTTAATCTATAAAAAAGCTCTTTAGATTTTACCTCTTTATTTTTTAATTTTATATAAAAATAAAGTCCTCCCTTTGGATCTAAATATGTAACTTTATCAAAAAGCTTTTCTTCTATTAGGCTTTTCATAAGCTCATATTTTGTTTTATATTCTTTACATTGATATTGTATATGATCCTTCCAAAAACCTTCTTTTATATATAATTCTAAAGCTCTTTGCATAAGACTAGAAGTTGCAAAATCTGTATTTATTTTAGAATTTTGCATACTCTCTCTAAATGAATTTGGTATAATCATATATCCCAGTCTTATTCCTGGTAAAAATATCTTTGAAAAGCTTTTTACATAAATTACTCTTTCATATTTATCAAGCTCTTTTAATGGTTCATGAATTATTTCATCATCATATATAAGTTCAGATAAATAATCGTCTTCTATAATATAAAAGTCATATTTTTTAGCTAAAGCTAATAACTTTAATTTTTTTTCATAGCTATAGCTCACACCTGTTGGA
The DNA here is from genome assembly GCA_027686065.1 of Clostridiaceae bacterium AF10-41. Classification (GTDB taxonomy): domain Bacteria; phylum Bacillota; class Clostridia; order Clostridiales; family Clostridiaceae; genus Clostridium. The sequence continues at coordinate 10,446 of JAQCTH010000034.1, forward strand.
TTATGGAAATAACTCATTGTATAAAAACAACTTATTTTATTTTTCTTTAATATTTCTTCAAATTCTTCTAAATCTACCCCATCTTCTTTCATTTCTAATTCAAATATATTAGCTCTTCTCCACTTAAAAACTGATATAGCTCCCCCATATGTGGGTTTTTCTACTACTACGTTATCATTAATGTTAACTATTGCCTTAACTGCTATATCTATTCCCTGCTGCGCCCCTGAAACTACTATTATATTATCTAAATCTAACTTACCACCCCAGAGTTCCTTATTTATAGTCCTTCTTAGTTCTTCATATCCAAAAGGCTCTTTCATTATTAGTGCATTTGCTCCATCCCTATCTAGAACCTTATTAATAACATTTTTAAATTCTTTTATGGGAAAATACATTTCCGTATTTGTTTCCCCTGTAAAATCAATGATTTTATCTAAATCTTCAGTTAATATACTTTTTAACGTTTTAGAATATTCTCTATTAAATACTGATATAATCTCTTTTCTCTTTGCATAAGTTCCAGATCCTACTTTTTGAAAAGCATATCCGTCTGATTTTAACTTTTTATATGCATTAACTATGGTTACATTGTTTACCTCTAAAACTTTTGATAATTCTCTTATAGTAGGTAACTTTTCTCCATCATTTACCTTTTTATTATCTATTAATTTTTTTATATGATTTGAGATTTGTATATATTTAGGAATTTCTTCCTCAAAGGACATCTTAAAAATATTATTCATAATTCCTCCAAAGTCTTCTAATGTTTATAACTATATACATTTTCAGTTGCTAATAGACATTCATTATGATCTCTGAATTCTCTTTTATTTTTTGTTAAAACATTATTTTTGTATAATACTTTTAAAATTTCCTCTGCTTTTATATTAAATTTTTTAAAATAATCGTTGTTTTTAATTTCATATGAACTTAATTCTTTATCTTCATCTTTTATAAAATCTAAAATTTCTTTTGAAGCTTTTTCTATATTGTAGTCTAAATAGCTTTCCATATAACTTATAATACTTTTTATATTCTCATCATTCATTTCGGTGTAGAATAATTTTTTTATTTTCTTATTTAAATCCTCATTTAAATTACATGCCATATTTAAAGAATCTTTACTTACAGTGTATCCATTAATACTTAGATAAAGCTTAGAAAAGTTATCTAATGCTCTAATAAGCAGTTCATATGCAGTATATCCTCTTCCTGTGCTTAAATACTTTTTGCATATACCTATTTCTTTTAACAAATTTCCTAAATAAACCAAATTCCATCTTCCTTTATCTGAATTTACACTATATATTATTTTTTCATATAATTCTGATATTTCATAATCTATTGAATATATTAACTTAGATGATATTAAAGAATTTTTTATTACATCTTTTTTACCACATTCATAATAAGTTTCTTTAAAGGCTTCTTTGCTTAAAAATTTTATATGAACAGGTATATCCATCACCTCAGAATATAAATCTCTAACCTGTTCGAAATCATCTTTATATATTGTAAATAAATCTATATCCGATTCTTCCCATAAGTCTCCAGTAACCATACTTCCTAACACAAAAATTGCTAATATGTTAGTATTTTTCATAAGAATATCTGTAATTTCTTTATATGCATTTTGGTAATCTATAATTGATTTTGCCATTATCCTACTCCCTTCAACTTGATATTGTATTATTACAATTTATTTTATTATATAAAATTACTGCAATAAAGTCTAATCTTCATTGCAGTAATTACTTATTGAGCAATAATATTTATTATAAAATCTTTTGATTTATTATAAACTTCATCTTCTATCTCTACTATCATAAAGGTACCAGTATCCTTATATTCTTCTTCTAGTACTCTTCCATTCCTATGAAGATATGAATTCATATCACTTCTATCGTAAGGAATTAAATATTCGCATTTTTTCATTTTATACGGTAATTTTTCTTCTATTAAATCAAGAAGATTATCTAAATTAATTCCTTCTTTAGCTGATATTTCAATAATTTTATATTCTGTACATGCTTTTTTTACTTCTTCTATTTGCTCATCTGTAGCTTTATCTGTTTTATTTAGTACTAATATAGTTTCTTTATCTTTAGCTCCAAGTTCTTCTAAAACTTCCTCTACAGCTTTTATCTGATCAAGTGCATAATCTGAAGAAGTATCAACAATATGACATAAAAGATCTGAGTATATCACTTCCTCTAGTGTTGATTTAAATGCTTCAACTAAATCATGAGGTAACTTTCTTACAAATCCTACTGTATCTGTTATAGTAACTACACCTTTATTTTTTAATATTATAGACCTTGTAGTTATATCTAAGGTTGCAAATAACATATCAGCTTCAAAAACTTTTTCTTTTCCTTGAACCTCTTTTTGAGCTGCAACATCACACAATTTATTTCTAAGAGTTGATTTACCTGCATTTGTATATCCTACTAATGATACCTTAGGAATACTTTCCTTTGTTCTTTTTTCTCTTTGAACTTCTCTCGTTTTCTTTATTTTTTTAAGCTCATCATTTAAATCATATATAGTTTCCTTTATATGTCTTCTATCAGTTTCTAACTTCTTTTCTCCTGGTCCTCTTGTTCCTATTCCCCCACCAGTTCTTGAAAGCACTGTTCCTAAGCCTTGAAGTCTACCCATTCTATATTTTAACTGTGCAAGTTCAACTTGAATTTTTGATTCCTTACTTCTTGCTCTCCTTGCAAAGATTTCCAATATTAACGTCGTTCTATCTATTACCTTTGCACCAATTGCCGCTTCTAGATTTCTTACTTGTGAACCTGAAAGTTCATCGTCAAAAATTATAAGGTTTGCATGTTTACTTTGCCTTAAGCTAGCTATTTCTAACACTTTTCCCCTTCCAATATAAAAGGCTGGGTCAATTTTACTTCTACTTTGATAAACTAACTCTAATACTGGTATATCACAAGCTTTAGTAAGTTCTTTAAGTTCTTCTAAACTTTCCTTAGTATCAGACCCTACTAAAATAGCTCTTTCACCTTCATCTTCTACTATTTCTTTTTCTTTAATTAATCCTTCAACATAATGAATTTTATCTAATATGTGAATTGACAATACTTCTTCAATTGATAAATTCAATTTTTCTTCATAATCTAACAAATCGTTTGTTATTGTAAGCATTGCTAAAGAATAATCTATTATTTTTCCATCATAAACCCCTATTGCCATTATTGCATCAAGTTTCAATTTTAAAAGAGCTGACAAGTCAAGAGCTGACAAATTAGAAAATCCATTAGGATGTGTATGTATAACTCTAACTCCAGATAACCTTTTTTCTCTTATATCTATCATTGCTAATTCAACTGAAGTTGAATCTCCTATTGCTATAGATACTATCTTCCCTCTTCTATCTACTGCTATGCTTATTTCCCTATCCAAAATAGAAGTTAACCTAGAAATAACATCTATTATTTCTACACTACACATCTCATCTTTTAAAACCTTTACTTTATAAAGTCTCTCAAGTTCTTCTAAATAAGATTTCTTTATACCATCTATGTTTCCAAATATCATAATACCACCTCACTATCTACTATTGGCAACTTTCATATAATTTTATACTAATAATTCTTTATTGTAAATATAATACTAATATTATAATCCATACTATCTCAGACTGCTATCAAACACTTTAATAAAAAACTATACTTAAAGTATTTAAAAATAAGTTGCAAGAAATATAAATAATATGTAATATTAAAATAATAATATAAGTTATTAGGTTATATAGGATATTTTTAGGAGGATTAAACTAATGAATGACAAAAAAAGAAACATACTTTTTACAGAAGAACAAATAAAAACTAGAGTTGCAGAACTTGGAAAAATTATTACCGAAGATTATAAGGATAAAAAGCTTTATGTTCTTCCACTTCTTAGAGGAAGTTTTGTTTTTGGGGCTGACATATTTAGAGCAATTGATTGTAAAGCAAAAGTTGGTTTTATGACTACTTCAAGCTATGGTCATGGTGAAGAAAGCACTGGTGAAGTTAAGGTTGTAAATGATATTCCTGACAACATAGAAGGATGGGATGTATTAATAGTAGATGATATTATAGATACTGGATATACAATGAAATTTGTTATTGATTATGTAAAAAAACGTGGAGCTAAATCTGTTAAGACTTGTGTGCTATTAGATAAGCCTTCTAGAAGAAAAGTTGATTTAAGACCAGACTATTGTTGCTTTGAAATAGAAGATTTATTTGTAGTTGGATATGGTCTTGATTATGAAAGTTTTTACAGAAATGTACCTTATGTATTTAACTGGAACTAAGTCAATTGACAATTTAAAATTAACAATATAGATTAAAATAAAAAACTCCTAAATTTAGGAGTTTTTTATTTTAATTAAATTTTCTTAATTAAGTTGCTTGAATTATTTCTTCAATTCTTCACTTTTTCATTCTTTCATTTCTTAATCATTTATTAAGTTCTATTGCTGTATTTGGAATTTTCCCTACTATTATTGTTTCTGCTATTGGAATTTCACATGCTATTTCCACATCTTTACTGTTAAGAGGAATAACTATTTTCATCTTCATGTTAACGTGTAGATATATTTTATGCCTTGTTTGATTGATACCTGCACTTTCGAATACAGATTCATAACTACTAGTTATATTACCTATTTGATTCATATTTATATCTATTTTAGGACCCAAATTATAAAAAATTAAATTTTTAGTCATATATCCTAATGGAACTTTTAGTCCCATTTCTTGTAATTTACCTATTTTTTCATTAGATGCTAATACTAATCTTGATGAAAGATAGTTTAATTTTACGGTATCAGCTCTTAGCATAGTGATATTACCATCATTATCCTTTTCAGTAATTATCATATCAGAATAATTAAATTGGTTTGAATAAATATCTAAAGCAGTTTCATTAATGATTGTAGTAGCTTCTCTTTTTAATTCTTCTTCTGCTATATTTAAAACTGCTGGCAAAATATTTTTATCAATGAAATACATAATAGAATTAAATAAGACAAAAATGACGATAATAACCAATATAAGTTTAGGATGTTTAATTTTAAATCGTATTTTAGATTTTTTTGTATAATACTTCATAGACACCTTCTTGAGTTATTATTTTACTCTTTATATAAATATGCTATAATATTCTATATTATTTATTTTACACCATTAAATAATTTTTAATTATAAGGGAGGAACAAATGGCTAATAAAGATACTTCTAGAACAGAAAAAAGCCAAGCTAATGTTAAAGATAATAAAAACAATAGCAAAAATTCTAAAAAGAAAAAAAATCAATCTAAATATAAAAAAATCTTAAAAGGTACTTTTCTTGGAATACTAATTGCAGGACTTCTATGTTTTGTAGTAGGTCTTGGCTATGTCTTTGCAATAATTAAAAGTACTCCACCCCTTGATGTAAATGCAGTTTTGGCTTTAAATGAACCTTCAATGATTTACGATAGTCAAGAGCAATATATTGATAACATACCAACTGAAGAAGAACGATATAAAGTAATTTTAGATGAAATGTCTAAATATTTAAAAGATGCTTATGTTTCAATTGAAGATGAGCGTTTCTATAAGCATCCTGGTGTAGATATAAAAAGAACTTTAGGTTCAGCTTTTAGATCTGGGATGTATTATATTACAGGAAATGGAAATGTACAAGGTGGATCTACCCTAACTCAACAATTAATAAAAAACACATTATTAACAAACGATGTTAAAATTGAAAGAAAAATAAGAGAAATTTATCTTTCATTAACTCTTGAAAATAAACTTTCTAAAGATCAAATATTAGAAGCATATTTAAATACTATTCCTTTAGGTGGTAAAATTTATGGAGTAGAAGCTGCTTCAAAATATTTCTTTGAAAAAAATGCTAAAGACTTAACTTTACCTGAATCTGCCTTTATTGCTGGTTTAACTCAAGCACCAAGTGCTTATAGTCCTTATGATCCTGAAAATAAGAAAGATCCTACAATATACTTAGACAGAACCAAAACTGTTCTTATGAAAATGAGAGATTTAGGATATATAACCCAAGCAGAATATGATGAAGCATACGGTTTTGTAGATGCTAACCAATTTGTTTTTTCTCAAACAGTAATTGACTATAAGATTAATTATGAATGGTTTGTATATCCAGCTTTAGATCAAGTACGAGAAGATTTAAAAGAAGTATATAAATATACTGATGATGAAGTTGATAGATTATTTGCTACTGGTGGACTTAAAATTTATACTACTATGGATAGAGCAATTCAAGATTCTACCCAAGCAGTTTTAAATGATAGAAATAGTATTCAACAACTTGATATTTATGCTAACCCAGAAGTTACTGATGAAAATGGAACTCCAGCACTTCAAGCTGCTGCTGTAATTATTGATTATAAAACTGGCCAAGTTAAAGCAATGGTTGGTGGCAGAGGTGAGCAACCTGCAAGATCTACAAATAGAGCTTATTATGCTTTAAGGTCTGTTGGATCAACTACTAAACCTTTAACAGTTTATGGTCCTGCTATTGATACTAAAGCTATTACAGCTGGTACAGTGCTAGATGATGCAGGCCTTCCAGCATCTATCCAAAGTAAATATGGTGGATATAATCCAGCAAACTGGAACAAGGTTTCAGATGGATTAATTACAGCAAGACAATCACTTGCATTATCTAAAAATGTACCTACAGTCATGGTTGAAGACAAACTTGGAGTTGAAACTGGATTAGCTTATGGTGAAAAATTAGGATTAGTTTATGGAGAAAAATCAAAATTCATAGCTACCGTAGCATTAGGTGAGTTTACAGGTGTTGATGACGACGGTTCTGTAGATGGTGGTAATCCATATATACTAGCTTCCGCTTTTGGAAGTTTTGGAAATAACGGTTTATACACTAAACCTATTTTATATACTAAAGTTGCTGATGCAACTGGTAAAATTATATTAGAATCTAAACCTAAACAAACACAAGTATTCTCTCCTCAAACTGCATATATAATGAGGGATTTATTAAAGGGTCCTTTAAGCTTTGATGGTGCTCTAGCAAAACTTCCTAATATGCCTGTAATAGGTAAAACAGGAACAACTAGTCTTGTTACAGACTTTTTATTTGCTGGATTAACTCCTTATTATTCAGGAGCTGTTTGGATTGGATATGATAACCGTTCTGCTATGGGGGGTGCAAGTTATAGTTCATCTGCTGCTTCATTATGGGGGGCTGTGATGGCTCCAATTCATGCTGACTTAGAATATAAGGAATTTGATGGAAACCCAGGTGGTATTACTACCGTTGCTATATGTAAAGATTCTGGAAAAAGAGCAACAGATCTTTGTGCTAAAGACCCTAGAGGCTCAAGAGTTTATACTGAAATGTTTATAGCTGGTACAGAGCCTACAGGAGTTTGTGATGTACATGTAACAGCTAAGGTTAATAAAAATAATAATAAATTGGCAACTGAAAATACTCCAAAGGACTTAATTGAAGAAAGAATATTTATAAAGAAAGAGAATCCGTCTTCAGGAGCAGCCGATTTTAAATATGTTCTTCCAACAGAAAAAGATGATACTAAATATGTACCAAAGGATGAAGAATTTAATTTATCTGATTTAGGAATTTCTGTAGGAAGCAATGTTGATTTGGCTATAGAAATATTAAAATCTAAAGGTGTAAATATTAAAATATCTAATAATAATGCAAAAACTAGACTAATTAAAAGTTTATCTTCTGATAAAGCTAAAAAGGGAGATACAATTACTATTCAACTAAAGGATTCTGAAAATAATAATGAAACTCCTGAAGTTCCAGATCCTAATAATGATTAATAATATTACCTAATAAAAAAGAGATTTGATTAAAATTCAAATCTCTTTTTTTATTTAATTCTTTATGTTAGACTCTAAATTATAATTTATAACTTCTCCTACATCTGCTCTAATATATATATTATATTTTTCTTCTTTATTTTTATCATCTATTGTTTTAACATTATACACATATGATAGTGCCATTTCATTATCATTTACTGCTACAAATGCAATCATTGGTTTGTCCAATATTTCTGACTTTAAATTTAAATTAATAAAATAATTCTGAACTATATTTTTAGCTTTATATTCATCAATATTAATATCTTTTATATATTTTATATTCTCTAACAGATAATTAGAATATGCTTCTAATCTACCTGTAACTTTATCTATAGAAGTATTTATTTCCTGTTTATAATATGGATATCCATCTTTACATTTATAAAATACTACATTATAACATGGACTGTCTTCCTTTTCTCTTGATTTAATTTCTTTAAACATAAATTCATCGTCTGTAATTTTTTTTATATATTTTGTAGCTAAACTAATAGCTTCTTCTTCTGATATCTCCGCTAATTTAGTATTTGCTCCTAAGTTTTTATTTGAAAATCCCAATACATTGTAATTTTTATCAATGTCTACTCCGTAATTCCCTACTATAACAGAATATTGTATTTGAGAACTTTTACTATTTAATTTATTTAAAGCTTCGTCTTTAATTACTTCTTTATAGTAATCGTAATTATTTATTATCTTGTCATCTGATAAATTCTCTATAAATTTTTTTGCTACTATAACCTCTTTTGTTTCTTTATTTAGTATACCATTTACTATGTAACCTATAAGTCCTAGTAATATTACAATAACTATACTAAAAATTATTTTTATTTTTTTAAATCTCATTGTATCCTCCCTAAATTCTTATATTAATAAAAATCTATTAATAGATTTTTTTAATACAATGATTTTAATAAAATCTTAATTGTTATCAATATTCATTTTACATTATTTAATATATAATATAAAGTTTTTTTATTATATATTTATGTAAATTTTAATATTATTATTTTATTATAAGAATTTTTCGACTTTAATAGCTTGTATTTATTTATATTTTCCTTTATAATCCATTATATATAAAACTATCTTAATAAGGGGGTTAAACCATGAATTTAACAAATTTAATAGAACAAAAAAGAAAAGAAAAAGCTAAAAAAGAAAAAGCTAGAGTTGCAAAAAATGTTGCTTTAGGAGCTACTATTGGTGTTGCTGCTGGACTAGCTAGTGGATTATTATTTGCACCTAAGTCTGGTAGAGATACTAGAGATTCATTAAAGAAAACAGCTAATGATTTAAATAATACAATTAAAACAAAGGCTATAGATGTTACTGAAGATGCTAAAAATAATTTTAGTGATGCTAAAAGTAAAATTACAAAGTATCTTGAATCAAAAAAAGCTATAGCTAATAATTCTGTAGAAGATTTTGAAGAAGAAATTATAAATGAAAGTAATAATGATATTAAAGAGGATTCAAACATTTAATTAAATAGTACGCTTATTTTTATAAATATTAAGTGAGGATATATAATATGACAATTACTATTAATTTTAATACTCTTTTATTAACTATTATAGTCATAGTTTCCGTTATAGCTTTAATTTATTTAATTTTAGCCTTAAAAAAGCTTATTGTACTTATTGATAACATAAATTCTACACTTAAAGATAATAAAACAAATTTAGATAATACTATAAAAAATTTAAATGGAATTTCTGAAAATGTTAAAGATATTAGTGATGTAGCTGTTGAAACTACAGCAGAAGCTATAGTTATGAAAGACGGAATTGTTAATCAATTAGATACTATAAAAGATATTTTGAATATATTAGTTGGAGTATTTTTCAAAAAATAATATACATATGTTAAGGACAGTACTTATATTTTTAATTACGTACTGTCCTTAATATATGTATATTTCACGCTTTACTTTATACAACCTATTATATCGTTTATATCCTTAATCCCCTGCTCTATACAGAAACTCTTCATCTGATCTACTATTTCTTTTCCAGCCATAGGATTCACAAAATTTATGGTTCCTATCTGAATTGCAGAGGCCCCCGCCATCATAAATTCAATTGCATCTATGCCTGTAGAAATTCCACCTAATCCTATAACAGGAATATTAACAGCTTTTGATACTTCGTGCACCATTCTTAATGCTATTGGCTTTATAGCTGGCCCTGAAAGTCCTGCATATATATTATTAAATATAGGTTTTCTCTTATATGGATCTATGGCAAAACCTTTTAATGTATTTATTAACGATATTGAGTCTGCCCCAGCTTCCTCGCAGCTTATTGCCATTTTAACTATATCTTCAGCATTAGGTGAAAGCTTAACCATAAGAGGTTTATCTGAAATCTTCTTAATCTTTGAAACAACTTCATAAGCTACATTTGATTTTATTCCAAATGCCATTCCTCCTGATTTTACATTAGGACATGATATATTAAGTTCTATCATATCTATATCCGTACCTTTTAATTTTTCAATAGCTTCTTGATAATCTTCCATACATCCTCCACCAACATTTGCAATAATATTAGTGCCAAGTTTTTTCATTTTAGGAAGTTCTTCATTTATAAATCTATCTACTCCTGGATTTTGAAGCCCAACTGAATTCATCATTCCAGATGGAGTTTCATATATTCTTATCCCTGCATTACCATCCTTAGGATTTAAAGTTAAACCTTTTGATGCTATTCCCCCTAAAATCCCTACATCATAAAAATTATTATATTCTACTCCAAAACCAAAGGTTCCTGATGCTGCTATTACTGGATTTTCAAATTCTACTCCGTTTATATTTACTTTCAACATTTATAAAATTCCTCCTATGATTTTAAAGTTCAACATAATAACCGTCAAATACTGGCCCATCTTTGCATGTCCTTTTATTTCCATCTTTTGTTTTGCATGTACATACAAGGCACGCCCCAACACCACAAGCCATATGTTTTTCCATAGATACATATATTTTTACACCTTTTTCTTTACAAATATCTATAACCTTTTTCATCATTATTTCTGGTCCACAGCAAAGTACAGTATCATATTCTTCTACATTAAGCATATCAGTTACAAATCCCTTATGTCCATGTTTACCAGTATTTGTACTTACATATGCTTTATCTGCATAAGTCTTGATTTCATCTATTAAATAAATATCATCTCTAAAGCCTGCATATAAATCTAGCTTAGATGAATTATTATTTTCTTTAATTTTTTTTGATACTTCTAACATCGGTGCAGTGCCTATGCCACCAGAAACCAAAGCAACCCTGCCAAGATTTTCATATACATTAAATCCATTTCCTAATGGTCCAGTAAGATTTATATATTCGCCTTTTTCTAAATTAGTATATTCTCTTGTACCATTTCCAACAACTGCATATAAGAAAGTTATAGTTCCTTCATTTTTTTCACATACACTTATAGGTCTAGGAAGTAAAGTTTGTCCATTTAATTTCAACATGTAGAATTGTCCTGGCTTCACTTCATTATTATCTTCTACAACCATTTTGTATATTCCATCAACTATTTTTTCATTTGATATAACTCTTGATTTTGTATAAGTTATCTTCATTAGTTTTCCTCCTATAAACTTTCTACTGCTACCTTTATTTCATTTCTCATCCTTATAGCTTCTTCTCTTGCACAAATTGCAAATTCTTTTTCTCTACCTTCTTGCTTTTTATATGCTAAAAGTATAGCTCTTGAAGAGTTTACTACTCCTCCATTTCCACTATTTAAATATAAAGCCACATCTTCTGCTTTTCCACCTTGAGCTCCATAACCAGGTATTAAGAAAAACATATTTTTAAATCTTTTTCTTATTTCAATACCTTCTTCAACATGAGTGCATCCTATAACTCCACCTATGCTTGAATATCCACATTCTCCTATTACTTCTTTTCCCATCTCAGCAATTTTATCTCCAACAACCTTATATACATCTCTTGAATCTATAGTCTTTAGCATTTCTATATCTTCTGCTCCTGGATTAGAAGTCCTAACTAATGAAAAAATCCCCTTATTTCCTTTTTCTATATATGTCATATATGGCTCTATACTATCCATTCCCATATATGGGCTAAGAGTTATAAAATCTGCTTCAAAATCTCCTTCAAAGTGTGCTTTTGCATATTGCTTAGCTGTTGCTGCTATATCCCCTCTTTTTATATCTGCAATTATAATTGCATCCTTTTCTCTTAAATAATCTAAAGTCTCTTTATAAGCTATCATACCTTTTAATCCTAATGCTTCATAATAAGCAATTTGAATCTTAAAGCAGGCTGCCACATCTATAGTCTCATCTATTATTGATTTATTAAATTCAACTAATGCCTCCACTTCCGATCTTCCTTCAAAAAGATATCTAGGTATATATTCAAGTGCTGTGTCTAATCCAACACAAACTACTCCTCTTTCTTTTACTCTATTAAATAATTTATCTATTATTAAACCTTTCATGTCTAACCTCCTATTTTTTATAAAGAATTCGTCCTTCTTTTATAGTCATTTGAACTTCTCCATAAAATTCCATGCCTTCAAATGGAGTATTTTTCCCTTTTGAATGAAATTCTTCGCAGTTTACTCTTATCTTCTTGTTTAAATCTAGTAAAACTATATCTCCTTCAACTCCTGGAGTAATTCTACCTTTATTCATACCTAAAATATGTGCGCCATTTTTAGACATAATTTCGCTTAACTTATTTAAAGTTATAGCTTTTGATTTAACTAAGCTTGTATAACATATAGAAAATGATGTTTCGAGTCCAACCATTCCAGGTGATCCCTTTTCTTTATCTTCTTTTGTGTGAGGAGCATGATCTGTACCTATACAATCTACAATTCCATCTTTTATAGCATCTATAATGTTAACTACATCTTCTTTTTCCCTTATAGGAGGGTTCACTCTATAATTGCTTATATCTTTTGTTAAATATATGTGATGAGGGGTAACTTCGCAAGTTATATTGCTAAAATGCTTTTTTGCTTCCCTAATATATCCGATAGCTTCTTTTGTACTAACATGGCACATATGAAGCCTTGCCCCAGTTTCTTTCGCTAAATATATATCCCTTAAAGTCATTATGTTTTCAGCTGTTCTCATATCTATATGTGAAAACTTATGATCCTCTGCATGAGACATTATTATCCAGTCATATTCTTTTGCCTTTAACATAGCTTTATACATTACTTCTGAATCCATAACTCCAACACCATCATCTGATATTGCTTTGACTTTATCATCATTACTAAAGCCATTTAAATGACTTATATCTTTTCCATTAAAACCTTTTGTAATAGATATACATTGATGTAAATCTATTAAATTCAATTCTTTTTCTCTATTTCTAACCTCTTCTAAGACTTCTTTACTTGAGCATATTGGCTTAGTATTTGCCATCAAACATACTCCAGTATATCCTCCCCTTAATGCTGCTTTAGATCCACTTTCTATATCTTCTTTGTAAGTAAGTCCAGGCTCTCTAAAGTGTGCATGTGTATCTATAAATGAAGGCATTAAAGTAAGACCATTAGCATTTATAAACTCTACATTTTTTATATTAATATCTAATCCTAGCTCTTTAATTTTCCCATTTTCTATATAAATATCCCCAATAAAATCCTGTGAATAATCGACTATCCTAGCATTCTTTATTAGTAAGTTCATAATTTCACCTCATTGAATATATTTAAATCTATAATTCAGATAAACTCGTTATATGATCACAATAATCACACTTATATGTTCCTTTATTTTCATCTATTAAATTAAATGTATGTGGAACATATTGTTCTAGCTCTGTTATGCATCTTGGATTACTGCAAATCAAAACATCTACAACCTTTTTAGGCAACTCTGGTTTTATTTTTCTAACTATTTCACTAAATCTTACCTCATTTATAGTAAGATTTGGTGAAAGCAATCCTAAAATTGTATAATTTACTTCTGAGGAATTTTCTATTTTGATTATATCTTTTTTTCCAATCTTATCACTTTCAACATTCATTATTAACGCAACCTGACTATTTACTTTATCAAGATTTAAATAATTGAATATTTTTATTCCCATTCCAACTTTTATATGGTCTATTACTAATCCATTTTTAATACTTGTTATTTCTAACATCTAAGCCACCCCCAAAAGTTTTGCAATTAACGCCATTCTTACGTACATCCCATATTCTGCTTGCTTAAAATAACAAGCTCTCTCATCTTTATCTACTTCTATAGAGATTTCATTTACTCTTGGTAATGGGTGCATAACTATCATATCCCTTTTTGCTAATTCCATTTTCTCGACATCTAAAATATAACTATCTTTAAGCCTTATATATTCCTCTTCATTAAAAAATCTTTCTTTTTGAATTCTTGTCATATATAAGATATCTAGTTCATATATTATATCTTCTAGTTTTTCAACTTCTTTAAACTCTATATTATTTTTTGCCAATATTTCTTCTCTTATATAAATTGGTATTGATAATTCTTTTGGTGAAATTAAGATAAATTTAGTGCCTTCATATCTTGACATAGCTTTTATAAGTGAGTGTACTGTTCTTCCATTTTTTAAGTCCCCACAAATTCCTACGGTATGATTTGTTAATCCATCTTTTAAAGATTCTATAGTTAAAAGATCTGTTAATGTTTGAGTTGGGTGTTGATGTCCTCCATCTCCTGCATTTATCACAGGAACTTTTGAATACATACTTGCAAGTTTAGCAGAACCCTCCATTGGATGTCTCATAGCTATTATGTCAGAATATATAGATACCATCTTTATAGTATCTGCTAAGGTTTCTCCTTTTGCAGTAGAGCTTGAACTTGGCTCTGAGAATCCTAAAATTTTACCACCAAGCCTCATCATTGCGGCTTCAAAGCTAAATCTGGTTCTTGTACTTGGTTCATAAAATAACGTGGCTAAAATTCTTCCATCACAGATATGAGAATATTCTCTTGGATTTGCTATTATTTGATGTGCTAGCTTAAAAATTTCTTGCAGTTCGTCTTTTGAAAAATCCATTGGGTCGATTAAATGTTTGCTTTTTATATTCATTTACATCACTCCTTGTTAACATCTCTGTGTTAAATTTAAAGGTATATTAATTTAATTATATATTATAATTTGCACAAAAAAACCTTCCTTAATTTCAAGGAAGGTATAATAAGCCTACATAAAAGTATTTTCACTTTTACAATTTCTTCCTTGTTAATCTCTCTGGATTAATTTAAAGGTTATCTTTTTTCATTAGAATAACACTTATATAATTTATTGTCAAGAAAGTATTAAATTTCACAGTAAAAATTATTTCATAATCATGTCAGTAAATATTTAACTTGTTATTCTAAATAAATAAAAATAAGGATAATTATATACCTATCCTTATTTTTACCTGAAAATTTATATTTTTTAATTTCTACTTGAACAATACTTATCTTAACATCTCATATATAAAGTTTATAGCCTTAGTGCCAATTATTCATAACATTATCCCACATCATCTTTCCACACTTAGCTAAAGTAACGGTTCCATAAACACTATTAGGAATTCCCATAGATAATAATGTAAATGTAAAGTTTCCTTTTGATAATCTAATTAATTCTGTATCATTTTCTACACCATTTTTATCACCAGTTTTACTAGAAATTTCATATTTCAAGTCATCTGGAATATACAATGCTAATTTATTCTTTATTTGCTGTCTTGTTAAAATATCTATTAGCATTTGACTATTTTCTTCACTTAAATATGTTGAATTATATAAATGTCTCCATATTTTTGCAAGATCTAGTGCACATGTTATGTTTTCGACTTCATTTTTTACTTTTCTCTCATCAGTAGTTTTTCTATTTAGTGTTGTATTCTTTAATCCCATTTCTTCTATGTTTTTATTTATTTTATCCATTCCTACTATATCTATTATCTTATTTGCAGCAGTATTATCGCTTTGAATCAACATTGCCACAAGTAACTCGAAGACAGTATAGTCTCTTTCATTAAACTCATGGATTATTCCCGTCCCAAATACCTTATCTTTTCCATTTATTCTAATTTTATCTAGAAAATCTATTTTTTTATCTTCTACTGCTTTTATTAATGATACAGCTATAGGCAACTTCATACAACCTGCTGCTACCATTTGAACGTTTTCATTGTACCCATAGATATATCCACTCTTCAAATCCTCAAAGAAAAATCCATATGTCCCAATTCTTGATTCTAAATATTTCTTTATTTCTTTCATAATACCCTCCAGCTTTCTTTCCTGTAATCTCTGCCTATTAAAAGTATATCATATTGTCAGAAAATTTTGAAGTATCAAATAAAAGTTTATATAACTTTTATTTAGTTTTTATTTAGTTTTTATTTATTTTTAATATTAAAAAATAGTGGTAGAGTTTAACTCTCTACCACTTACTTTCTAGTTAATCAGCAAAAGAAATTCCTATTTTTTTTGCAATTTTCACTAACTCACCATTTGGATCAACTAATTTTGATTTTTGTCCTATAACATTCTCTAAGCTATCACTAGATATCTTTCCATCTTTAAGACAAACCATATCACCAAATTTACCTTCATTAATTAGCTCCACTGCTCCAACTCCATATCTTGTTGATAAAATTCTATCATATGTTGATGTTATTCCACCTCTTTGAATATGTCCAAGAACTGTACATCTTACTTCTTTGTCTGGTAATACTTTTTCTAAATCACCTGCTAATTTATTTCCTATTCCTCCAAGTCTGATTGGATCTGGACTATCTGCAACTATCTTAGCAACTACAACTTCCCCATCTTTTGGTTTTGCGCCTTCTGCTACTACTACTATACTAAATCTTTTTCCTTCTGCTTCTCTTTCCTTTACTTTATCTGCAATTTTATTTATATCATAAGGGATTTCTGGTAATAATATAACATCTGCTGAACCTGCAATACCAGATTCTAATGCTATCCAGCCTGCACCTCTACCCATAACTTCACAAAGCATTACTCTATGGTGAGATTCTGCAGTAGTATGAAGTCTATCTAAAGCTTCTGTAGCTACATCTATGGCAGTATTAAATCCAAAGGTTACATCTGTTGATGCTAAATCATTATCTATAGTTTTTGGTACACCTATAACTTTAACACCCTTTCTAGCAAAATCTCTTGCTGATGTTAAAGTACCATCTCCTCCTATTACAACTAATACATCTACACCTTCTTTTTTTAAATTTTCTACTCCTACATCTGATACATCTTTTTTTGTCATAGCTCCATTTTCTTCTACTAAATAATCAAACAAGTTATCTTTATTTGAGCTATATAATATAGTTCCTCCCCTATGAAGAATACCTGATACACTTTCTAAAGTTAGAGGTACGAAATCATTATTATATAATCCTCTGTATCCAAACTTATAACCTATTACTTCCATTCCATAATTTAATATCGCTGTTCGTGTTACCGCTCTTATAACTGCATTTAATCCTGGACAATCTCCACCACCTGTTAGTAATGCTATTTTCTTAATTTGTTGTGACATTTAAAATTCCCCCTACTCCTTCAGTAACTTTTGAATTGACTATACATTTAAAATTTTCTGTTAATTCATTTCAAAAAAATTTACAACCTTCAAATGTTGTTTATGCAATTGTTTTCAAAATGTTATTTACTTTCTTATTTAATGATAGCATAAAGATTTTATGCTGAAAAGTAGAATTAATTATATTTTTAATAATTTTTTCATTTTGGTAATTTTTATATAAATATCTTTTAATATTATACAAATTTAACAAAAGTATTGATATAAGGTATTTTTTACCTTATAGTATGATTATATTTATTTTGGTGAGGAGGATTATTTATGCTTAATTTTAACGAAGAATTTTTAAAACTTGAAGAAGATAGAAATACATTAAAAAAACTAAAGACAAAGCTTTCTAACATTGATTTAGAAATTACTAAAATAAACACATCTTTAGAAAAATCAAAAAAAATATTATCTAAAGAGAAAAAAGATGTTTCTAATTTAGAATCCTTTAGTTTAAGTTATATTTATTATAAAATTAAAGGTTCCCTAGATGAAAAATTATCGGAAGAAAAACTTGAATTCTTACAAGCACAAGCAAAATTTTTAGAGTGTGAAGATTATTTAAATAGGCTTTTATCAGATAAAAAGAAAATATTTAATAGTATTTTTGAACTTGGAGATATCGATTTAAAATATAATACTCTTTTAAATACATCTTCTAATTATATTTTAAATTTAAACAATGAAAATAGCAAAGATATTGCTGAACTCTTAGAAAAAATAAAGTCTACTTCTCTAGATCTAAAGGAATTACAGGAAGCTATTTCTGAAGGAGACAAACTTATACCTTGTATAGATAAAGCTATATCCCATTTAAACAGTGCTCAAAATTGGGGAGTTTATGATATGCTAGGCGGAGATTTTTTAGCTACAATGGTTAAACGTTCTAAGATGGATGATGCCTCAAAATCAATTAATGATATCAAAATTATGTTAAATAGATATAATACTGAACTCTCTGATCTAAGTGATGAAATTAGTGTTTCATTAAATCTTAATAGCTTTGATGGAATAATGGATTATATTTTTGACAACTTTTTTACTGATTATTTTATTCAAGGCAAAATAAATTCTGCTTTAGATTCTACAAGAAACTTAAAATCTAAAGTAAATATGATTCAATCTAATTTAACAAATAAGTCTAAAGATTATAGTAAAAAAATAGAACATTTAAAAGATGCTTTGGAAACTGAAATAAAAAAATATTAAAAAGAAATTTTATAAATATAATAAAAAGGACTAATAATTCAAAAAGATAATTATTAGTCCTTTTTATTATATTGTTAAAGTTACTATTCCTGCAACAGATAATGCTAATAAAACAATACCTGCAATAATTCTATAAATAGCAAATATTCTCATTGGTTTCTTCTTTAGGTAACTTATAAACATATCCATAACAAATATTGATACTATAAAAGCTACAATAAAACCTAATATTAATGCTACAGTAAATGTAGAATTCATAATTGAATAATCAAAATGTAATAAATCCATTGCAGAAGAGCCTACCATAGCTGGAATTGCTAAAAAGAAAGAAAATTCTGCTGCTACTGGCGTTGAAAGCCCTGCAATCCATCCACCCATTATTGTTGATGCACTTCTTGACATTCCTGGCCACATAGCTAAGATTTGAAATACTCCAACTTTTAATGCTTGCATTGGAGTTAAATCAAAAACATCCATAGTTTGATAACTTCTTCTTTTTGAGGCTTTATTTCTATATATATTTTCTATTACAACTAATAATATACCTCCAACTATAAAACCAATCACTACTGCTGAAGGCTTAAATAAAGCCTTTATATCATCATATAAAGTAAGACCTATAATTAAAGCTGGAATCGATCCTACTATTACATTTATTCCAAATTTAAAACCTGACTGTCCCTTTTTACCTAATGTAAATATATATGTGAAAAATTCAACTACTGATTTCCAAAGCTTATTCCAGTATAGTACTACTACCGCCAATATAGCTCCTAGTTGAATAACTACTTCAAACATTTTAGCAAATTCTTCTGCTCCAGCTGCTCCTGATCTAAATCCTATTAAACTTCCAACTAAAATCATATGTCCAGTTGATGAAACTGGTACAAATTCTGTAAGCCCTTCTACTATAGCTATTACTATAGCTTTAATTATATAGATAAAATCTAAACCCATTCTTTTTCCTCCCTTTGAGACCTGTTTTATTTACGATAAATCCTATTATACCTTTATAATTCTAAGCTGTCTATTCATTATCTACTATTAAATCTTAAAATTATATTAAGGAAATCAAAAGCTACTTACAATCTAGAATTTAATTTACTATTACCACTCTATTTCTATACTACTTTCTATATTTTCACCATCTAAGGAGATCTCTACTTTATTAACTCCTTTTGATAATATTAAATCTGAGTATTTTTTTACCTTTTTAAACTCTGTATCATTTTCTCTTATATAATATTCATCAACTATTTTTCCATTTTTAAATGCTCCAATTATGAAATTTTCTTCTTTTTCTTGTTCAGATTGCTCTTGTTTTTCTTGTTTTTTCATTAAAACAATATATGATTTTTCATCTTCTATATAAGTAGTGTCAATAGGATTTCTATTCATTAACTCCTTATTTTGTGTAAATATTGTAGGGGGAATATAGCTTCCCTTAAATTTAATACTTATGTCATTTTCACTTTTAATGTAAGTTATATAACTATTGCTTTTTTTCATATCCGTTGTGTTATCTATGTTTATAGTATATGTGTACAATAATTTTTTCAACATTGGAATATAATCATTTCTATTGCTATTGCCTGTATAATTTAAATTTCTTATATCTGTATCTAAAAGTTCCATAGCACTACAAGGAAACCCCTTTTCATCAAAGTATCCCCTATCTATAAAATCTATCATTATCCATTTGTTGTCTTCTTTACTCCAATATTCAACTACATAATAGGCTTTTTGTTTATTAAAAGTAGTATCTGTTCTTTTAAATACTCCAAGTCTTGCAGTATATCCAACACTTTCAAGAAAATCTCTATAGATTATTCCAAGATCTCTAGCTGAAGCTTTTTTGGAATCTCCCTTTTCCTTTAATATATCATAGCCATTTATTCCTTGGGAGCTAGAAATATCATCAAATGTTATAATTTCATTTAAAATCTCCGATACCTTAATTGCCTTTTTTAATTTGTCCTTTTCTCCATCTAATTTCGCTTCTATATTATACATTTGTTTTAATATTTTTATTTTTTCATCATTCTTATCTCCATAAAAAAATATAATATTATTTTCGTTATATATATTATCCCATTTTTTTATACTAATTTCATTTTTATTATTTATCTTAAAAATAAATATAATCCCTAATGCAATTATTAATCCCATCACAATCAATCGAATAATTTTTTTAGATTTTTTCAAATAAATCCCTCCATAAATAAGTTATTAATATAATACTAGCAGAAAACACACCACTTTTCTATAAAAAAATGGTCCTATGTAGGTTTGGTCATCCCCCGGCTTTATTCCAAGACAACATAACCTTACATATATCCCCTTAGATACTCAAGGAAGTAAATTATAAAAATTTATTATATAGACTATTTGTATAAATTTCTAAATAAAAAAAGTGCCTTTAAGCACTTTTTAGTAAATTAATTTTATTCCTGATAATTTAAATTCCTGTGAACTATCTTTTAAGAATTGTTCATAAACTTCTTTTGCCCTATTATAGTTTCCTATAATAGTATTTTTAGTTGCTTCATTCATAGTTGTAGGAATTTCTCCATAAGCAGCCTTTATATTTTCATATCCCCTTGCTACATCTTTTTCTACCATTAAATAATACCATCCAGCATTATTTAGAGAAATTATATCTTTTTCATTCATTGCATAAGCTTCACGTATTAGGTTGATTCCTTCTTCGTTAATTCCTTGAGCTAAATATACAGTTCCTAAAATTCTGTAATATTCTTGATTATCTTTTTCTATTTTTATAGCTTCTTTCAAATTTAACGCTGCCTTATCCCATTTTTCATCAATTATATCTAGCTTAGCTAATTTATAATATAATTTACTATTATCTTTTTTTATGTTTGATGCTAATGAATAATAATCTCTTGCTTTTTCATTATTAGATTCATAATTAGAATAATAATCAGCTATTCTCATTATTGTTTCATAATTATAAGTTTCCTTTTGCATCGCCGTTCTAAAATAAGCTTCAGTTGGTTTAATATTTCCTTTTTTTAATAATATATCTGTAATTAGACTTCCATAACTATTCGGATAATTACTATTTTTAACTATGCTTTTTTTTGCTAGATTAAAGGCTTCATCATATTTCTCATTATAAAGAGATCTTAATGAAGATAAATAATACTCTATATATGAATCTTTTTTCTCATTACTTGCTTTTCTTACAGCATCATCTAAATAATCTTCTGCCTCTGATTTTCTATTAGAGTTTTTGCATATTTCAAAATTTATATAATCTGTTGATACTCCATTTATATTTTTTTCTTCTAATTCCCCAATTAATTCTTCAGCCTTCCCTATATTCTCTTTAGAAATAGAATATGTCTTTGCTAATATCATCTTATATGCTTCCTCTTCTGGGTTTGTTTCTATTTTTTCCTCTATAGATTTAATTAGCATATCTTTATCAAATGAGTACATATCGTCTATAACATCATATATTTTCATTTCATTTCTATCTAAATTCCATGCATCTTTTAATAATTCTAATCCATCATCCCATTTATTTATTAGCATATTCATATTAGACAATGTACATATATCATAAGAAGAATTTTTATCCAAAGGATAATTTTCTGTTAGTCCTTCTGCTTTGTATATATGATTATTAGCTATATAAGCTGAAAATAAAGTTTTTACTATATCTTTATTAACACCATAGTCATTTATGTATTTCTCTCCAAAGGAAATAGCTTCATCATATTCTTTGTTCATAATAAAAGTAAATAACATTGAATTAATTAGTTCTATATCCTTATCTCTATACTTATCAAAGCCCTCTTCTTTTATTACTCTATCTCTTTTTATAATTGATTCCTTTAAAAGAGAACTTGATTTCTTAACATCCCCTTTTAAAGAATATATATCAGCAGCCTTAACTGTCCATATTGGCCAGTTATCATCTTTTTGCATTTTATTATATTCTTCTATTGCTTCATCATATTTATTCTCATAATATAAATATTCAGCTCTATTTTGGGTTATGTCAATTTCTTCAACTGTAGTAAAGCCCTTTATACATAATATCATAATAAGTGTTATGAAGCATGAACTCCCTATAATAAAAATAGGTTCTACATACTTATTCTTTTTATTAGCTTTTCTATATTTATCTATTAAATTATTACTTGTCCTATTGATTGCTCTGTTAAGTTTCTCAAAAAACGATTTCAGATACTTTTTTGTAGTAGAAAAAAGTTTTTTTATTTCATTCATGACTCTCTCCACCTTTTCAATTAATCTACATAATTATAAGCTAATATACATTTTAGCAGATTTTTTTAATATTTACAATTAAAATATTTACAAAAATTCCCCATTAACTAACTTTTTTTTAAGCATATTAAATAAAAATGTAAAATTTTGATGATAATAACATATTAAAATTAATTCAAAAAAGCTAATGATACATATTACTATTAGCTTTTTTGAATTTAACATTAATTAATACTCTTTAAATTTTCTTCTAATTTCGAAACAACTTTATACATAACAAAAGCTATTATAGAAAGAATTACTATACTCATCATAACCATATCTAATTGTGAGATTTGACCACCATACACTATTAAGAATCCTAAGCCTTCTCTTGCAACTAAAAATTCACCCATAATTACGCCTACCCAAGACAATCCAACATTTATTTTAAGTGCAGATATCAAAACTTGAATATTAGCTGGAAATATAAGATATTTTAATGTTTGAAATTTTGTTGCTTGAAGTGTTTGCATAAGCTTTAATTTCCCCTTATCAACTTCATTAAATCCAGTTAAAACTGTTATTATTGTTGTTACTATTGAAATAAGAAGTGCTATTACTATTATAGCTGTCATCCCATTCCCTACCCAAAATATTACAATTGGTGCAAGTGCAACCTTTGGCAATGCATTTAGTACTACTAAGTATGGATCTAAAACTTTTGATGTGAAAGGTGATGCCCATAATATAATAGCTATAAAGGCTCCCAGTAATGTTCCTAATGTGAAACCTAATATAGTTTCATAACATGTTACTAATATATGCCTTAAAAGTGTTCCTTCTTTTATAAAAGATAAAAATGAATTAATTATTCTAGTAGGACTTGATGTCAAAAAGGGATCTATCCACTTTAATCTTGCTGCTACTTCCCATAAAACAATAAATACTACTAATATAGTTACTCTGAATAGAGCTACTTTTATTCTATCTCTTTTTATTCTTTTTATATAATCTTCATGTTCTTTACTCATTTACTTCATCAAGCTCCTTCCATAATAAATTAAAGTACTCATTAAACTCTGGCTCTTTTCTCCTTTGAAATGGAGTAGCTTCAGTATTCTTAAAATTTATCTTCACATCTAGCTTTAAATTTGCTGGTCTTTTAGTAAGGATTATTATTCTATTTGAAATTGCTATTGCTTCTCCTAAATCATGTGTAACCATAATTGCTGTTTTCCCTTCTTTTCTTATTATGCTTTTCACATCATCACAAACCTTAAGTCTTGTCTGATAGTCTAAAGCTGAAAAAGGCTCATCTAAAAGAAGTACATCTGGATTTAGTGCAAGAGTTCTAATAAGTGCAACCCTTTGCCTCATTCCTCCTGAAAGTTCTGTTGGTTTATGATTTTTGAACTTTGCTAATTGATAATTCTCTAATAATCTATCTGCTTTTTCTATATTTTCTTTGCTGTCTAATCCTTTAATCTTTAACCCCAATAATACATTGCTTCTTACTGAAAGCCATTCAAATAAATGATCTTTTTGAAACATATATCCCATTTTATCTAATCTATTTTTTATATCTTTATCTGTATATAATACATCTCCTTCTGATGCCTTTAAAAGGCCACTAATAATATTTAAAAGCGTTGATTTCCCACATCCTGATGGGCCTATTATACTAACAAATTCTCCTTTTTCTATTGAAAAATTTAAGTTTTCTATTGCTTTTGTTTCGCCTTTTAAAGAGTGATACGTTAGACTCACATTTGATATATTTATTAAGCTCACATTTATGCCCCCTTTCGAATTTATGTAACTCTCTTGATAAAAAGAAGTTTATTGGGGCTGTCATAAAGACAGCTCCATTAAAGATTTATTTAGATTTTACAGCTTCTTCTGCAAAAGTATTATTAACAATCTTTGAAAATTCTGGTCTATCTGGTAGTAAACTACTATCATAACCTTCTATTACATCCATTAATCTATTTAAATCGTCTTCTGCTATTGATGGATTAGTTGCTATTGCATTTATTTTTCTATAATTTTTAACAACTGATACTATTATCTCTTTATCACTTCCAGGGAAAAATGAAATTATTGAATTAGCTACTTCTTCATCACTATGTGTTTCAACCCACTTTTGTCCTTTATATATTGCATTAGTAAATTTTTGTACTATTTCAGGATTTTTGTCCATATAAGATTTAGTTGTATAAAAACAAGTATATGGTAAATCTCCAACGGCTTCTCCAATTGAAGCTATTATCTTTCCACTGCCTTCTTTTTCAAGCATAGAAGCTGTTGGCTCAAATAAATTAACATATTCTCCAATACCTGACTTAAAGGCTCCAGATGTTGCTGTGAAGTCGATATTAGTTACTAATGATACATCCTTTCTAGGGTCTAATCCATGATTTCTTAGCACATACTCAAAAGTCATTTGTGGCATTCCACCTGGTCTTGCCCCTATTATTTCAACCCCATTTAAGTCTTCCCATTTGAAATTTGGATTTTCTTCTCTACCAACTAAAAATGATCCATCTGTTTTTGTTAGTTGTGCAAATAATACTGGATAATCTTCTCTACCTTGATTGTGTATATATATAGCTTGCTCAGGACCAGAGAAACCTATATCCACATTTTTACTTAAAAGTTGCTGCATTGTTTTGTCTGCAACACATTCTTTTACACAAGTATTTATATGAAATTAAATTTAGATACGAGCTATCTAAAGAAATGAATATATGAATTGTTTTTAATTTATTTTGATTTGGATTTCTTCATTATATATAGTTAGATTTTTAATTAATTATAATATTTTATTTTATTATTATCTTCCGTTGCATTTAATAAAATTATCTATTTCCTTTATGGCTAGAGATCTAAAGAATTCACTAGCTGAAATATGTTTTAAATCACAATACTTTTTGATTAATTGTTTTTCTTTAGAATTAAGTCTAAATTCAAATCTCTCATCTAATATTATATCCTTTTCTTCCTTTTTAAAGATGAAATTGATCAACTCCATTATTTTACTCATTGCTCTCCCCCACGTCTATTTTAATTAGTTATTAAAAATATAGGCTTGTCCGTACACATCCGTACTGTACGGACTACTAACTTACTCCTTTTGAGTTACATTATCTATATTCGGTAACGGTGTAACCTTAAAAAGCATATCCTTAACTGTTGCTCCAGGATTAGAATATTTCATAAGCTCTTGATACATTAAAAGATCCTTCTCTTTATTCTTTGAAAACTCTATTATTACTCTTAATCTTTCTGCCATCAATGACACCTCCTATTAATTAGTTCTTGGTATCATTGTATTCAATGTTATAAATGGATAGAACCTACTGTTTAAAATTTTTAGAAGTAGATGTGAATTAAATAAGGCGGTTTAGTTGAAAGGAAGTTTTATAAGGATAATATAAGCATAAAGTTAGCATTTTTATGTATATTAGTTCTTATGACTGGACTTATATTAAAATAAAAGCACTTAGAATAAATCTAGGTGCTTTCACTTATTAAATATTATAATATTCTTCTTGCTTTATAGAAATCAGTTATATTACTTTCGATTACATTAATACCTTCCCTAGAATTATGAATCATCTTACCATTCGACGTGTATATACCAACGTGATCTCCGCCTAATGTAAATACTAAGTCTCCCGCTCTAAGATTAGCTTGTGAAACTTCGACTCCCTGCTCCATTTGATCCCAAGTAGTTCTTCCTAACGATATTCCTTGATGTGCAAAAATATGTTTTGTAAATGATGAACAATCAAATATATGCCTTGCTGCATCATCTACACCATACACATATGTTACAAAAGGCATATGCGCTCTAGCTTCAGCAATTATTTTATCAGCTTTAACCTCTTCATTACTTCTAAATCCTACAGTTATAGCACCTTTTATATCACTAGCAAATGATATTCCTGGCCAATACTTGCTTATAGGTAATGGTTGTTGTACTGTCTTATCTAAGTTCAAATCATATTTAATATACTCAGTCCCCTTAAGCATATAACATATATTATCTACCGTTGTAACCGCTGAATCAATACTTGTCCAAGGAATACCCGGCCAAGTACTACTATTAAATTTATATGGATATCCAGCACAAGCTCTATCTGCTTTCATATCATATGCTGTGTACTGATCTCCTTTTACAAAATACACAATATTGCCATTAGTTGGTATTATTGCATCTATAGAAGAAAATGTTAGACCTGTCCATGTGGAACTAATCTTATACGGATAACCATCGAATACTCTATCCTCTTTTAGATTATATGCTATATATTCATCACCCTTAAAAATATACGCTATATTCTTATCTAATGGATTTGTAAATGCTGCATCAATGCTTGTCCAAGGTAATCCTGGCCATGTAGAATTATTTAATGGTAATGGATAATTATCCAATTGCTTATCTTTAGTAAGATCGTATAAAATATATTGATTTCCTTTAAATAAATACACAAACTCATTTCCTTTTGATGGTGGTATGATTTCTGCATAGGCCTTAGTGTAGTTATCTACTCCAATAAATACTACAAATGATAATAGAAATACTAATAAAAAGTTTAATAATTTTTTAGAAATATTTTTCATTCTCAGTCCCCCTAAATTTTCATATATTTCATTTACATAATATCATCATATTACTATTATGTCGATTTATGTATTTAACGTTATTATTTTGTAATTTTATCTTAAATTGTAATAAGAAGGCTAATAGGTACTATTTTTCTTGCCTATTAACCTTAATAAGTTATAATTTAGTTAATTATTCTCCTAGCAGCATAGAAACTTGTAATTGGAGATACCTTAACATTTTCACCTTCATAAGGTGCATTTATATACTGTCCTCCACCTACATAAATTCCTACATGCTCATTATTATATGTGAATACTAAATCACCTGGTTGTAATTCACTATATGATATTGGCGTTCCAACATTAATTTGAGTCCAGGTGGTTCTTGTTATTTCAATGCCAAGAGCAGTTCTATACACATATTGAGTGAATCCAGAACAATCAAAGCTATCTGGTCCTGTAGCTCCGTAAACATACGGTTTATCAATATGCCTATATGCTTCGTTTATTATTCTTTCTCTTTGGCTTAGTTCAGGTACTATTGGTGATTGACCTTTTGGAGTTATTTGAATTTCAATAGCTTCTATAGGTTGTCCCTTATCTGTATCCCCTGCTAGATAACCATTTTTAGTCCAAGATCCCCATCCTATATTTCTAACATGAACTCTATAATGAACATCATAATATTGTGAATCTTTTCCTGTAGATTTATCTTTGATTGCTATACAAATACCATTCATAGCAAGATTTCTTCCTGTAGTTCCGATAGTTTGTCCATCTTTTGCTACATTCATCCACCCAAGAGTATTAATATACGCATTATATTCTATAGAAAATGATGCTGAATCAGATACATCAATTTGTAATGCTTCTATTTTAAGTGCTTTCCCTGTAGTTCCAGCAGTATCACCATTTACAACTGTGTCTTGCCATCCTATATCTTGTACATGTGCCTTATACCATACATTAGTATTAGTTGTTCCTGAATAAACAGGTGCAGCAAAAGCATCAATCTTAGGTGAAAGAATTAATAGAAGACTTAAAAGTCCTATAATTTTTAGTAAAGAATATTTTTTTCTCATGTTTTCCATCCCCTTTTAATGTATTTCATTTACATAATATCACTATTTTACTATTATGTCAATTTATGTATTTAAAGTTCTTATTTTGTAATTTTATTATATATTGGAATAAAATGAAAAAGGTATCACTTAGATCTTATGATAAATTATCACTTTATTTATTAAATTACCATATGATATGTTGAACACTATGTTCATATTAACCTCAAATAGAAAAAGGCTAATATGTAAGATTTCTCTTACATATTAGCCTTAATGACTACTTTCCTAATTTCTCACAATATTCTATAGCTTTATCTAATGTTTCCTTTCTGTCTTTTCCTTTAATCTCTACATTAGTATATCCACTTTTATTCTTAGCTTCTCCAACTGCAATTACTGTTTTATATTGGCTGTAAAAAGCATATGGCCTTAAACAATTAATAGTTGGACAGTTTAATCTATCAGCCATTATTTCTGCTATAGCTTGATCTGTTGAATTTGAATATTGAATTATATAATCCACTTTTACTTCCTCCTTGATTGCATTATTTATTTTTTTATTACTTATTGCTTCTGCTATAACTTTTCCTATAACATCTGGCCCTAATCTTTTATATAGAGCAACATCTTCTGTAGCTTCTACAAAACATACCTCCACAATAATACTCGCCATATTAGTTGCCCTTAGTTCATATAGCTGATTACTTTCTTTTACTCCTCTGTTTACAAAGCCTAATCCAGCTATAGCATTTACTATTCTTGCTGCTATTTCTTCATCTAACTTAATATTATCTGACTTACTATATACCCATGTTTCAGTTCCTATTGCTCCATTATAGATGTTATAAACTTTATTAAAATGAATAGATATAAATAAATCTGCACCCCAATTATTAGCCTTACTTACACCATAGACTAAATCACTATTTGAATCCATGTTACCTGGAGTTACATCTAATACATCATGTCCTAATTGTCTTAAATAATTAATTACGGAATCTTTTACTTTTCTATCTTCTGTTGTTTCATCTATTAATCCACTTGCCCCTGGTGCTTGAAAGTTGTGTCCTCCCCTTACTGCTATTTTCATATTTACCAGCCTCCTTGTAATTTATATTATGAAAAGTAGTATATTATTGTTCAAAATAAAGAAGCAAAATTTATCCTTTCTCCTTAATTTCTTTGATGTTTCCATCTTTATCACTTCCTTATTTATTATTGTTGTTGACTTCTTTTCCAATTACATCATCCATTCTTAAAAAGACTTACTGTTGTCTCACGATATGTGCCTATATTTTTATAAAATAAACGGACTAGTAATCTATTTAACTACTAATCCTTTAAACTTCATAAAAGAAGCACAAACTCTCTGGCCTGTGCTAATATTTCTAAATCTATATACTTTTATAACTATAGCATAATCCTATCAGCTAGTTTGGTATTTGACCATGATATTTTCTTTAGTTCATAATATCTGCTACTTTTTATTTCTAATTTAGCCATAACTTCATCTGGTCTAATTATATTTCCTTTGAAATAATACTCATCTATTATCTTCTTGCTTTTTTCATCTAGTCTGCTATATATATATTATCTATTGCATTAACTAATATATTTTTATATTCAGTTTCTGTTGATATCAGATAATAATACTACTTCTGTAAATCATCCTCAACGTGTTTTTTGAACCTTTTATTTCTTCCCATCTATTAACATGTTTCACTTTTGCTTTCCTTTAATAACCTTATTTATTGATTTAATATTTTGTATATTTTAAATTTCTATAGCCAAAAATAATCTTGAAAGGTGGTTTTATTAATGAAAAAATTTATTTCTACATTTCTAATTTCTTTATTCTTATCATTGCTTATATTTACTCAATCAGCATATGCTATAAACATATTTGATGAAGGAGTTTATCAAGTTTCTGATTTTAATTTATCACCAGAAAATAAATATATAGTACAAAATATTTCTGAAAATCAAAGTATTTATTTACAAGTCTTTGATGAAAATCAAATAATTCTTCAATCTATCCGCCTTCCTCCTAAGTCTGATAAATTCAATTTAACTACTTTGTTACCAGACTATAGAATTGTAATTGTTGGTAAAGGTAATATTTATATATCTTAATTTTTTTCTACCTTAACCATATTTCTAATTATATATAGTGGATTACTTATATAGTCCACTCATTATATATTTGAATTTAGCATAAAAAAAATACCGCATATCAATTGTAAAATGTACCCTATAAGATAGACAAATAAAAAATGTC
>JAQCTH010000035.1 GCA_027686065.1 Clostridiaceae bacterium AF10-41
ATCATCTTTTGAAGTTTACACAGACTATTTTACACTCTCTTTGATTACCTTCAATACCAATAATGCAGCTTTCATAATAGCCATCTCCAGTAGTTCTTGGGCCGCTTATAACTTCATAACCATCATTTTTTAATTTAACAGTTAATTCATCAACCTTGTCTATACTACCTACACTAAAAGCAATGTGAATATATCCAGTACGAGTTAAAGTTTTTTCTCCATTTTCCATTTGTGGTTTATTCATTATTTCTAATCTTGCACCATCATCAAAGGTTAAAAAATATGATCTAAAATTAGTGTTTTTATTATGATAACAATCATTTGAAGTTGCCCCAAAATACTTTGTAAAAAAGTCCCTTGCCTTTTCTAAATCCTCTACATACATTGCAATGTGTTCTATCTTCATAAATACCTCCATAAATTCAATTTATTTGTTATTTAATTATAGCATCCTTTTTAAACATTTAATTATGAATGTAGAATTAAGGAGTAAATTCCTAAATATATGGATAATTTTCATAATTACGAATGAAATGAGGAATTTTACCTTTAGTATATAATATCTATCCCATTTTTTGTTCTATAAAAGAAATAAGAAAATAAATATAGTAGTAAGAAATTAAATATAGTTTATGGGGGAATAATGAAACTTAAGTTTGACTTTAATTTTTTATTACTTGAATTTAGAGATTTATATTGTATTTTAGGAAAAATAAGAAATGAAACGGATTTAAAGGTAATATGCTCAAGACTGATTAAGGTAGTTAAAGAAATAATTATAACTATCCACCTAAATAATAAATTGTTTTATAATAGTGAAAATTCACTTGTAGAAAATATCGAATATTTATCTAGAAAAGATATAATTCCATATGAGCTTATGAAATATATAATAAATTATTTGGAAAATTTATATTATATAAGAGATATATTAAATGATGATAATGTAGATATCCAAAAAAAATCAGAGTATAAGGATTTATTAAAGGATGAAAAAGTAATTTATAGAGTGTGCGTATGGCTTGTAATAAATTGCGGTGAGGAGGATTATTCTCTTTTCTATGATAAGCTAAGTGAAGCTGAAAAAAATGTTTTTAATGAATATTTAAATTATGATGAAAGTGATGAAAGTAATTACTCTACAGATATATTAAATTCTATAAATGAAATTGAATACCAAAAAGAAATAGAAGAAGATGATGATGAGATAAATTCGGCAGAAGAATATTTATTAGCAGGAGAATTGTATTATCTAGGTAAGAATGTTGAGAAAGATTATTACAAAGCTAAAGAATACTTTGAAAAAGCATCAGAAGAAGGTAGCGAATATGCAGAAAGTTATTTAGGACTTTTTTATGAAAAGGGGTATGGAGGAGAAAAGGATATAGAACAGGCTTTGTATTGGTATAAGAAGGCTGCCTTAAAAGGAAATGCATTCTCACAATATTCTCTAGGATATATGTATTTTGCAGGAGAAGAGGTAGAAATAAATTTAGAATATTCCTTTAAGTGGTATAAAGAAGCAGCAGAAAGTGGTTTTGCTCCAGCACAGTATGCTTTATCTTATCTTTATAAGAATGGGGAAGGCTGTGAACAAAGTAATTTCAAAGCATATTATTGGCTGGAGGAATCAGCAGAAAACGATTTTGAAGATGCTTATTATATTTTAGGACAATCCTATTTAGAAGGGAATAATATAGAAACTAATTACAAAAAAGCATTTTTTTATTTGTCTAAAGGGGCAGAAAAAAATGATATTAGTTGTTTAGAAAGTCTAGGAGACATGTATTATTGGGGATTACATGTAGATGAAGATAAGGAAAAGGCATTTGCATTATATGATAAAAGTATAGAAGAAGGTAATACAAGCCTTTATTATAAAGTTGGGAAATTATATGAAGAAGAAAATAAATTTGAAATGGCATTATTAAATTATTTAAAAGGACATAATAATGGGGATTTGAAGTCTACTCAAAGACTTGGGATAATGTATTACAATGGAGAAGTAGTTGAAATAGATAAAAGAAAAGCATTATCTTACATGAAATTGGCCACAGAAAGTGAAGATCCACATTCATTATATGTTATAGGTATAGCATATCTAAAGGATGACAGAAAAAAAGGAATAAAGTACTTAAAATTAGCCTATGATAAAGGCTCGCATCATGCAGCAGAAGCTCTTGCAAGTGAATATTTAATAGATTTAGTAAATGAAAAGAAAGTAAATGAAGATGAGTTATTAGAATATATAACTACTGCTAAAGAGCATGAAATGGTAGAGGCAATATATTATTATGGATTACTTCATGTTTATGGAGCATGTGTAGAAAAAAACAATGAAAAAGCCTTTAAATACTTTTTAGAAGCAGCTGAAAAGGGATCTGAAAAGGCCATGATAAAGCTTGGTAATTGGTACAAACATGGGATATTTGTTAAAGCAAATTCAAGAGAAGCAATAGAATGGTATAAAAATGCAGCAGAAAATTATAATACAGAAGCTTTATTAAACATAATAGAAATTCATGAAAAAGGAATAGGAATAGATAAAAATTATAAAAAAGCTTTAGAAGGGGCATATCTTTTAAAAGAAATTAACATTGTTGAAGGAAACTTAAAATTAGCATATTATTATTTAAAGGGCATAGGGGTACAAGTGTCTAAAGAAGAAGCAGGTAAATATATAGAAGAATTATTAATATTAGATGAAGGAAAAGCTTTTAATTTTTTAGGAGAGTTAGCAGAAGAGAATTTGTTTGATAAAAAAGAAGAAGATGCAGTAGAGTATTATTTAAAAGCTATTTCCCTAGGTGAAACTAAAGCATATTCAAATTTAGAATATTATTTGTATAAAAGAGGAAGAAGCATAGATGAGTTTGAAAATTTGGAAAGCAATATAGAGAAAATAAATTATAAACTTGATAGAGGAAAAAGTATTTTCATAGAGGGAAAAAATAAAATAGAGCAAGGTAAAAGAGATAATAACTATAGTTTAATAAAAGAAGGAATTAAGCAGTTAAAGAAAAGTATACATTTAGGTTTTTATGATGCTATAAAAGATATAATAGATTATTATGAGAATGAAGAAAAAAGTAAAAATAACTTAATTGAATTGTTTAAATATAAGCAAAAGTCAGTTTATTATGGAATAAGTAATTAAACAGAATCAAGGGGCTTTATCAGAATTTCAATATAAATTCTGATAAAGTCTCTTATATATTTTATAAGGAGGAATTTCATGAGATTTTCATAGTATATTTCTAAATTTTAATAAAAATAAATAATTATATGCTTTTAAAATATAAATAATAATAAAAAGTATAATAATTATTTATTTAAAAAATATTAACTATAGAAATTAGAAAATTAATAATAGAATTATCTATATAAAATAAAATTTCAAAAAAATAAAAAAATATTGAAATAAAAAAATATTTGTGTATAATAGAATTATAGTTAAAGTAAAATAATACAACTTAAATGTAAAACGATATCAGGAGGTAATAATTATGGCAGAAGATATGGAAGTAATAATCTTTGAAATTATTAGTCAAGGTGGGACAGCGAAGGGATTAGCTTATGAAGCTTTAGCAGCAGCAGAAGATGGAGACTTTGATAAGGCAGAAGAGTTATTAAAAGAAGCAGATGTATGTTTAGGGGAAGCTCATAAGATACAAACTAGCATAATACAAGCAGAAGCAAGAGGCGAAAAAACAGAAGTATCAGTATTATTTGTACACGCTCAAGATCATTTAATGACAGCAATTGAAGCTAAAACTTTAATTGAGCACATTATAAAACTACACAAAAAAATTGCAGATAAATAATAATATAAAATTTATAGTTAAAGGAGGTATTTAAACTTATGGGAAGAAAATCTGTTGTAAGTGAGTTAAAGGCTAAAAGAACAGATTATAATATACCAACCTTTGGATATAAAAGTGCTTTAGTAATATTATTAGGAGCTATAACTGGAACCATAATATTACCAATGCTTTTAAGTACTTTAGGTGTAAGTACAAATTTTAGTATATTGCTAGGAAACACATTTATAACAAGCTTTGCTATTACTTATTCAAGATATTTTATAGAAACTAAAAAGGGATATTGTAAAGCTTTTTGGATGAATTATGTATTTTTTGCATTTTCTTTTGGAATCATATCATATATGTGGAAATATCTAAATTTCTTCATATAATTTAATGGTTATGAAATATAATTTCATAAAATTTTAAAAAACATGAAAGAAAATATTGAATAATTTTTGAAAACGATTTATAATAAAGACAAAGAATTCATATTATAAAAATTATTCTAATAATTAAAAAATATCAAAAAATTGGAGGTATTATTTATGAAAGTTTTATTCGTATGCTCACAAGGAATGTCAAGTGCCATAGCAGTAAATGCACTTAAAAAAGAAGCAGAAAAAAATGGTGTATCAATGGAAGTAAAAGCTGTAAGTACACAAGAATTTGAAGAAGAAGTTAAAGAAGGTTATGACGTAGCAATGGTGGCACCACAAGTTAGACATCGTTTTGATTATTTAAAAGAATATGCAGATGCAGCTAATGTTCCATGTGCATTAATACAACCTCAAGCTTATAGTCCATTAGGTGGACCAAAGCTATTAAAACAAGTTAAAGATCTTGTAGAAACTAAATAGTTTCATACAAGCTTTAAATAAATTTACTTTTCATTTTATTTTATTTATTATAAGGGGGAATCATTTTATGAACAGTTTTGCTGAATTTTTAGATAAGAAATTATCTACACCAATGGCAAAATTAGCAGAGCAACGCCATTTACGTGCTGTGCGTGACGGTATTATAGCTACATTACCATTAATTATTGTTGGGTCATTTTTCCTAATAATTGCGAATCCACCACTTCCAGAAGCCTGGGGAATTACTAAAACATTAAAGGCTAATGCCGCAACAATAGTACTTCCATTTAGAATGACAATGTATATTATGACAATTTATGCTTGTTGGGGTATAGGATATAGTTTAGCTAGATCATATAAACTTGACGGTGTTACTGGAGGTACATTATCAGCAGCAGCATTTTTCTTAACACTTGTACCAAAGAGTGCAGCAGCATTAGCTCCAGAGTTAATGGAAATAGTTAAGGGAAATCCAGATCTTTTAAAATGGTATCAAGGAGTACCTCAAGGATTCCAAATGCCTATGGCAAACATGGGTGGAGGCGGAATGTTCGTTGGTATTATAGTATCAATACTTGCAGTTGAAATATTTAGATTTACAAATAAAAGTGGATTTAAAATTTCAATGCCAGAACAAGTTCCAGCATCAGTTGCAAGAAGCTTTGAAGCTTTAACACCAGCAACAATTATAGTTTTATTAATAGGTTCAATAACTTACTATGCAAAATTTGATTGGCATGGATTTGTTGGTAAACTAGTTGCACCATTAGTATCAGCTTCTGATACATTACCAAGTGTTTGGATATTAGTACTTTTAGTTACATTCTTCTGGTCATTTGGTATTCATGGTGTATCAATAGTTGGATCTATTGCAAGACCATTATGGTTAGTTTTATTAGAACAAAACTCAACTGCAGCAGCAGCAGGAGATGCATTACCAGCAATAGCAGCAGAACCTTTCTTCCAATGGTTTATATGGATTGGAGGATCAGGATGTACAATAGGATTAGTTATATGTTTGGCAATATTTGCTAAATCAAGTTATGCTAAACAACTAGGAAGAGTTGCTTTAGTTCCAGGTATATTCAACATTAATGAGCCAATTATATTTGGTGCACCAGTAGTGTTAAATCCAACATTAATAATACCATTTATAATTACTCCATTAGTAACAGGAACATTAGCGTGGATTGCTACATCTGTAGGATTAGTATCTAGAGTTATAGTAACAGCACCTTGGACATTACCAGGACCAATTGGAGCATTTATAGCGACAAATGACTGGAGAGCAGCAGTATTAAATGCAATTTGTATAATAATTTCAGTAATAATTTACTATCCATTTGTTAAAATGTACGATAAGAAATTATTAGTAGAAGAACAAGGCGAAGCTATAGCTGAATAAAATAAGAATCATTAGAGTGGTGAAGAAATTCACCACTTTATTTTAAAAGAAATTTAGAGGTGAACAATATGGGAAAGTTAGGAATATCAATTTACTCAGAAAAAACAACAGAAGAAGCAATATATAAATATATAGATACAGCTAGTGAATATGGATTTAGCAGAATATTTTCCTGTTTACTTTCAGTAAATGATACTAAAGAAAATATAAAAAATAAATTTAAAAAAATAAATGAATATGCAAAAATGAAGGGTTTTGAAATTATAGTAGATGTAAGCCCAAGAGTTTTTGACGAATTAGGAATAAGCTATAAAGATCTAAGCTTCTTTAAAGAAATTGGAGCAGACGGACTTAGGTTAGATATGGGATTTACTGGTTCAGAAGAATCATTAATGACTTTTAATGATGAAAATCTTAAAATTGAAATCAATATGAGTAATAATACTAATTATATAGATACAATAATTGATTATATGCCTAATAAAGATAATTTAATTGCTTGTCATAACTTCTATCCACATAGATATAGCGGTTTAAATTTTGAACATTTCATGAAATGTACAGAAAGATTTAATAAGCATGGGTTAAGAACAGCTGCATTTATAACAAGTCAAAATGAAGGAACATTTGGTCCTTGGCCAGTTACAGATGGGCTTCCTACATTAGAACTTCATCGTAACTTACCAATAGAAGTTCAAGCAAAGCATTTAATAGCTTTAGGTAATATAAATGACATAATAATATCGAATTGTTATCCTACAGAAGAAGAAATGAAAAAGCTAGGTACTATGAGAAAAGACATGGTAACCTTCGATGTTTATCTTGAAGAATCTACTCCAGGAATAGAAAGAAAAATATTATTTGAAGAAAAGCACTTTAATCGTGGAGATTTTTCAGATAATTTAATTAGATCAACACAAAGTAGAGTTAAGTATAAAGGCCATAAGTTTGAGCTATTTAATGCACCGGAAATAATAAAAAGAGGTGATATAGTAATAGAAAGTAGTGAATATGGTCATTATGCTGGTGAACTTCAAATTGCATTAAGTGATATGAAAAACAGTGGAAAATCTAATGTTGTGGGACATATTAAAGAAGATGAAATATTTATTTTAGATTATATAAAACCATGGCAAAAATTCAACTTCAACTTAATCAAGTAATTGGAGGTTAATTTATGTACTTTTTAGGGATAGATGGTGGCGGTACTAAAACATGCTTCACATTAATAAATGAAAATGGAAAAGTTATTAATAGAGTTATAAAGGGAACTTGTCATCCAGCTCAAATAGGATTTACTAATCTGGAGATATTATTGACTGAAGGATTAGAAGAAATAATGAAGTCTAGTAATATTTCTAAAAAAGAAATTACAAAAAGTTATTTAGGATTAGCTGGCTATGGAATAGTAAAAGAAATTGCAGAAGGAATAGCACAAGTTGTTTCTAGAGTATTTAGTAAAATGGATTATATTTTAAATAATGATGTTAGAGTTGCAATAGCAGGTGCATTGGCAGGCGAGGATGGTATTAATGTTGTCGCTGGTACAGGGTCAATAGCATTAGCATTAAAAGATGAAAAAGTCTTAAGATGTGGTGGATGGGGCTACTCTATAGGTGATGAAGCTTCAGCATATTGGATAGGTAAAAAAGCATTAGCTTTATTTAGTAAACAAAGTGATGGAAGATTAGAAAAAGCACCATTATATGAAATATTTAAAAAGGAACTTAACTTAAAGACTGATTTTGAAATAGTTTCTTATGTAAATGAAAAGTTAAAAGGTGATAGAGGCGAAATAGCAAAGCTTGCTAAACTATGCTCTGATGCTGCAAAATCTGGAGATGAGGGTGCAATAGCAATCTTTAATGAAGCTGCTATAGAACTTTCACAAATGATAAGAACATTAGTAAAAAATTATGATGAAAATGTAGTAAAAGTATCATATACAGGCGGAGTATTCAAAAGTGGAGATCTAATTCTAAAGCCATTAAGAGAAAACTTAAAAGGATGCAATATTGAGTTAGTAGAGCCGCAGTTAGATCCTGATTTGGGTGCATGTTTGCTTGCATATATTAATTCAGGAAATAAGATTACTAAAGAAATCATAAGAAAAATGAAAGAATGAGAAATTGAAAAAATAATTTAGGTAATCTGAATTATAGGAAAAAATGAAGAAGTTATTTAAATAAAAAGAGAAATTCTTGCGAATTTCTCTTTTTATTTTTTAATTATCTATTATCAATTACATAAAATCATAGTCAACAGTAATTACACAATTGTATTGTGGATGTTCTTCTTTTATGGATGTCTTTATATCAGATATCATTTTTTCTTGCTTTTCCTTATTTCCCGATTCTGAAGCTTCTAAGACTATATCAAATATCAAGTTTTTAATATCGCCTTCACCAACTATTCTAAAATCATGCATTGATTTTATTTCAGGATATTTTCTAAGAATTTTTTCAACGTAATCCCAAGTTTCTTTTATTTCATCTGTAAGAACACAAATTGGATCCATATGAATTACTAAATGTAAATTTAAATCCGCAGATATCTCTCGCTCAGCTTTATCTATTACGTTATGAATTTCCATTATATCTACATCAGCTGGAATTTCAGCATGTAATGAAGCTATAATTCTTCCAGGACCGTAGTTATGAACTATTAAATCATGAACTCCTGATATAAGTGGATAAGCTAATATTTTTTCACATAGTTCATTTACAAGTTCAGGATCTGGTGCTTCTCCAAGTAAGGGATTTAAAGTTTCTCTTACTAATCCAAAGCCAGCATATAAAATCGCTAGTGCCACAAATATACCAATATATCCATCTATAGGTAGGCTTGTGAACTTAGCAAGTAAAAATGAAATTACAACTGTACTAGAAGTAAAAACATCCCCTAAAGCATCTGTAGCAGCAGCCTTTAATGCAGATGAATTAATAGTATTTCCTATAAATCTATTAAAAGTTGAAAGCCATATTTTAAATCCAATTGAAACTAAAAGCAAAATAAATGGTATTAATTCAAAAGTTATAACTTGAGGATTCATAATCCTTTCAATAGAGGATTTAACAAACTGTACACCAACAAGCATTACCATGAAAGCAACTAAAAGTGCTGATAAATATTCTATTCTACCATGTCCAAATGGATGCTCAGCATCAGCAGGCTTGTTTGACATTTTGAAACCAATAATAGTAATTATAGATGAAGCAGCATCAGATAAATTATTAAAGGCATCTGCAGAAATCGCAATTGATCCAACTAGCATACCAACTGAAAATTTTATTACAAACAAAATAAAATTAATTATAATTCCAATAACTCCACCTAAAGTACCATAAGAATTACGTACCTTTGGATTTTTTGTATCTTCATTATTTTTAACAAATGACTTAACTAAAAAATTAGAAATCACAGTATCACTCCTATCTATATAATATTTTCCCAAGTAGTTATTTATATATTCAAACTTTTTTAGGAAACAGGTATAATAAGTAACAGGGAACAGGGAACAGGGAACAGGGAACAGGTAACAAATAAAATATATAATTATTGATGTAATGTTCTTCGAGTTACTAAAAATAAATTAACTTTATATTCTTAAATTTAAAATATAAAACAGATTCATATTATTATATTTTAAATTTAACCTATTATTAATTGAAATATATAAGAATTATTATATACTAAAATTTACTAATTTCAATTACAATAAAATTTAAAAGAAGTTAAAGTTAAATAGATTTAAGATATAAAAAAGGTATATT
Source organism: Clostridiaceae bacterium AF10-41 (assembly GCA_027686065.1). GTDB lineage: Bacteria > Bacillota > Clostridia > Clostridiales > Clostridiaceae > Clostridium. The sequence goes on from JAQCTH010000035.1 coordinate 9,842, forward strand.
AAAATTTACTAAGTTCAATTATAATAAAAGTTATAAATAGTTATAAAATGCGAAGCAAGCTTCTTAGGTAACAGGTAACAGGGAACAGGGAACAGGGAACAAGCTCAATTATAGTCTGCTCCACTTAACTAAGTTTTTAATTTCCCTCACCAATTATTTTTTACAAATAACTTAATTCATTCTTAATTTAAATTCTTAATATAAGTTGGCGAAGGTAAATAGAATATGCTTATGAAACATATTTATTCATCCTAGCCTTTATATTAGCAATTTACAACAAACTGGAGGTAAATAAATGGAAAGAGAATTAGCATTAGATTTAGTAGACTTTTTATATAAGAGTCCAACAGCATATCACTCAGTTAAAACTATAAAAGAAAGATTAGATTTAAATGGTTTTAGTGAAGTAAAAGAAAGTGAAAAATGGAACTTACAAAAAGAAGGTAAGTATTATGTTATAAAAAATGATTCAGCACTTATTGCATTTACTGTTGGGAATGGAGATGTTGAAGAAGACGGATTTAAATTAATAGGAGCACATACTGATTCACCAGGGTTTAGGGTAAAAGCAAATCCGGAAATGGTTTCAGAAGGAAAGTATTTAAAGCTAAATACTGAAGTCTATGGTGGACCTATTCTTTATACTTGGTTTGATAGACCTTTAGGTTTAGCAGGAAAAGTAACATTAAAAGGACAATCACCTTTAAAACCAGAAGTAAAGCTTGTTAATATTAACAAACCACTTCTTATAATACCAAGCATTGCTATTCATATGAATAGAGCAGTAAATGAAGGCTTTAATATAAATAGACAAAAAGATACATTACCTTTATTGAGTCTTATAAATGATAAGTTTGAGAAAAATGGATTCTTAGTTAATGTTTTAGCAGATGAATTAAAAGTTGATGTAAATGAAGTATTAGGCTTTGATTTAGGATTATACGAAGTAGAAAAGGGAGCTTTAATAGGATTAAATGAAGAGTTTATATCATCAGGCAGATTAGATGATATGTGGATGGTTTATACAGGAATTCAAGCTTTAATAGATAGTAAAGTAAACAAATCAACTAAGGTTATGGTTTGTATGGATAATGAAGAAATAGGAAGTCTTACAGCTCAAGGAGCAAACTCAGCATTATTATTAAATATTTTAGAAAGAATAACTTTATCATTAGGAAAAGATAGAGAAGGAATGCATAGAGCATTATCAAATTCAATAATGATTTCAGCTGATTTAGCTCATGCTGTGCATCCAAATGCAGAAGAAAAACATGATCCAACAAATAGACCAGTTTTAGGCGAAGGACCAGTATTAAAAACTGCAGCTTCAGGGAGCTACAGTACAGATAGTTATAATGCAGCTATTTTTGAAGGACTTTGCAAAAAATCAGAAGTTCCATATCAAAAATTCTTTAACAGATCTGATGTTAGAGGAGGAACAACTATAGGACCTATAACAGCATCATTATTGACAATTCCTGTTATGGATATGGGGGCACCTCTACTTTCAATGCACTCAATAAGGGAATTAGCATCAGTAAAAGATAATTTTTATACTATAAAGTTATTTACTGAATTTTATAATTCTTAATAAATATAACTTATATTTAAATATTAGTAATTAAATACAAACAATTACTCAAGAAACTCAGTTAAAACTGGGTTTCTTTTTTGCTATAAGGAAATTATAAAAAGATTATCAGTGGATGGCTACTTATAATTTCTTTCTTTTAGTTTTCCAGTAAGCATACGTAAGTTTGTGTTGATCTGGAGTAAAGCTATAGAATAAGCCAATTTACATATATCTACTTTTTATTACAAATAATCAATTATACACATAGCAATTTGCTTTGTCAATGTCATGAAATGAAATAAAATTTCATAATAAAACTATTGAAATATCATTTCAGATGTGATAATATAATGTTGTACTGAAAACGTAGTCAAAATATTTTGAAAGTTATACTTAGTTCGGAGGTATTATATGAAAAAAATAGATTTAGAAAAATTAACAACTGAAAGTAGAAATCAAAATACCCTAGACATAGATAAGGTTTCAACCTTAGAAATGGTAAAGAAGATTAATAATGAAGATAAGAAAGTTGCAGAAGCAGTAGAAGCAGAGCTACCAAAGATTGCGGAAGCTATAGATGGAATAGTAAAAGGTATGCACAAAGGAGGTAGATTAATCTATATAGGTGCAGGAACATCAGGAAGACTTGGAATATTAGATGCATCAGAATGTCCACCAACATATGGAGTTTCAGAAGAATTAGTTCAAGGAATTATAGCGGGAGGACAAGAAGCAATCTTTAGAGCAAAAGAAGGTGCGGAAGATTCAAGAGAATTGGCTGTTGAAGATTTAAAAGCAAAGGCTTTAAATGAAAATGATACAGTGGTTGGATTAGCAGCATCAGGTAGAACACCTTATGTAATAGGTGGACTTGAGTATGCTAATGAAATTGGAGCATTAACAGTAGCAGTTACTTGTAATGCAGATTCAGAAGTTTCAAAAGCAGCTAAAGTTTCAATAGCGCCAGTAGTAGGGGCAGAGGTAGTTACAGGATCAACAAGATTAAAATCTGGAACTGCTCAAAAGTTAGTTTTGAATATGCTATCAACAGGAGTAATGATAAAGCTTGGAAAAGTTTATGGAAACTTAATGGTAGATGTAAGAGCAACAAATGCAAAATTAGTTGAAAGAGCTAAGAAGATAGTTTGTGAAGCTACTGGAATAGATAGAGAAGAATCAGAACAATTCTTAATAGAAACAAATTTTGATGTTAAGCTTTCAATATTTATGATATTATCAAAATTAAATAAAAATGAAGCTAAAAATATCCTAGACAATAATAATGGATATATAGCAGAAGCTTTAAAAAGTATAAAGTAATAAAAGTTAAGAGCATAAATAAATAAAAGGCTACAAAATATAAACAAAAAAATAAGACAATAAGATGGAGGGACTTAAAATGACAAATGCTGAAATTGCAAAAAATTTAGTTGAATTACTAGGTGGAAAAGAAAATATAAAATCAGTTGCTAATTGTATGACTCGTTGCAGATTAGAACTTAGAGATTACTCAAAAGCTGACATGGAAAAAATAAAGAAGTCAGAAGGAGCTTTAGGAGTTGTTAATGCAGAAGGTCAATTACAAGTAATATATGGACCAGGTAAGGTTAATAAAGTTACAGCTGAGGTTAGTAAAATAGTTGGTAAACCTGTTCTTTTAGGAGAAGATGCTGTTAAGGCAACAAAAGAAAAATTAAAAGAAAAAAATGATACAAAGTTTAAAAATTTACTTAAGAAATTAGGAAATGTATTTATACCATTAATACCGTTATTTGTAGCATGTGGACTTGTACTTGCTGTAAATAATATTTGTAATGTACAATTTGGAGATGCTTATAAGACAACTACAGCAGCTCAAATTATAGGACTTGTTGGTAATGGTGTATTCTCAATACTATCAATTTTAGTAGGTGTAAATGCAGCAAAAGAATTTGGTTCAGATATGCCAATGATGGGTGGAGTATTAGGTGGAATACTTTCATCAGCAGCACTAGCTAATATTACACTTTTTGGAAAGCCTTTAACACCAGGTAGAGGTGGAATTATATCAGTTATATTAGTTGTTGTTCTATCAGTTTATATAGAAAAAGCTTGTAGAAAAGTTGTACCAGATGTATTAGATTTGTTTGTAACACCATTAGTTACATTAACTTTATCAGTACTTGCAGCATTATTTATTCTTCAACCAGTAGGTGGATTTATTTCAGATTCAATTGGTACTTTAGTTGCTCAAACAATTGCATCAGACAATATGGTTATATCAGTAATTTCAGGAGCAGTTTCAGGTGCTTTATTCTTACCACTAGTTATGACTGGAATGCACCAAGCGTTAACACCAATACATGCAGATTTAATAGCTAATGCAGGTTTTACAGTATTACTTCCGATATTAGCAACAGCAGGTATGGCACAAGTAGGAGCTACTATAGCAGTACTTAGAAGAACTAAAAATGAAAGATTAAAGAAGACAGCTAAAAATGGATTAGTACCAGGGTTCTTAGGAATAGGAGAACCTTTAATATACGGTATAACATTACCACTTGGAAAACCATTCCTAGGAGCTTGTTTAGGAGCCGGAGTTGGTGGAGCTGTAATGGCAATCTTCAAGGTTGGAGCAGTAGCAATGGGAGTATCAGGATTACCACTAGCATTATTAATAGCTGATGGAAAAATGTTTGTATTCTTAATTGGAGTAGTTGTATCATATGTAGCAGGATATATATTTACAGAAATGCTTGGATTTGAAGATCCAGTAGAATAATTAAAAATTAAGAATAAAGAATAAAGAATGAAGAATGAAGAATTATAATATTAATTCTTCATTCTTTATTTCAAACTGGAGGTTTTTTTATGTATTATGGATTTTCTGTTTATTTTGGACTTGATAACACAAAAGAAGAAAATATTCAATTATTAAAGGATGCGCATAGTTTAGGTTTTGAAAGAGTATTTACGTCTCTTCATATACCGGAAGCTAATTATGAAGTTTTAAAGGTGGAAGTCAGGGAGTTTTTTAATTTATCTAAAGAATATGATATGGATATAATTAGTGATATATCTCCAAATACTTTTAAATTTCTTGATTTAGAAGATATGGATTTAAAAGGATTAAGGGATATGGGAGTAAAAACTATTAGAATTGATTTTGGTTATAGTGAAGAAAATATAGCTAAAATGAGTAGAAATGAATATGGTATAAAGATTCAATTAAATGCTTCAACTATTACTGAAAGATTTTTTGAAGAACTTGATAAATACTCACCAGATTATAGTAATATAGATGCTTTGCATAATTTTTATCCTAGAATTGGAACAGGGATATCTGAAGAATGTATGATAGATAAAAATAGAATACTTAAAAAGAGAGGGATAAAGCCTTGTGCATTTGTTCAATCAAATAATAGGAAAAGAAGTCCATTAAAAGATGGGCTGCCAACCCTTGAAGACCATAGAGGACTAAGTGTAAGAGAAGCTGCAAATCACTTATTTGCTTTAGAAAATGAGTCTGTTTTTATAGGCGACTCTCTTCCTGCTTATGAAGAATTAAAAGATTTATCATCATTAAAGCAGGATGTTGTAGAGCTAGATATAGAAATAAAAACTAATGATGAATTAATTCTTAGAATTTTAAATAATATATATTCATCAAGGACAGATGAAGCAAGAGATGCTATAAGAGCAAGTGAAAGTAGACTTATTCTAGAAGGTGGTACTATAGAACCTTTTAATACAGTAAGTAAGAAATATGGAGATATATCTGTAGATAATAAAGACTATATGAGATACATGGGTGAACTTGAAATATTGAAAAGAAACCAAGAAGCAGATCCTAGAACAAATATTGTAGCTTCTGTTTTACAAAAAGACTTTTATTTATTAAAATATATATGTAACGGAAAAAAATTTCATTTTAATATAATTAATAAATAAGTCAAAAAAGATGGTAGGGTGTGAAAATGAACGTATTGCAGTATATAAAACAAAACTTCGAGAGCTTCACAGATAGGGAAAAATTAATAGCTGAATATTTACTAGGTAACAAAAAAAGTATTATAAATATGTCAGCAAAAGAAATTGGAGATGTTACAAGTACTTCAGCTCCAACAGTTGTTAGATTCTCTAAAAAAATAGGTTTCGATTCTCTAAATGAAATGAAACTACAGTTATCATTAAACTTACGAAATGATGAAGATAATTCAGATTTTGAATATTTGAATGGAGATTTATCAACTAAAAATATAATTTACGGAATAAAGGCTTCTATTGATTCTATAATGAATCAAACAATTGGAATTTTAAAAGAAGAAGAATTAGAAAAAGCAGTAGCAATACTTAATAAGGCTAAAAATATATATATATTTAGTGTAGGTGTTTCTAGCTTAGTAGGAATGGATTTCTATTATAAATTAAGTAGAATAAATAAAAGATGTATTGCACATGCAGATACACATCTTCAAATTACATCCTCAGCACTTATGGAAAAAGGTGATGTAGCAATAGCAATATCATACTCAGGAGAAACTAAAGAAGTTATAAGGTGTGCAAAAAACGCTAAGGAAGCAGGAATACCAGTTATATCAATAACAAAGGCAAGTATAAACAATACGTTGGCTAATATATCAGATATAGTTCTCCAAGTACCATTTGTGGAAAAGACCTTAAGAGAAGGTGCTATGAGTTCAAGAATATCACAACTTGCAATAATAGATATGCTATTTATAGGAATGGCAAAGAATAACTTAAAGGCTGTAGAAGAAAAACTTAGGGTAACAAGAAAAGCAGTAGAAGAACTGAAGAATTAGTGAAAAGTGAAAGAATGAAAATTTATTTGAAATTAAAATTTCAAATTGCAGTGAAAAAGTTAAGGAGAGATTCATTTGAATCTCTCCTTTTCAATTGTGCTTCTGATTGTTATTTAGGATTGAATTATATATAATTGAATATAGTATTTACCAATTTTTATGAGATAATATAAAGTAGGGAGGGAATGAGATGAAAAAAAATTTAAGTTTAATAATTATGATTGTGATGATTCTTTCTATTATGACAGGGTGTATAGTTAGAAATCAAAGTTCAGCACATAATACTATCGAACAAGGAAGTAAAATAAAAGATACCTATATTTATAAGGTTGAAGATGATTTTAAAGGAATGAAATTAGAAATAAATTTAACTCTTACTAAAGGTAATGTTAAATTTGAACTTAAAGATCCAAATGGGGAGATACAGTGGAGTGAAGAAGCTACATCTGATAAACCTTTAAAAGAAACAAAAAGTTTTGATAAGATAGTTGGAGATTGGACATTAACATTTGAAAGTATTGATAATTCAGGAGAAGGTAAGCTTGATTTACAGTTTAATAGACTATAAAAATAATTAATAAAATTCAATTGATAATGCATAATGGATAATTGAGGAATAAACTTACTTTTTTGTTTTCATAATTCAAAAAAAGAGTAATTTTAATCTTTCACTGTTTTTCTATGAGTAAAATTCTTCAATAATGTAAATAATAAACTTAGTTGATTTTTCAAATGCCTTAATTAAGGAATGAGGAGAGGAGTAAGTTTATGAGAGATGAAGTTTTAAATAGTACTAGAAGAACTATACTCATAGAGCTTAATGAAGCGTTTAAGGGAGTTATTAATAATCATAAGTATTTAAATAAGCTTATTAAGCACGGGGAGGATGTTATTTCTTCAGCTGAATGGCTGCTTGATAATATTTATTTAATTGAAAAGGAATATAAAACAATTAAGTTTAATTTACCAATAAACTATTTCAATAATTTGCCTACAATAGAAATTGATGATGTTAGTTATCCAAGGGTTTATACACTAGCTAAAAATTATATTGAGAAAAACCAAAATATAATAGATAAGGATGAGTTGGTAAAATTTATAAATGAGCAAGGGGAAAGTTTTACAATAGGAGAATTATGGGCTTTTCCTTTAATGCTTAGGATTGCATTAATAATCAATTTAGGAATAATAACTAATGATATGGTAGTTCTTCAAAAGCAAAGATTGGGAGCTAAGGATTTAGCTAATACAGTTATAGATTCTTATAACAATGATAAGATAGATAACTTATTATCTAAGCTGGAAAACAAATATCCTATAATTAAAGTGGAAGAGTCTAAAGAGGAATCTAAAAATAACTATATGGGAGATGATGAGAGTCTTCATGATGGACTGTTTTCTCCTGAGTTTATAGATAAGTTTTTTAGAATTTTAAGAGATAATTCAATAGAAGATGAAAGAGTATATAAGTTTGCTTTAGATAGATTAAAGCAAAAAGAAAACACAAGTTTTGAAAAAGAAATAATAAAAGATCATATAAGAGAAGGAAATATTGCCACATCTATAGGAATAACTATAAATTCTTTAAGAATAATGGACTCTATAAATTGGAAGGATTTCTTCTCAGAAACTTCAAATGTGGAGAGAATATTAAAGCAAGATCCAGCTAAAATTTATGAAGATATGGACTTTGAAACAAAAGATTATTATAGGCATAAAATAGAGGAGCTTTCTAGAAAAACTAATATAGATGAACTTAAACTAGTAAAAACAGCTTTAGAACTTAGTAGTTTACATTTAGAAAATAGATATTCGTATAAGAGACATATAGGATATTATTTAGTAGATGATGGAGTACTGGATATACTAAAAAGATACAATATAACTACAAATATAGATAAGAAGATGTCAAGGGGAGGCTATTTATCAACTATATTTTTAGGAACAATTTTAGTTGATTTAGTAGTTCTACTATTAACATATTTAATTCCACTGAACTTTAATTTATGGCAATATATATTGGCATTTATTTTGATGGTAGTTCCATCTAGTGAAGTAGTAATATCACTATTAAACTGGTTTATAGCAAAGGTCACACCTGTTAGTTTTATACCTAAGATGGATTATTCTAAGGGAATACCTGAAAGTGAAAGAACTATTGTAGTAATACCAGCAATACTAGGTAGCAGTAAGTCTGCAATTGATTTACTGAAAAAATTAGAAATATATTACTTAGCAAATAGGGATAAAAATATTTTCTTTGCTTTACTGGGAGATCTATGTGATAGCAACAATGAAATTGAAGCACAAGATAAGGCAATAAATGATGAAGGAATAAGATTTGCAAATAAGCTGAATAAAAAGTATGCCAAAGATGGAGAAGATAGATTTTTCTTCTTTAATAGAAAAAGATTATATAATGAATCAGAAAAAGTCTACATGGGTTATGAAAGAAAAAGAGGAAAGCTCATGGAGTTTATGGCTTTAATTAGAGGTAGTGAAGAAACTACTTATAATATAATTAGTAGTGATATAGATTCTTTAAAAAGTGCAAAATACATAATAACTTTAGATAGTGATACATTTTTACCAATAGGAAGTGCTAAAAAGCTTATTTCAGCAATGAGCCATGTTTTAAATAACCCTTATATAGAAAATAATTCTGTATTAAGAGGATACAGTATTATGCAACCAAAGGTAAGCGTTAATCTAGAAGATAAGCATAAAACATATTTTTCAGAAATTTTTGCAGGAGATGCAGGAGTAGATGCTTATTCAACAGCATCTTCAGATACATACCAAGATTTATTTGGAGAAGGAATATTTACTGGTAAGGGAATTATAGAAATAGATTCATTCTATAACATTTTAAAAGATCAAATACCAGAAAATAAAGTTCTTTCACATGATTTAATAGAAGGAGTTTTAACAAGATGTGCCTTAATAACAGATGTTGAAGTAATAGATGGATATCCATCTAGTTATTTAGCTAGTGCATTAAGACTTCATAGGTGGGTAAGAGGAGATTGGCAAATAGCAAGTTTTGCATTTTCAAAGAAGATATCGGCAATATCTAAATGGAAGATACTAGATAATCTTAGAAGAAGTTTACTTGCTCCAAGTTTACTATTAGGATTATTAGCTATATTAACAGTGTTAAGTGGAGCAATTCAAATATCTATATTGTTATTTTTAGCTTTAATAACTCCATTGATGTTTACAGTAACAGATTTTGTTGTAACACCTAAGAAAAAGCTTATGGGAACCTTTAAAACATTAAAACAAATAGTATTGATTTTAAGTTTTATTCCATACCAAGCTTGGCTTATGTTTGATGCTATATTTAGAACAATTTATAGACTTGTTATATCTAAAAAGAATTTACTTCAATGGAAAACTGCTGATAGGGTCGAGAAATCTGTAAAGAATACTTACATGTGGTATTATCAAAAAATGTGGATATCAGTAGGCGTAGCTTTAGTAGTTTTATTACTTAGTTTAGATAATTCCATAGAAATATTAATAGCTACAATAGTAATATCTATTCTTTGGGCTATAGCACCAGCAATGGCATGCAGAATATCACAAGAAGAAAAGCTTATAAAAGATAGATTAGAATTAGAAGATGAAGAATTCCTAAGAGAAAATAGTAGAAGAATATGGGCTTATTATGAGGATTTTATAAATGAAGAAAATAATTATTTAGCTCCAGATAATTTTCAAGAAAAACCTTTTAAAGGCTTGGCACACAGAACATCACCAACTAATATTGGTATGGGACTTATTACTAATCTAACCGCTTATGATTTAGGGTATATATCAATAGGTGAAGTTATTTATAGAGTAGAATCAATTTTAGATGGAATGAGAGGACTTGAAAAATTTAATGGACATTATTTAAATTGGTATGATACAAAGACGAAAGAAGCACTTTGGCCTAGGTATGTATCCACAGTAGATAGTGGAAACCTCTTAGGATATCTTTGGATAATTAAAGATGTTATAAGAAAGTTTAATAATAACCCAATAATAAGAGAAAAAGAAATAACAGCTATAAAAGATACTTACAACATAGTAAGAAAAGATGAAAAAGAAGAATTTCATGATAGGCTTCCAGATAATATTGATTTAAGAGAATATAAGAATATATTATTAGATGAATTAAAAATAATAAATGATAAACTTGAAAGTGTTAAAAATAATGATGAAGAAAATAATGATGAATATTATTGGATAAAAAAATTAAAAGATGAAATAGAAACCAAAATAGATTTTTATGATTTTATATTCGATGGTATAGAAAAGATAGTTATAGATGCTTATAAAAATTATAAGGCTCCAACTTTATTACAATTGATAGATATATTAGAAGATATAAAGAAGTCATCAGGAGAAGAGTTCCAGATTATTTTAGATAAAAAAATTGGTAAGCTTATGGAATTTAATGAAAGGCTTAAGCTTCTTACATGTGAAATAGACAGTATTATGAATGATATGGATTTCAAATTTTTATACAACAAAGATAGAGGGCTTTTTGCAATAGGATACAATGTAGAAGAAAAATCCTTAGGAAATTCATATTATGATTTAATGGCTTCAGAAGCAAGAATATCATCATTTTTATCAATAGCAAGAGGAGAAATTCCAAAGGAGCATTGGTATAACTTAAGTAGAAATATGACAAAAGTATTTGGTCATAAAACTTTAGTATCTTGGAGTGGTACTATGTTTGAATATTTTATGCCATTTCAAATAATGAAAAGCTTCAAGAATACCATTTGGGATTTGACATATTCATCAGTTGTAAGTGCTCAAATAAATTATGGAGAAAAGAAAAATACACCATGGGGAATATCAGAATCAGCTTATTATGAATTTGATGTAAATCAAAATTACCAATATAAAGCTTTTGGTGTACCTGGAATAGGGTTAAAAAGAGGACTTGAACAAGAGGTAGTTATATCTCCATATTCTTCAATAATGACCTTACCATATGATACAAAAGCTTCAATGAAAAATTTAAAAAAGCTGTATGATATGAAATTTTATGGTAGATATGGCTTTATAGAAGCAGTAGATTATAGTGATGAGAAATCAAAGGAAGAAGCAAAAGAAGTACGTTGTTATATGGTTCATCATTTAGGAATGTCTCTTTTAGCTTTAGATAATATATTAAATAATGATATTTTAAAAGAAAGATTTCATAACATTCCAGAAATCAAGGCAGCTGAAATTCTTTTAAAAGAAAAAGTTCCTGAAAACATAACTTTTGAAAGAGAAGTAGATATTAGTATAGCTAATAATAAAAAGTTAGAAAAGGAAGAGTTCATTCCTAGAATATTTAAGGGCAATAAAGGAGAAGATCAAGAAGTTTTACTATTATCTAATGGAACTTATTCAACTATGATAGCCCATGATGGTAGTGGATATTCTAAAAAAGATGATATGACAGTATATAGGTGGAAGGGAGATAGCACTTCAGATTCAAGTGGAACTTTCTTTTATATAAAAAATCTAAATTCAAATGATTATTGGAGTGCTACTTATGAGCCTTGTAAGGAAAGTAATGAAGACTACTTAGTAGAATTTACTCTTGATAAAGCGAAGTATGAAAGAAAAGATGGAACTATAACTACGAATTATGAAGTAACATTAGCTTCCGAAGATAATGTAGAAGTAAGAAAGTTATCATTAAAGAATACAGGAGAAAAGCTAAGAACTTTAGAAATAACAAGTTATTTAGAAGTAACTCTTCAATCTTTTGAGGGGGATGCTGTTCATCCAAGTTTTTCTAATTTGTTTATTAGTACAGAATATAATGAAGAAGTTAAGAGTTTGATAGGAAATAGAAGACCAAGAGCAAAAGGAGCAATTACTAATTATATATTCCATACTATAGCTTCAAATAATGATTTAGATGGTGACTTAACTTATGAAACATCAAGATTAAACTTTATAGGAAGAAATAGAAATCTGAGATCTCCAGAAGTTATGGATAATGATGCCCCACTTCAAAATACAGTTGGAACAGTATTAGATCCCATACTGAGCATAAGAAGTAGAATTACACTTAAGCCAGGAGAAGAAAAATCAATTTACTATTTAACAGGAGTTGGAGAATCAAAAGAAGAAATTTTAGAACTTATAAGAGCATATAAAGATGTTCCAAAGATAGAAAAGAGTGCTGATGCTTATAATTACTCTAATCAGTTAGAACTTAAGCATATTGGAATTCGATCAGCTCAAGCAAATATATACCAAAGTTTAGCATCTTATATTTTATATCTTCATAGTGGAAGAAAGAATAGAGAAGATTACATAAGAAATATTAGAATGAATCAAGAAAACTTATGGGCATATGGAATATCAGGGGACTTACCTATAATATTTTTAATTATTGAAAGCGAAGATGATATAGATTTGTTAAGGCAAGTTATTAATATGCACTATTACTTTAGGAATAAAGGAGTAAAGACAGACTTAGTAATTTATAACGAAGAAGAATTATCATATGAAGAACCACTCCAAAAAAATATAATTTCAACAATTAGAAATTCTGTTTCAAGAGAAAACATAAATAAATCAAGTGGTATTTTCGTTCATAACAAATCTACAATGAGTGATAATATAAGAGATTTTATTATAGGTATTTCAAAACTATATATAAATTCAAAAGAAGGAGCCCTTGCTAAACAGTTAACGGAAGCAGTAGAGTATAAGTATGATGAATATAGAAACAAAGAAGAATTATCGCACATTAATAGAATAAAAGTAGATATAAATGAAAGTGATTATATAAAGGGTTTTGTAGATAGACAAATAAATAAAGTTGATAAGGATTCAGATGAAGTATTAAAAGAAGTAAAACATAATAATTATGAAAAAGAAAACATGAATAAAGCATCAGAATTAAGGGAAACTGAAATTGGAAACAATCATTTTGATATTAGTGAGTTAGAATTCTTTAATGGATATGGAGGATTTAAAAAATCAGATAAAAGCTATATCATAAGACTTAAAGATTATGAAAATACTCCAGCACCATGGATAAATGTAGTTTCTAATAAGGATTTTGGATTCCATATTTCCGAGGTGGGTTCAACTTATACCTGGTGTGGAAACAGTAGGGAAAACAAAATAACGCCTTGGAGCAATGATTGGGTAAGTGATCCAACAGGAGAAGCTTTATATATAAGAGATAATGATATGGGAGCATACTTTACAATAACTCCTATGCCAATAAGAGATGGAGGAGAATACATAATAGAACATAGCTTTGGGTATTCAACCTTCAAACATACTGCATACAATATATGTAGTGAAATGAAAGTATTTTGTCCTAAGGAAGAAAAGATAAAATTATGTAAAGTGTCTCTTAAGAATTTATCCAATGTAGATAAGAATTTATCAATATTCTATTATGCTCAATTAGTACTTGGTGTATATAATTATGGAAGTGCCAAATACATAAGCACATCAATCCAAGGCCAATATATATATGGCCAAAATCCTTATTCAAAATATTTTGGAAAATTAAAAGCATATTTATCTATTAATGGCGATAAAAATCAAAGTTTTACAGGTAATAGAAAAAGCTTTTTAGGAGTTGGAGGAGAATTATCTAGCCCTAAAGCATTAATAGAAAATAGTTTGGATAACTTAAGTGGAAGTATATATGACCCTTGTTTAGGCGCTAAACTAGATATAAATCTAAAAGCTGGTGAAGAAAGAGAAATTATAATAATTTTTGGGCAAGAAGAAAGCGAAGAATTAATAAGTGAAAAAATAAATAAATACAGTAATATAGAGAATGTTGATGAAGAATTAAGAAATGTGAAAGATTATTGGTCAAATTTCCTAGGAAATATACAAGTAAAGACACCAGATGTATCAATGGATTATATGTTAAATGGATGGCTTATGTATCAAACCTATAGTTGTCGATATTTATCAAGAACAGCATTTTATCAAAGTGGTGGAGCCTATGGTTTTAGAGATCAACTTCAAGATTCTATGTCCATAGGAATATTGGATTCTAATATAACTAGAGAGCAAATTTTAAGGAGTGCCTCAAGACAATATCTTGAGGGTGATGTACAACATTGGTGGCATCCAGTAATAAACTCAGGAATAAGAACAAGATTTTCAGATGATTTGTTATGGTTGCCATATGTAACTTCTGAATATATAAAATCTACAGGAGATTACAGTATATTAGATGAAAAAGCTCCTTATCTAGAAGATGAACCACTAAGAGATGGCGAAGATGAAAGATACACAATAGTAAATCAATCCAATAAAGAGGGAAGTATATATGAGCACTGTTTAAAAGCAATAGATAGAGGATTAAAGTTTGGAAGACATAATATTCCACTTATGGGCAGTGGTGATTGGAATGATGGAATGAGTACTGTTGGAAATAAGGGAGAAGGAGAAAGTATTTGGGTAGGCTGGTTTTTATATAAAATACTAGATAGCTTTAAGGAAATCTGCAAGTATAAGAATGATACAGAAAAAGAAGATGCATATAGTACATTCCAAAGCTTTATACAAGAAAATCTAGAAAAAAATGCTTGGGATGGAGGCTGGTACAGAAGAGCGTATTTCGATGATGGAAAGCCTTTAGGTTCAAGAGAAAATGATGAGTGTAAAATAGATGCAATTGCACAAAGCTGGTCAATAATTTCTAATGCAGCTAAGATTACTAGAGCACAAGAAGCCATGGAAGCAGTAGATAAATATCTTGTAGATAAAGATAAGGGACTTATCAAATTATTAGCACCTCCTTTTGATAAATCGCCTACTTTAGAACCGGGATATATAAAGGGATATGTACCTGGAGTTAGAGAAAATGGTGGTCAATATACACATGCAGCAGTATGGGTTATCTTAGCATTAACAAAGCTTGGTCTAGGAGATAAGGCATGGAAATATTATAATATGATAAATCCAATTAATCATACAAATACAGAGCTTGAAGCAAGAAATTATAAAGCAGAACCATATGTAATGGCAGCAGATGTATATATAAAAGAACCTCATGGTGGAAGAGGTGGATGGAGCTGGTACACAGGAGCATCAGGATGGATGTATAAAGTTGGTCTTGAAGATATATTAGGTTTAAAGAAAATAGAAGGTAAAGGATATAAAATAGATCCGTGTATCCCTGAAACTTGGAAGGAATACGAAATAAATATCAATAATGAAAATGAAGATTACAACATAAAAATTAAGCGTGGAGAAGATAAAAAGATTATAATTAATGG
The DNA here is from genome assembly GCA_027686065.1 of Clostridiaceae bacterium AF10-41. Lineage (GTDB taxonomy): Bacteria > Bacillota > Clostridia > Clostridiales > Clostridiaceae > Clostridium. Next base: position 25,483 of record JAQCTH010000035.1, read on the forward strand.
AGAAGAAATTAAAGATAATTTAATTCCAAAAGATAAAGGAAAGCTACATATAGAAGTGGTAATATAATTAACAATTAATAGTAATTGACAATGAACAATTAAGGATGTTTTACTGAACAAAACTTAAAATTCATTAAGCTATTAATCGTTAGATGTATAAAAATGTATTGACATTGTAAAAATATGGGCTTATTATAATAATAAATGGATAATAAAAAAATTCTATGAAGAGAAAAAGTAAGTTATTAATTTGTTCAACAGAGAGTTGGTGTATGCTGAAAGCCAATGTTCAAAGTTAACTGAATATCATCTCTGAGAAGCAGTACTGAAACAATTTGTAGTAAGTATTGACGGAGTCTTTCACCGTTAAAAGATAAGCATATTGATAGATATGTAGCTAAGTGCTATAAAAGGTTTATGAAAAATAAGCTAATTTTATAGAATTAGGGTGGTAACGCGGATATTTCCGTCCCTTGTTTTCAAGGGACGTTTTTTTTGTTCAAAAAGGGGGAGATTATTTGGATATTGAAGGTGAAATTATTAATTAAAAAATAATTATGAGTAAAATATTATATATGAATTTTAATTAAATTATTATTTGTTAATCAGAATATAATTAGGGGGATTTTGACATGGAGAAATTATCAAAAAGAGATTTAATATTAATAGGACTTATGCTTTTTTCTTTATTTTTTGGAGCAGGAAATTTAATTTTCCCTCCTTTTATGGCTGAAGCAGCAGGGGGAAACACTTGGATAGTCACGAGTTCATTTTTTATAACAGCAGTTGGTTTTCCTGTATTAGGAGTTGTTGCGGTAGCAAAATCTGGAGGTTTAACTAATTTAGCAAAAAGGGTAAATCCTTTATTTGCTACAGTATTTACTGTTTTAGTATATTTATCAATAGGGCCATGTTTAGGTATTCCAAGAGCAGGAAGTTTGCCATTTGAAATGGCAGTAGCACCATATTTGCCCAAAAATATATCAACAGTATTAGCACTATTTATATATACATTTATATTTTTTGCAATAGCATATTGGCTTTCATTATCACCTAGCAAATTAGTGGATCGTATGGGAAAAGTATTAACCCCTGCTTTATTAATATTAATTTTAATTATGGTAATTGGATCTATAATTAAGCCAATCGGAGGATACGGAGTAGCAACAGGAGATTATGCGACATCCCCATTTGTTAAAGGATTTTTAGATGGATATTTAACTATGGATACAATAGCTGCACTTAATTTTGGAATAGTTATTGCAGTAGCTATAAAATCTAAGGGAATTAATGATGAAAAGGAAATAGTTAATACATCAATAAAAGCAGGAATAATAGCAGGGATTTTATTAGCTGTTATATATGCCTTACTTGCACATTTAGGAGCTGCTAGTGGAGGAAGATTTGGAGCAACTGAAAATGGAGCTCAAACTTTAACAAATATTACAACATATATATTTGGAAAGCCAGGAGCTATATTATTAGCATTAATATTTACATTAGCATGCTTAACAACTTGTGTTGGACTTATTACTTCATGCAGTCAATATTTTTCAACACTAACAAATAAAATATCATATAAAAATTGGGTAAGAATATTAACATTATCTAGTATGACTTTTGCAAATATGGGACTTACAAAGATACTTAGTGTAACAGTACCAGTACTAAATGCCATTTATCCAGTGGCTATAATGCTTATAATACTTTCAATGATGGATAATATATTTAAAGGAAGTTCTGTAATTTATGGATTAACAATATTATTTACAGGAACAATAAGTGTAATTGATGCTTTAGGACAGATTGGATTGACTTTAGGGTTTGTTACAAGTTTCATTAGCAAACTACCTTTTTACAAGGAAGGATTAGCTTGGATAATGCCAGCGATAGTAGGATTGCTTTTAGGTATATGTATTAAATTTGCAAAAGAAGGTTTTAACTCTAATAAAGTTTTAAGTGATAAAGCAAGTAATTAATTTGAAAAATAAAGATGACGTTGTTATAATATAACAAGCAATAAATATTATTTGAAAAGGAGCTTTAAATTGGCTAGATCACGGAAGATAGCCTTCTAAATGAGAGTATAAAAATTTTTAGGAGGCATAAATTTATGAAATTTAATCTAATAGATATTGAGAAATGGAATAGAAAAGTATATTTTAAGCACTATTTAAATACTGTAAGATGTACTTACAGTATGACGGTAAATATAGAAATAACTGAGTTATTACAGGAAATAAAATATAGAAATATTAAACTATATCCGACACTTATTTATATGATAGCAAATGTTGTCAATAAACATATTGAATTCCGTACTTGCTTTAATCAGAATGGTGATTTAGGATATTGGGATATCATGAATCCAAGTTATACTATTTTCCATAAGGAGAATGAAACTTTTTCAAGTATCTGGACAGAATATAACGAATCTTTTCAACAATTTTATATTAATTATCTTGAGGACATAAAAAACTATGGAAAAGTTATAGAGTTTATCCCTAAATTAGATGAATATGGAAATACATTTCCAATATCAAGTATTCCATGGGTAAGTTTTACAGGATTTAATTTAAACATATATAATGAAGGAACATATTTAAGTCCTATTTTTACTACGGGAAAATATTTTAAACAAGATGATAAAGTGTTTATTCCTATATCAATACAAGCACACCATGCTATTTGTGATGGATATCATTCTAGTAGATTTATTAATGAGATGCAAGAATTAGCATTTAATTTTCAAGTATGGCTAAAAGATAAATAGTTATTGTAGTATATTTATCTTTTGGGGGTTATAAAAATAAGTTATTGATTAAATATCGCATATCAGAAATGAATATGCGATATTTTTATATTGTTGTAAACTAATATTTAATTATGTATAATTTTAGTATTAGGTAAAGTTATATAAATGATTTGAGTCTAGTTTAAGAAAGCTTACTATATTAAGATTCATGTAAAAATTAACAACTTTATTTAAAAATAAATATTTTATAAGAACTAGGGGGAGAATTATGGGAGACTATATTATGGGTAAAGCAAAAAAAATAGCACTTATAGCTCATGACAATAGAAAATCGGCTTTGATTGAATGGGCAGAAGAAAATAAAGATATGCTAAGTAAACATATACTTTGTGGTACTGGTACAACTGCTAGTCTTATTAGTGAAAAAACTGGATTAAATGTTAAGGGATTCAAAAGTGGGCCAATGGGAGGCGATCAACAAATTGGAGCCGCTATTGTAAATGGAGAAATTGATTTAATGGTGTTTTTCTGGGATCCGCTAACATCACAACCTCATGATCCAGATGTTAAAGCTTTGCTAAGAATAGCTGTATTATATGATGTAGCAATAGCGATGAGTAAATCCACGGCAGATTTTCTTTTAAGTTCTAATAAATTTAATGAGGAATATGAGAGAAATATGATAGATTATTATGGTAGAATAAGAAAAGATAATTTCTAAGAAGGTGAAAATTAAATGAACAAAACTAAAAAAGCTATTTTTGAATCAGCTATAAAGGTTTTTTCAAATTATGGCTATACAGGAGCAACAATGGATGAAGTTGTGGCTAGAGCTGGAGTAGCAAAGGGAAGCTTATATTATCATTTTAAAAGTAAGGAAGAACTTTTTATCTTTATAATTAAAGAGGGAATAAATCTTATAAACGAAGAAATAGAAGAAGCAACAAAAGATGTTACAGATCCATATGAAATAATAAAAGTTTCAGCGAAAGTTCAACTTAAGTATGTTTATGAAAACAAAGATTTATTTAAAGTAATAATAAGTCAACTTTGGGGGACTGGAGAAAGAAACAATATGCTAAGAGAAGAAATAAGGATTCTTATAGATAAGAGTTCAGTTAAATTCAAGGCTGTTATGGACGGAGGATTTATAGAAAATGATGACCCAATATTATTAAGTTATGGGTTAATAGGTGTATTAGTTTCTTCTGCTCTTTATGAGATTCTAAATGAAGATAAATATAATCATGAAGAGGTAGTAGAAAAATTTATGAAGTATTTTCAATATGGAATAAACGTAAAAAGATAATGAAATCGTTATTATAACGATATAATTTATCTATATTAAGATGAGAACAATTAAAAAATAAAATTGTAGGAGAATGGGTATGAGAGAAAAAGAAAAAATGATGCAAGGATTACCATATGATCCAAGTGATGAAGAACTAACAAATGGAAGATTAAAGGCAAGAAAATTAACTAGATTATTCAATAATACTATAGAAATAGAATTGGATGAACGTAAAAAGATTCTAAAGGAACTTTTAGGATCAACAGGTAAGAGGGCATATATAGAGCCTAATTTCAGATGTGATTATGGATATAATATACATGTTGGTGAAGGTTTTTATGCTAATTTTGATTGCGTAATGCTTGATGTGTGTGAAATAAGAATAGGAAAGAATTGTTTTATTGCACCAGGAGTACATATTTATACAGCAACTCATCCAATAAATCCCAATGAAAGGCTTGAATATGAATTTGGAAAAAGCGTTAGTATAGGAGATAATGTTTGGATTGGTGGACATTCAACAATAAATCCAGGAGTAAATATAGGAAATAATGTAGTTATAGCATCAGGTTCAGTAGTTACAAAAGATATTCCAGATAATGTAGTAGTTGGAGGAAATCCAGCTAGAATAATTAAAAATGTAGAATAATTAGAAATTAAGCTAAGTTAGAATTAAATTAGTTTTAATTAATATTTTTTAGTTTTGATTTTAAATTTTAAAGGCTAGGTTAATACATATAGTATTAATCTAGCTTTTTTTGCAAAAAAATTTAAAAAAATTATATTGACTACTCAGTACAAAAGTAGTATAAATATATCATACTGATTGACTGACTAATCAGTACAAAAAATAAACAGAAGGTGATTGTATGAATTTCCTAAAGATTGCAAGGGAAGACATCAAGAGCATATTTAAAAACAGATTCATACGAGTATCGATAATTGCAATTATAATTGTACCGCTATTATACTCATTATTATACTTATATGCATTCTGGGACCCATATGCAAAACTTGAAGATGTCCACATTGCAGTGGTAAATAAAGATGAAGGAGCTACTTTAGATGGCTCAAAAGTAAACTATGGTAAAGATATTGAGGAAGAACTCAAAGGGAACCATGAAATTGGGTGGGAAATAACCTCAGAAGAAAATGCTAATGAGGGTTTAGCAGGGAAAGGATACTATGCAAAAGTAGTTATTCCAGAAGATTTCTCATCTAAGATTATAGCAGCAAAAGAGGGGGCTCCCAAAGTCGCAAAAATTGATTTTATATCAAATGATAAGAAAAACTTCTTAGCATCACAAATAAACTCAAAGGTAGAGCAAGAACTTAATGCTAAAATAACAAAAACAATATCAAAAAATTATGTTGAAGTAGCTTTTGATAGTTTATATGAAGCTAAAGATGGATTAACACAAGCAGCTGATGGGAGCAAACAAATTTATGATGGCTTGAATATTTTAAATGAAAAAGTTCCAACCTTAGCAGAAGGTGCAACTAAGTTAAGTGATGGATCATCTCAATTATTAGAGGGACAAGCAACTTTAAACAATGGTATAGGCTCAATAATAAATGGAGCAAATGCATTAAACTCAGGACTTGGACAAGTATATGAAAAAGTTCCAACATTAAGTAGTGGAGTTAGTGCTTTAGCAAATGGAACTAATGAATTAAAATCAGGAACATCTGAAGCCTTATCAGGTTCAAAGCAACTAGCTGATGGAAATAAAAATTTATATAATGCTTATATGGGGAAAATATATCCAGCTGTTGGGGAGCTAAAAGCTGGAGCTAATTTATTAAATTCAAATCTATCAAATAGACAAGGTGGAATAGTAGATTTAAATAAAGGCGTAAATGAGTTAGTTAAAGGAGTATCAGATTCAAGCAAGGCAAATGATATGGTTCAAGATCTTTTAACTAAAGCAGCAAACAGTGAGACTACTGTTGAAGAAAAAAATTTATTAATACAACAAGCATTAGAAATAACTCAAAAAGTTCAAGCTGATGGGTCAAAAAATGCACCAAGAATAAAAGAATTAACAGATGGAGTATCTAATTTAACTTTAAGTATGAAAGAATTGTCAATTGGAGTTTCAAAATTAGATGCAGGATTAAATGGCTTATATACTAATTTAGATCCTAAAACTAGTGAGTTTGGAGTAGGATTAAAATCAGTATCAGATGGAGCAAGTAATTTAAATACTGGATTAACTAAATTAAATGCAGGAGCTAGTGCATTAAATGATGGAACTAGTGCTTTAAAATCTAATATTCCAACATTAACTTCAGGAATATCAGCACTTTATAGTGGTTCAAATGAATTAGCAAATGGATCAGTTAAACTTCAAGATGGTTCAAGTAAATTATTAGATGGACAAAAATCATTAAATTCTGGTATTTCAGAATTAACATCAAAGGTTCCAGAACTAACTGATGGAGTTAAAAAGCTTTATGATGGAAGTAATGAGTTAAGCACAAAGCTTAATGAGGGTGCAGATAAAATGAAAGATGGATTAAAAAATTCATCAGAAACAATGGGAGAATTTGTTTCAGAACCAATAAATATGAATTTCGATTCAATAAATAAGATTCCGAACTATGGAACAGGATTTGCACCATACTTTATTCCACTTTCATTGTGGATAGGTGCTATAATGATGTTCTTTGTAATTCCTTCAAAATTGAAAGAAGAAGAGAATTTATCTAAATTCGATAGAGTTATGGCTAAATATTTATCTTATGCATTTGTAGGAATTTTACAAGCAATTTTAGTAAGTATAGTAGTACTAATGCTTGGATTAGAAACAAGTAATCCAGCAGCATATATAGGAACAAATATATTCTTATCATTAGTTTTTGTTTCAATTATTCAATGCTTAATTTCATTACTAGGGGATGCTGGAAGACTATTAGGTATAGTTTTATTAATACTTCAACTTACTGCATGTGCAGGTACATTCCCATTAGAAGTAATACCTAAATTCTTTAGAGTTTTAAATCCATACATGCCATTTACTTATGCAGTTGAAGCTTTAAGAGAAGTGATATCAGCAGAAGTGATAAATAGTAGTGTAGTAGGAAAAGATTTCTTAATTCTAGGAGTAATACTAATAGTATTTTTAGCTATTTCAGTTTCACTAAAAAATGTTGGAGAAAAAATAGCAGAAAAAATAGAAGGAAGAAAATCAGATTTAGCAGCTTAATTCTAATGTGATGGAAATGATAACTTAATATAAATAAAAAAACACTAATAAAACATAAGGATGTTTTATTAGTGTTTTTTACTCTTTAGAAATTATAAGGAAATATAACATGGATAACTATTTATAATTTATAATTTTCATCCTTTTAAAAAAAAATTTAGTATTAACTTTCGTAACTTGATAAATGTATTTAGCTGCTATATTATTTATAAGTAAGTATTGAATAATATTAATATAAGATATATAAATTAATATAAGCACAAGTGTAAATTACTAGCATTAAATAACTAGATTATTATTTTATTAGAAAGTATTAGATAATTTATATTTTATCTTATAATTGGAGGGTATATGAAAAAAATTCTAATAGCAGAGGATGAAAAACAAATTGGAAAGGTTATGAAGTTATATCTTGAAAAAGAGGGGTATAATGTTACTTTAGCTAATGATGGAAAAGTAGCAGAGAACTTAATTAAAGAAAATATATATGACTTGGTGCTTTTAGATGTAATGATGCCATATAAAGATGGATGGTACCTTTTAAAGAAAATAAAATCTTTAAATAAAGATACACAAGTTATTATAACTAGTGCTAGAGGAGAAGAGGAAGATAGGATTTTTGGCCTTGAGCTTGGAGCAGATGATTATATGGTAAAACCTGTTAGTATGAGGGAATTAGTTTTAAGAGTTAAACTAAGAATTAATAGTTTCAAAAATGAAGATATTAATGAGATTAAATTGTGTGACTTAAGAATAGATGATAATAATAGAAGGGTTTTTGAGAAGGAGAAGGAAATTGTTTTAACTCCTAAGGAATATGACTTATTAATGTTTTTAATAAAAAATAAAAACAAGGTTTTTACAAGAGAAGATTTAATAACTAGTGTTTGGGGATATGATTTTTATGGAGATACTAGAACTATAGATACCCATGTAAAAAAACTTAGAGAAAAAGTAGAATTTTTTAGATGTAATTTAAAAACTGTATGGGGGGTAGGCTATAGCCTAACTATAGAATAATGAACAAGATAAGTAAAAGAATAATAAAGTATATGATATTAATGAATGTAATAGTAGCAATTGTTAGCTTGATTTTAACATCATTTATATTACCAAAGATATATATAAACAATGAGTATATTGATTTAGAAGAGGCCAGCGAATATGTTTTAGAAGCAGCAAAAAATAATACAGTTACGGAATTTACCAATATATATGCAGTATTAATTAATGATGGAAAAATTATTAATATGTGCAAATCAGGTAATGGTAATGGACATATGAATCAAATGGGAATGATGGGTCAAGGTAAATCCATAAACTTTGAAAAAATAGAAGGAAAACAAATTTTTAAGTCAAATAATGGTGACACATATATAGGTATTAAAAAGGGTTCTAGTTATGGAGATATAGTTGTTTATAAAAGTTATGAAGGAACAAAGTCATTAATAAAAAGCGTTAATTTGATAATGGTAGCAATATTTTTATTTTCAGCAATAATATCAACATTTATTGCTATTTATCTTGGCGAAAAGTTTACAAAACCAATAGTATTTTTACAAAAGAGAGCTAATGATATTTCAAAGGGTATATATGAAAGTAGGTTTCAAATTAAAACAAAAGATGAAATTCAAGAACTAAATGATAGTATAGATAGCATGGCAAGAGAACTTGAAGTAAAGGATAATATGCAAAAAGAATTTATTGCAAATGTAAGCCATGATTTAAAAACTCCATTGAGTGTTATAAGAGCAAATAGTGAAGTTATAAGAGATGAATTAGTTTCTGGCAACGAAACTGTTGAATATGCATCTAGCATTATTGAAGAAGTTGATATATTAACAGAACTTGTAGGAGAAATATTAGTTTTAAGCAAACTAAGAGATAATAAAAAAATAATTAAATTATCAGAGTATGAGCTAGATAACTTCATAAAAGAAACTTATAGTAAGTTAAATAATTATTTAAATAAAAATAGTTATAGTAATTTTAGTTTAAAGCTTAAAATACAAGAAAGTCTAAAAAATAGGGGGATAGTTGTTTATATAGATAATAATTATTTATTTAGGGTATTATCAAACTTCTTTATAAATGCAATAAAACATTCTAAAAGTGATAATAAGAATATAGTATTTGGAGTAATAGAAAATGAAGAAAATATAGAAATATATATAAAGGATTATGGAAAAGGAATAGAAAAAGAATGTATAAAATATATTTGGGATAGATACTATAAGGAAGATAAAAGTGGAGGAATGGGTTTAGGTTTAGCTATTTCTAAGGAAATAATATTAGCACATGGATTTAATTATGGAGTAGAAAGTAAAATAGGAGAGGGAAGTAAATTTTATTTTATTATTCCTAATAATCTAATAAAACAAAAATAAATTTCACAAATTGATCACAAATTAATCATTAACTTATAAAAAATAAAAGTTATTATATTATTAAAGAACTTAAAGTAAGAATAATTAATAAAAATTCTTGCTTATAAAGTAATATTTAATGGAGGTATAATAACTATGAAAAAATTAATTTTATCATTATCAATAATAGGGGCTATTACAATAGGTACAGGAGCCATAGCCTTCGCAGCAGAGGAAGAAAGTCCAGTAATAAATTCAGGTGAAGCAGTAGTAAGTGATACAGAAAATTACAATATATCTGAGGATAATAATTCCGGCTTAGGAAATCCAAACTGTCCTTATTATGGGGAAGAAAACAGGGGTCAAGGGCAAGGAAATGGAGAAGGAAATAGATATGGATTAAATTCAGAAAATAGAGGAAGAGGAAACTGTGGAAGATCTGGCTCTATGATGGGATTTAGATACGGAGTAGAAAAATAATAGTAGGTAGATTCCAAGGAATCTACCTACTTAATTTTAAAATTTAAATTGAGATAATAAACTTCTAAGTTTTATAGCCAATTCAGCTTGATTTATAGCTGTTTCGGACATTTTTTCTATAGCACTAGTAGTATCATTTATACTATTCTTTACTGAATTTACATTTGCTGATGAATTTTGAGTCATAGATGCAACTGATTGAACAGCATTACTTAGCTCATTCATTGTAGCAGATACTTCTTCAGACATAGCAGCAATGTCCTCACTCATAGTTCTAATAAATACTCCATCTTTTTCATATTTATCACCTATTTTTATGAACTGTTTAAATTCTTTCATTATTTCACTATCCATAAATTCAAGTAATTTATTACTACTATCAGTGATATTACTAAAAGCAAGTCTGACTTGATTTATTGTCTCTTTTACACTTTGAACTGAACTTCTGGATTGTTCTGCAAGTAGTCTTACTTCCTCAGCAACAACAGCAAATCCTCTACCTTGTTCTCCAGCTCTAGCAGCCTCAATTGATGCATTTAAAGCAAGAAGATTAGTTTGTTCAGCAATTTCCTCAATAGAATTAGTCATATTAACTATTTCATTAACTATTTTTGCTTTTTCAATAGATAGTTTTATATCATTTTCTACACTTTCATATAAAGTTGAGGTATTATCAATTACAAATTCAGTATCTTTCTTTATAGTAGTTGCTCTTTTTTGAATTTTTTCTGAATTAATATTACCATCAGTAGCTTTTTCAGAAAGAGTATCTATGCTTGCATTTACTTCTAAAATAGATGCAGATAATTCTTCTGTTATAGCGCTAGTTTCCTGAATTGTAGAGTTAATTTCACTTGATGAATCATTTATTAAATCAAATTGACAAGTTACTTCTTCAATAGATGAAGCTAAATCTTCACTTGATAAATTAACCTCATCGGCGCTAGAGATAACTGAATGTACTATTTCTTTTAAATTATCTTGAGCTATATTAAGAGCCGTAGCTATTTGCCCAAATTCATCATTATGCTTTATTTCAATCTTTTCAGACAAGTCATATTTAGCTATTCTATTAGATAAAGACATTATTTTAGATAAAGACTTAGTTATTCTTAAAGTTATACTAGCAGCAGATAGTATAGAAATAAATATTGAAACACCTAAAATAATAGATGTAAGCATTAATGAATGGTTATATGTATCTTTATTCATTTTTAAGGTTTCTTCAGCCCATTTGCTGTTTAAATCAACAAGTCTATCTAATTTAATAATAAAGTCTCCACGAATTTTATCTAAATCATAAGAAAATAAAGTTGCATCATTTAATCTATTTTCATTTACAGCTTTAATTATATTATCAGATTGCTCTTCTAATTTAGCTAAAGAAGATATTATTTCATCAAAACGTTGTTTATCTTCATCTTTAGTAATTAAGTCTTTATAAAGCTGAACAAGTTGAGAATTTCTTTTATTATTATAATAAATATTTTGAGTTAAAATTTTCTTTTCGGCAGCATCCTTAATTGATATTAAAAGTTTACTACTAAGATAATTATATGTAGAATTTTCACTTAATTCATTTATATATATGATTCCTAAAGTATTATTTGAGTAAAGCTTTTCAGAAGAACTGTTGATTTTATCCATATTGTATAGGCCAAGTCCCCAGATAAATAATAATAAAGCTATAATCAATACAAAACAACTTCTAAGCTTATTAGATATTTTAATTAATTTTTTATTATTTTTTTTAGGTTTATCATTATTATTAGTTTTTTCTTTCTTAGTTTTTCCTTTTTGAGTATTTTTTATTTTGAGTATTTTTCTCATATGCCCTCCCCCTAAATTGCAATAAATTTAAAATAAAAATGAACAACTACTTAAATTATCGAGAAGTATCTAGAAAAATTTAGTAGTTGTTCATTAAAAGATTTCCTTTATTTATTTTTATTAACGTTTTTGGTTAACTTTAGAAACCCTAGCTATATTTTCTGAATCTGTATATTCATACGAAGAACTAGATGTATTGTTTGAATTAACAGGAGTAGCAACATCTTTATTTTTCATAGGAATTGTTCCATCAGTTCTATTTTTTTTATTATTAGACATATTGAATCTCTCCTTTGTGATATTTATTTCTTACTATTTTTACTTGCTTCAGTTTTAGTATCACTTTCATTATCTAGTTCAGGTTGTTCTGTATAATCAAATTCCATATAAGCAATATTATTTACCACTATATCATCTTCTACTGTACTAGGTAATGGACTTGGCTCAGAGTCAACTTTTCCATGACTAATCAAAGCATGTTTTTCTGGAGCATACCCAGTTCTATCATTAGGTAAATAAACTTTTTTACTGTTAGGTTTTGTTGGCATAATAATCCCTCCTTATGTTTATATTATTTGAGATATAATCTTTTTAATCCCTAGTATTATCTTCTAAAAATGCATAAAGATTTTAAAAAATTTAAATTGAAGTTTATATTATATGATATTACTTATCAAAGAAAGGAATTATTGTGGTAAAATTATATTATAAAAATATATACTTAAAAATACATGAAGTTGGAGGTAGAAATGAATAAACTATTTGCTACAGATTTGGATGGAACATTAATAAATAATAATGAAATTAGGTCGAATGATAGACAAGCAATACTTAAGCTTCAAAATAAGGGGAATTTAGTAGTTGTTTCAACAGGAAGACCCTATAATGCAATTCAAATGTTAAAAGATCAATACAAAATATATGCGAATTATTTTGTTTTACTAAATGGCGCACTTATAATGGATTCAACTGGAAGTAAGATTAAACAAGAAATTATAGAAAAAGAAGTAATAGAAAAAATATTATATCAAGTAAATGATGGTAATATTGATATATCTGTTGAATCAGGTTTTAAGACATATATATTAACAGATTGTAATAACTTACCTTATCCTAATAAAATAAAGGTCAATTCAATACAAGAAATAGATGATGATTTAAGCTTAATTTCTCTGTATATGCCAAATAAAGAAAAGGTTGAAATAGAAGAATTAAAAAGTGAAATAAATAATAAGTATGGAGATAAAATAATTGCATATAGAAATGATATTTTTATAGATATTGTTCCAATAGGATGTTCTAAAGGAAATGGAGTAGAATATTTAGCAAATCAAGAGTTAATAAAATCAGAAAATTTATATACTATAGGTGACTCATGGAATGATATTAGTATGTTTAATATAACACCAAATTCATTCACTTTTAAGCATGTAGAAGAAGAGTTAAAGAAACATACAACATATATTGTAAATTCAGTTTCTCATTGTATAGAGGAATATATATTATAACTATAAATTTTTATAAAAATCTATAATTATGATACTTAAAAAATTTGGCAATATAGGTTAATATAAGATTATGTTAGCTGAATCAAGATTAATATATTATTAATCTATTTATTATTTATTAATATGTATAAATATTGCTAAGATATAAAAGGAGATGAACTTATGAGATTAGGAAAAAATACAAAGCTAGTCATTATAGGGGATTCTATTAGATGCAATAAACTTTGAATTGAATAGATAATAAAAAATATTTAAAGTAAGGTGGTAATTTAATGTATCCAATCAAATTTGAAAATTTATATTATGAAAAAATATGGGGTGGAAGAGATTTTGAAACCTTTAGAAACAATATGCCAGAAGGTGAAATAGGGGAGAGCTGGGATATAGCATGTCATCCTAATGGAACAGGAGTAGTTGAAAATGGTTCATTAAAAGGGACTAAGTTTGATGATTTGATTAAAGAATATGGACATAAACTTGTTGGGGAAAAAGTAACTCTTGAAAAATTCCCATTACTTATAAAGCTTATAAACTCAAAGGAAAAACTTTCAGTTCAAGTTCATCCAGGAGATGAATATGCAGCAAAGTATGAAAATGATTATGGTAAGACAGAGGCTTGGTATGTTATTGATGCTAAACCAGGTGCATCACTGATAGTTGGCACAAAGGATTGTACAAAAGAACAGTTTGAAGAATCTATAAAAAATAATAATGTAGAAAGTTATTTAAAT
>JAQCTH010000036.1:0-13820 GCA_027686065.1 Clostridiaceae bacterium AF10-41
TGAACGTATCCACATACTGTACAAACAAATTTCTTCATAATTTAAACTCCTCCTAATTTTCACATTATTTTATAATAAATTTATTTTCTAAATCATTTTATATTATCTTGATGTTTATTATTATATAATAATAATTATCCATTGTAAATATTAAAATTACTTTTTTAATATTTTTCAAAAAAACTTTTTTATAATTATTACTTTCATTTTAAATTCTTAAATATATTGATAAATTATCATTAATATAGTTTTTCAATATAAAAACTCCTTAAAGGAAAATTCCAATAAGGAGTTCTTAATTCAAATTCTATTTTATTCCCAATGCTGCTTCAACATCAGAAATAATAGTATCTATAGCCATTATTCCACTTCCACCAACATACCAAGCCTGTGGATTTACATATACTATGTGTCCTTCTTTATAAGCTTTTGTTGTCTTTACTAATTCATTTTCTACAGATTCTTTTACCGATGCTTGAATTCCAGTTATTGCACCTCTATCTAAAACAAATAAGTAATCTGGATTCTTTTCTTTTAAGTATTCAAATGAAATGTTTTGTCCATGATTTGAAGCCTCTATTTGTGTATCAGCTGGAGTAAATCCAAACTTACTATAAACCATATCATATCTTGATCCTGTACCATATACAGATAACGACCCTTCATTGAACATTGTCATTAAAGCTGTTAAATTCTTTTCTTTAACTTTAGTACTTACTACTTCTAATCTCTTATTTATATTTTCTAATTCAGCTTTAATACCTTCTTCTTTATTAAATATTTTACCTAATACCTTAGAATTATTTTCTGCTGAAGCAAATATGTCACTGTTAGCTGTACCTAAATATAATACTGGAGCAATTTTCTTTAAGTCTTCATAATAAGACTCCTGTCTTCCTTCTATTATAATTAAGTCTGGTGCAACTTCATTGATTTTTTCTAAATTAAATTCTTTTAATGAACCTAAGTCTATATATTTATTATCTTTATATTTATCTAAATATGCAGGAAGGGAACCTTTTGGTAACGCTACTGGTTCAACATTTAACTTAGTCATTATATCTAATGAACCATAATCTAAAACTACAACATTTTTAGGATTAACAGGCACTTCTACTTCACCCCTTTGATCTGTAACAACTACTGTTTTCTTTTCTTCTTTTGCTGAATCTCCAGTTGATTTCTCTCCTGAAGTACAACCTACTACTCCTACTAATAATAACATAACCATACCTAATACGGTTGTAAGTCTCTTTTTCATTAAATTTACCTCCATTTTTTTGTTTTATATAAATTTTATTTTATACTTTAATTTTTTTAGAAATATATACATATCTTTTGATTATTTACTTCTCTAATATTGAAGCTCATATCATAAAGACAACTTAAACTATCCTCTGTTATCATTTCTTCTGTTATCCTATGATTTACTAATTTTCCATCTTTTAATGCTACTATTGTATCTGAATAACAAGATGCAAAATTTATATCATGAATAACTATTATTATAGTTTTTCCTAAATCATTAACCATTTCTCTTAAAAGTCTCATCATTTCAGCTGAATGTTTCATATCTAAATTATTTAGTGGCTCATCTAAAAGTATATACTCTGTATCTTGAGCAATTATCATTGCAATATATGCCCTTTGTTTTTGCCCACCACTTAATTCATCAAGATACTTATCCTCAATATCTGTAAGCTTCATATAATTTAAGGCTTCATCAATAATTTTTTCATCATCTTCTTTTAATTTCCCTTCACAATATGGAAATCTTCCAAATGAAACAAGCTCCCTAATAGTTAGCCTTATATTTAAGTTATTACTTTGCTTTAATATTGATAATTTTTTTGATAACTCCTTAGAGTCCCAGGCTTTTATTTCTTTGCCATCTATAAAAATTTCTCCTGAATCAGAACTCATAAGTCTAGATATTATAGACAAAACTGTACTTTTACCTGCACCATTTGGCCCTATAAAAGAAGTTATTTTACCTTCTTCTATTTTAAAGGAAACATCCTCTAGAACTTTTTTATTTCCATAACTCTTACTAATATTTTTTACTTCTATCATAGTTTACTCTCCCTTAATAATAGATTTATAAAGTAAATTCCTCCAATGAAGTTAATTATTATACTTATGGTCGTATTAAAATTAAAAACTCTCTCAACAAAGAATTGACCACCGACTAAAGCTATTATACTTATAAGTGTTCCAACTATAAAAAGCACTGAATGTTTGTAAGTTTTAGTTATTTCATAGGTCAAATTAACAACTATTATTCCTAAGAATGTTATTGGACCAACTAATGCTGTTGATAGTGAAACAAGTATCGCAACAAATATTAATATCCTTTTGCTAAATTTATCATAATCAATTCCTAAGTTTATAGCTTGCTCTCTTCCTAATGACATTGCATCTAGCTTATTAAAATCTTTGTATAAAATAATTGCCATTATTATTAATATCACAACTGAAATAAATATTATTTTAGTATTTACTAAACTAAATGAAGCAAATAATTTTGTTTGAAGTGCATCAAATTCATTAGGGTCTATTAATACCTGCATGAAAGATGACAAACTTCTAAATAATGTCCCAACAACAGTTCCTACCAATAATAAGAAGAATATATTATTTTTCCCACTTTTAAGAACTACTTTAAATAATATCATTGCTAAAATTACCATTAAGGTACCTGAAGCTAAAAAATTCACTGTTTTATTAACCATGAAAATTGATGTAGATCCAAATACAAATACTACTACAGTTTGTACTAAATTATATAAAGAATCTAAACCTATAATACTTGGTGTTATAATTCTATTATTTGTTATTGTTTGGAATAATAATGAGGCTACTGAAATAGTTCCTCCAGCTATTAAAATTCCTAAAACCTTTGGAATTCTAAGAGATAAATTGAATCTATAATTTCTTGCATTTAACCCCCACACTACAAATAATATTAAAAAGACTGCTGCAATTATTGACATTATAATTATTTGTTTTTTATTCTTTTTCATTATTTATTCCTCCTAAATATTAAATAAAGGAATATTACAGCTCCAATAACTCCTACAGTTAAATCTATAGGTACTTCATATGGTGCAATTATCAATCTACTTATAATGTCACAAGCCAATACAAAACTTCCTCCTAGTAAAGCAACAATTGGCATATTAGTTTTAAGATTGTCCCCTTTCCATATAGAAACTATATTGGGTATTATCAATCCTACGAAGGGTATACTACCTACAGTTATTACTACTAATGATGAAATTAAAGCAACTATTATAACGCCAATATTAGTAACTCTTTTATAATTTAATCCAAGACTTACTGACATCTCTTCTCCCATGCCTGCTAGAGTAAATTTATGTACGTATGAAAAGGCTATTATTATCAATGGTATACTTAAATATAGCATTTCATAGTTTCCTTTTAATACAGTTGAAAAACTTCCTTGTAAGAAAGCCCCCATGCTTTGTGTTAAGTTATACTTATACGCAAAGAAATCTGTTATTGAGCCTATTACATTACCTAGCATAATACCAACGAGTGGTATAAAAATTACATTCTTTATCTTTATCTTCTTTAATATAGTCATAAACATAACAGTTCCAGCTACCGAAAATACAAAAGATAAAATCATCTTTTGAAATATATTATCTGATGAAAATATTATTATAGAAAATAGAACTCCAAGCTTAGCAGAATCAACTGTGGCTGCTGTTGTTGGCGAAATAAATTTATTATTACTAATTTGTTGCATTATTACACCACTTATACTCATCCCCACCCCCGCAACTAATATACTAATCAAACGAGGTAATCTACTTATCATAAGAACCTCTATTTCTTCGGTTCCCAGGCTAATTATATTTATATCTGATACTCCAATAAATATAGATATTACTGATAGAATAAATGTAATAATCAATAATGATTTTTTAGTCATTTCCTCACTCCCAGCATTTGATAATCTGTATCAATTGATTTTTATTATAGTTGATATAGATTATCATTGTCAATATATTTTGGGTAATTTATCTATACTTTTATAAATTACGTAACTATTGTTATATTTAAGAAAAAAGGATATTATTATTAAATAAAGAAATTTAATTCTTTTTATATTTATAACTAGAAGATTTTCAGTATTTAAAAATGCGGCATGAACTATATTTAATATAGCTCATACCGCATAACATTTCCTTATTATCAGCTTGTTAAAGTTAAATTTAGGAAAAATTTATCTAAATCAATTTATTGGTATATCATTTTTGTTCTTTATCTTATCAACTAGTTTATATGGTAATAATAAAATACTATCTAGATGCTTGTCCTCTATTTTTTTAGATATACTAATTACAACTTCTGCCAATACTATAGCTGCTACTCCATCTAAAATAAAATGTTGCTTTACGAATAATGTTGAAATAATTATTAGTACACCTACTAATTGTGTATAGTAAAACCATGCCTTTTTTTCATTTCTCTTTGTATATCTCATAACTATATAGGTATTTAATACATGTATAGATGGAAAACAGTTAAATGGCTTGTCATTTTCATAAATAATATTAACTAGTTTATCTGATATACTATTATTTATTATTGTTGGTCTTACTATCTCAACTGGAAATAAATAATAAATAAAATAACATACACACATACCCATATATACTGTAAATAAAGCCCTTATATATTTTCTACGATCTTTTAATAAAATAAATATTAGTCCTATAAAAATATAAATATACCAATATATATAAGGAAAAATAAACATTGAGATAAATGGTATTTGTTTATCTAATGTTAAACTAAAATCTTTGCCATTTTTTGCGATTGAGCCAGCTATAACATAGTTTATATTCATTAATGGAAATAATGCAAACCATATTAAATCTAGCCATTTCAATTCATTTAAATTATATTTTAATATAATTTTTTTAGATAATTCCTTCATTTTCTACTCCTCCCCATTAGTTTACTGCCTTAATATAAAATATGTTATTAAATTTAATTTTATCTCTTACTTCTTATCTTACAATAATTAACTTATATTGTGCATTTTAAAAAGTAATATTAAGAATTTTATAAGATTTCAAGACAAAATAAAAAACTCCATTGGAGTTTCTTTAATTAACTTATTTTTATTAATTTATATTTTTAATATTTCTTCTACTTTTTCCATATCTATATTATTTTCTAATATTTTAGAAAGCTCATCAAATTGCTTCATTTTATATTGCTTATAACTTAATTTATCTTGATCTATATCTTCAATTTTATTTACTTTTACTAAATACTTTATAAATATATTAACAAATTCGCTATTATCAAATATTCCATGAATATAAGTTCCGAAAACTGTAGAGTCCTCATTTGTAGTACCTACTATTTCATCATTATTTAATTTAATAAATGGAATTGCACTTTCATCCAAATTACTAATTCCATTATGAATTTCATAACCAACTACTCTTATGTCATTAAATTCCGAAATCTTATTAGAGATTATCTTTCCTTCTGACTGTTTAGTTATTTTATCCCTATTAAATATTGTTTTTATATTTAGAAATCCAAATCCAATTTCAGATGTTGCTTCTCCTTCTATCCCAAGATTATCCTCTATGAGCTTTCCTAACATCTGGTAGCCACCGCATATTCCAAAAATTAATGTTCCCTTGTTTTGCAACTTTACTATTTCGTTAAAAATACCATTTTTCTTTATTTCTCTTAAATCCTCTATAGTATTTTTACTTCCTGGTATAATTAATAAATGGGGATTACCTATATCTTTTCTATTGGCCACATATCGTATCGATACTCCATTTAATCTTCCCAAAGCATTGAAATCCGTAAAATTTGACATATATGGGAGTTTTACAACTGCTATATCAAGTTTTTTTATCTCCTTATTCTTTAATCTTTCTGTTACACTATCTTCATCTTCTATATCCAATTGAAAGTATGGCATAACTCCTAGTACTGGTATTTTTATAATATCTTCTAATTGCCTTATGGCTGGCTTAAATAAATCTATTTTCCCTCTAAATTTATTTATAATTACACCTTTAACACGCCTTCTATCTTCTTCATCTAAAAGCATTATAGTTCCTACCACTGATGCAAATACTCCACCTCTATCTATATCAGCAACTAATATTACAGGTGAATCACTATCTCTAGCCATTGACATATTTGCAATATCGCTATCCTTTAAGTTTATCTCCGCACAACTTCCAGACCCTTCAAGTACAATTACGTCATATTCTTTAGAAATCTTATAAAAGGTTTCTTTAACTATTTCTTTTAATTCCTTATTTAATTCCTTATATTTATATGATTCAATATTACATTTTACTTTCCCATTAACTATAACCTGAGTCGTCATATTTCCACTTGGTTTTAAAAGTACTGGATTCATCCATGCCTTTGGCTCTATTTCACAAGCTTCTGCTTGAACAACTTGTGCCCTTCCCATTTCTAAACCATCTTTTGTTACATATGAGTTTAATGAAATATTTAATGCTTTAAAAGGAGCAACTTTTAAAGCTCTATTTTTAAAATACCTACAAAATGCTGCTGCTAATGTACTTTTTCCAACTGATGAAGCTGTACCCAATAACATTACACTTTTACTCATTAATAACACCTACTATATCTAAAAAACCATGAGTTTTATTTGTAATTATTCCATTTTCTTTAAATTTTATTGGATATTTAAATAATGGTCCATCAAACACAAAGGTATGATACTCTCCGTTTTCGCCACATGCATCTGAACCTGTTTTTATTATATCCTTAACTACTTTATGAGTTAATTCTTTTCCTAGAAAGTCAGTTGATAATGCATTTAATCTAACATTTTTAATAACGGTTTTAAACCCAGTATCTATGAACTCATAAGTTAATTTTTCCCTATCTTCAAGCCACAATGGAAATATTGCTTCTATTTCAACTTCATTACATCTATCTGTACACCATGTTCTATGTGCTTCTAAATCTATATCTCCAAATACACAAGCTTCTACACTTAATTCATTTTTAGCTTTATATAGTGCTTTTTTAAAAGCCTCTGCATACTCATCGCCCTCACAGTTCACTAGTAAAAGAGGAATATCAAGTGATTTTGACACCTCATTTAATAAATCATTTGGTACTCCATGAAACCATGATCTTAAAACTTTTTTATCCACTGTAATAAGTAATGCAACTGGCTTATTGCCTTCTCTTATCATTCTATACAAGGATAATGTACTATCTTTTCCACAGCTATATGACATAACAAAATTTTTTCCCATTATAAACTCCTCCTTTATCTCCATTTTTCCAAGGTTTTTACCATAAAAGATTTTATATCTATTCCATAAACTTCTTCTAAATCATTGTTATTTAAAACTTCTTTTGTATTTCCATGCCCTTTTATGATTCCATCATTTAACATCAAAACTCTATCTCCAAAGTTTTGAACTAAGTTTAAGTCATGTAATACAGCTACAACAATTTTATTTTTTTCTTTAGCCCAATTCTTAAGATAATCTAATATTTCAATTTGGTATCTTAAGTCCAAGTGATTTGTTGGCTCATCTAAAAGTATAACTTCTGGATCTTGTGCAAAAGCTCTTGCTAAAAATACTCTTTGAAGTTGCCCTCCTGATAATTCACTTATAAGTTTATTTTTTATATCTAATATTCCAACCATCTTTAGGCTTTCATTTATAATTAATTCATCTTTTTTAGTTAATCTAGAAAAAATACCGTTTAAATGAGAATATCTTCCTAATGCGACTGTTTCATAAATCGTATATGGAAATTGTATATTAGAACTTTGTGTCATTAACGCAATCTTAGTTGCAAGATCTTTTCGTTTTAGTGCATTTATATTTTTCCCATCCAATTTGACTTCCCCATGAAAATCAATAAGACTAGATATAGCTTTTAATAAGGTACTTTTACCACATCCATTAGGCCCAACTATACATAAGTTTTCACCTCTATTTATGCTAAAACTAACTTGCTTTACAATATCTATTCCGTCATAACCACAACAAACATTTTTGACTTCTAACATATTAAAATCACCTACTTTGATTTTTTAAAATATAAATAAGCAAAAAATGGAGCACCTATTATTGCTGTTACTGCACCCACTGGAAGCTCTGATGGAACTATTATAGTTCTTGCAATTAAATCAGTAACTACCATAAGACATCCACCAAACACAACTGACATAGGAATAACACATGAATGCTTTGATCCAAATATTTTTCTTACTACATGCGGAGCAATTAAATCAACAAAACCTATAGTACCACTTATTGAAACTGCTGCTCCTGTTAATATTGCTACAAATAAGAAAAGATACTTTTTAACCCGCTCTGCTTCAACGCCGATAGATTTAGCTTGTTCTTCTCCAAAGGTTAATACATCCATTTCTTTTGCAAATATCATTACTCCAATTATTCCTATTATAAAAAAAGGAAATCCCGCCTTAAGATAGCTCCATCCTCTCATAGAAAATGATCCCATTTGCCACATAGTTATAGCTTCTATCTTACTAGTAAATAAAGCTGTTATTGTTGTTAATGCTGCATTAAAAAATAAAGAAAAAACCATTCCTGACAATATTATTGTACTATTAGACAATTCCTTATCTACCTTACTTGCAAATACTAATACTATTATCATTGTTAATAAACTACTTATAAAGCCTATTAGAGGTAATGAAAAGTTTCCGAGGAATGGGATAGATATTCCTGAAACTATTAAAAGACCTACTCCTAAAGATGCTCCTGATGATACTCCTAAAGTATAGGGTGATGCTAATGGATTTTTTAGAACTGATTGCACTACAGCTCCACTTGCTGCAAGAGCTCCTCCAACAGTAAATGCTAATAATACCCTTGGAAGTCTAATACTCCAAATTATTGAAACATCCTTTACTTCAATACCTTCTAATAAGCTTACATTAAATAATTTGTGAAGTATTATTGAAATAATGTCCATAATACTAATATTGGAACTTCCAATGGAAGTTCCAATACAAATTATTAAAATAACTAATGGTATTGATAATATCATCAATACTTTATTTTTATTATATTTATTTATATTCATTTGGATAAATAGCCTGTGCCATTTCTTTTAAAGCCTTAATTATATTTTGTGATGGTCTTGATGATGAGTTACCATCTATACTATAAACTTGGCCTTGCTTTATAGCTGTTATACTATCCCATCCATCACGGCTTTTTATATCATCCACTGCCTTTACTCCATTTATATCTGGCATACTAGTTAATATAACATCTGGATTAGCAGATATAATAGCTTCTATAGATGGTGATATCCATGATTTTTCATTTGCAAATATATTTTCTGCTCCAACTATTTCAATCATTTCATTTAAGAAAGTCTCTTTACCAAAACTACTTAGCATAGAACCAGATCCTATTTCAAAATAAACTTTCTTTTTATTTGTTATCTTATCTCCAATAGCCTTTATAGACTCAACTTCTTTTTTCATATTATCAATAATTTCTTTGCTTTTTTTATCTGCTTTTGTTATTTGTGCTATAAATTCTATATCTCCATATATACCATCAATACTATAGCTACTTGGTATATATACAACTGTTATTCCTGCATCCTTTACCAATTGAAATGGATCATTATCTCCAACCTTATTATGTCCTGATGCAATAATTATATCTGGTTGTAATGATATTATAGTTTCTGCATCTGGATTTCTAAAATCTATTTTAGGTAGATCTTTATTTATTCCTTCTACATCTGCTGAATATTTATCCACTGCAACTAGTTTATCTGCAAGTCCTAAATCGACTAATACCTCTGTATTTGATGGTGCAGTTGATATAATTTTTTCTACTTTCTTTGGTAGAGTGAATTCATTTCCCTCTCTGTCTGTCATAGTTTTTGTAGTTTCTGCACACCCAGCAAATATTGCTAATGAAAATACCATTGCAAAAACTAACGAAAGAATTTTATTTCCCTTTTTCATAATACTTTCCTCCTAATTTTTATTAGGGCTTATTTTATAGAATACTACTTAATTAATCTTTCTATAAAACAAAAAGACATACTAAGAGTATGCCTAAAATACATATTTCATAATTTAAAATCATTGAATAATAGAAAATAGCTTGTATTACCTATTATAATGATTTAAAACCATAATAGTATTCTTACTATCTCACCCTCAGAAGATAATAACTTTTATATAAAAGGCAGGTCTCCCGGCTTTACTTCATCCTACTTTCTAACCTTCCCGCATTTTTTTGCAGTGGTATTAATAGATTTCGTCCATTTCACGGTTACTGGGGTAGCTTAGGAATGATACCTAATTCCCTATTAAGCTTAAAAAGCACCCTAAATATTTAATATAGTCCAAATTCAAATAGAATTATATTATTAATGATATAATATGTCAATTAAAATATATGCTGTAATTTATAATATCACTTTTTATAATCCTATAGAATAGAATTATAAAATTAACGATTAAATATATTAATTCATTATTTTTTTTAATGAATTAATAAGTTTCTCATTTTCTTTTCTAGTTCTTACTGCAATTCTATAGTAAGTATTATCTAATCCATTATAATTATTACAACTTCTTATAATAATACTTTCTTTTAACATAATTCTCTTTAAATCTATTTCTTTTAATGTTTTAAACATTATAAAATTTACATTTGGTTCAAAAACTTTTATGTTTTTTATTTTTATAAGTTCTTGAAATAAAAAGTTTTTTTCAGATTGTACATAATCTATAGTATTTTTTATATATTCTTTTTCTAATAAAGCTGCAATTGATGCCCTTTCTGCCATTATGTTAATATTCCACGGAACACATGCTTTATCTATTTCTTCTAGTAAGTCTTTATTCTTAGAGATGCCATATCCCATTCTAATTCCTGGTATAGCAAAAAACTTAGTCATTGATTTTATAATAAATATATTTTTATACTTATTTAATAAAGATACTACAGTATAATCATCATTGTCTTCTACAAAATCTAAAAATGATTCATCTACTACAATTATACAATTAAATTTTAAAGCTTTTTCTGCAATTCTTTCTATCAAATCTTTATTTGTTAAATTTCCTGTTGGGTTGTTAGGATTACATATAAATATCATATCTATATTATTATTTATATACTTTAATATATCTTCACTTATATGCCAATTATTACTTTCTCTTAAATAATAATATTCTATGTTTCCATTTATACTTAAAACAGCTTCTTCATACTCTCCAAAAGTTGGAGCTGGAATAAGCACTTTTTTAGGTTTTAAAGCTCTAACTAAATTAAATATAACCTCTGCCGCTCCATTGCCTAAGGTTAAGTTATTAATATCTATAATCTCAAATTTACTTATTGCTAGCTTTAAATCATAATAGGTTATATCTGGATATCTTTCAATATTATCTAATCCATCTATAATTGCCTTCTTTATATTTTTATGTACTCCCATCGGATTTATATTAGCTGAAAAATCTATTAAATTATCTTTATTTAAGTTATATTTTCTTGATAATTCATCTATATTTCCACCATGAACTACTTTACTCATATTAAATTCTCCCCATTAAAGATAAAAGTATAGCAATTAAATAGCTAAAAAAAGAAACCATATATAAAATATTATTAGTTTTATTTACATCTTTAACTTCTATCTTCTTTATTTCATCACCTATAGTTGGTTTTTCTACTAATTTACCAAAATAATAATTAGCTCCTCCTAATTTTAACCCCAAAGCACCTGCTACTGCCGATTCTGGATGTGCACTATTGGGGCTACTATGGTTATATCTATCTCTCTTATATATCTTATAAGAATTTTTATAATCCACTTTTAATATAAAAGCTGCTATAACTATCAAATATCCTGTAATCCTAGCTGGTATGTAATTAAATATATCATCAAATTTAGCTGGAAAATATCCAAACTCATAATATTTATCATTTTTATATCCAAACATAGAATCCATAGTATTTACTGCTTTATACACTAAGGCGAAAGGAGCCCCAAATAGCCCAGCATAAAGAATTGGAGCTACAACACCATCAGAAATATTCTCTGCTATAGTCTCAACAACTGCTCTTAAAATCTCCTCTTTATCTAAATTTTTAGTATCTCTTCCAACAATATAAGATAACTTCTGTCTTGCTTCCTCAATATTATTTTCTTGCAATTCTTTTACTACCTTTAAAGCTTCAACCTTTAATGATTTTGTTGCAATACAAAAATATATAATAATTCCACCTATTATTACTCCAAATATATAATTAAAATTATAGCTAATCCTTAATATTAAGTTACTAAATACAAAAACAATTAAAACAACAGATATCCAAGTTGATAATCCTGCTATCTTAAGAGACTTACTTAGTTTTTTTCTAAAATAATTTTCTATGCTTTTACATAAGTTTCCTATTAATCTTATAGGGTGAATTGGATTTTGTGGATCTCCTATTATTAGGTCTAATAAATAGCCTAAAGTTAATTCTTTCATATGTTTATCTCTCCCAATTTAACTAATTATCTATAATAATTTTATATCTCAGTAACATTTAATATTTTAAACTCTGAATTTAATATTTCTATTTGGAGACTATATCCCCTTCCATAGCTTGGCTGCCATTCATAAAAATTTTTACTATTATCATAAAATTCTTCTAATATAGTTCCTATAGTTCCCCCATGGGAAACTAATAAAGTAGATTCAATTTTTTCATTTTTTAAGTTATTAATAAATCTTATAAACTCATCTTTTATTCTATTTTTATAACTCTTCTTACTTTCTCCATTTGGACATGAAACATCACCTATTTCATCCATTATCCAATTAATATAATTCTTATCTTCTTTTAAATCCTCATAATTTTTCATTTCAAAATCACCAAAATCATATTCAAAAAAACCATTTAACTCTCTATACTCATAATTTTCATATAAAAGCTTAAATGTTTCATTTGCTCTCTTTGCTCCACTAGTAAAATATTTATCACATTTTGGATAATTAGTTAATGATTTTAGTTCTTTTAATTCCTTTACTCCAGATTCACTTAATGATACATCAGTTTTCCCACAATATAATTTTTTCTCATTACAAAGGGTTTTTCCATGACGTAATAAATAAATTGCTACATTACTCATCTTTAACCACCATTGGAATTCCACAAAAAATTCTATATACTTTTTTTGAATTTTGGCTTAAGTATTGAAGACATTTTCCTGTATTTTCTCTCCATAATCTATCTTCTTTTCTTAAAGGAACTATTCCCTGACAAATATCATCACTTATTATTATTTTTTCTTTAAATAAGTCTTTATTTTCTAAAATATATTTTAATGGATCTTTATTTTCTAAAGACATCCTATATATAAACATATGAAAATTATTTATTACCTTTTTTGAAAAATCTATTTGTAAATTCTCTATATTATCTAATGTTAGTACTTCTTCATCTAAAACACCAAACTTTTCCTTAGCAAAACTTAATTTTCCACTATAAGCACCACCAAATATAAGAATCAAATTTCCCCCCCCTTTGTAATAAAATGCGAAGTATTTTTCAGTTGACAGTTCACAAGGCACAGTTGTTTTTATTTTTTTAGGGAACAGAGAACAAGCTCAATTATAGTCTGCTACACTTAACTAAATTTTAATATTCCTCACCAATTATTTTTTTGCCAATAACTTAATTCATTATTAATTTAAATTCTTAATATAAGTTGGCGACGGTAAATAGACGGTGAAATAAGCATATAGCGAG
>JAQCTH010000036.1:13830-38636 GCA_027686065.1 Clostridiaceae bacterium AF10-41
ATATTATTGCCAAACACATCATCCCTATTATCTCTGAAATCACAAGTCCGTATCCTGCACTATCTCCTGACATTCCACCTAGTTCTTTTGTACTATTATTTACGGAAATAATTGCTGAAATTATCATAACTAATGAAACTATAATTCCTTTAGCTCCAATAAAATATATAAAGCTTAAAGTTGATATAAATAAAAACAAATACAAAATAAATATATCAATTTTCCTCGTACCTTTTTTAAAGTATGATCCAAGGGAACTTTCTTTCATAGATTCTTTTTTTAATAACATAAGTGCCATAAGGCTTCTAGATATTATTGGGATTATAACTATTCCTACTACATATTTTTTATTATCTATTAATGTGTAAACTGATGCAAAATCAATTACAAATAAAATAGCTAAAGATATTACTGAAAATGCTCCGGTATTTGGATCCTTTAGTATTCTTATTTTTTCCTTTTTATCTCTTCTTGATAATAAGGCATCACAAACATCCATAAATCCATCTAAATGTATCATTCCTGTGATAATAAATGGGGTTACCATTGTAATTGCTGTAATTAACATATTAGATATATTAAAGCTATTTATAATATTATAAATACCATAATGTATTAACCCTATAACAAGACCTACTACTGGATAAAGTTTCATCATATGTCTTACGCTATTATCATCCCATTTTTTATATGGCATAGGTATTATTGTAAACATACTTAAATCCATTATAAAAGCATTTATCAATTCCATCATATTAAATCACCTATAATTTCTTTTCCCTTATGAATTATTTTATTGTTAAAACAACATTCTATAACTATATCAGACAACTTTGCTATATCTCTATTTAATTTACCAAGTTCTTTTCTGAAGTTTTCGGTATAATTATCATAAACTATAGAATCACTAAATAAATAATCTGTTACTATAACAATATTATTAGCTTTATTTGAAATATCTTTTATTCCAGTCATTATCTTGTCACTAACATACTTTATAAAATTCTCACCATCAAACATCTCATTGGTAACTAATGATGTAATGCTATCTATTAATAGAGTATCATTTTTTTTAGTAATAGAACTTATTTCATCAATATTAATACTTTGCTCAAGGGTCTTAAATCCCCATCCCTCTCTTTCTAATATATGATTATTAATTCTATTTACATCTTCCTTATCAAAGGGTTTCATGGTTGCAATATAATATAAATTCCCTTGCTTTTCTTCTAAGCTTTTTGATATTTTTTGTCCAAGCATAGATTTTCCACTTTTAGATCCACCTACTATTAATATAATCATTTTTCTATTCCAATTCTTGATAGAATTTTTTTATCTACATATGGATGTTTTATTAACTTTACTTCTGATACATAGTCCGCAATCTCAATTAATGCTTTATCTGGATTTCTCCCAGTTAAAACTACCTCTAAATTTTCAGGCTTATTTTTTAGAAAGGCGATAACTTTATCTAATTCTAATATGTCATAATTTATTGATGCCATAATCTCATCCATTATTAATAAATCATATTTTTCATCTATAGCCTTCTTAATAACTTTTTCAAATCTATTTCTATGTTCATTGATTACAGCTAATTTTTCTTCTTCACTTAAATATTTAAAGAATTTTTTCATTGGCTCTCCATAAAAAATATCAAAATTATCTCCAATTTTCTCTATTGATATTAATTCACCTGATTCATTATCTTTCAAGAATTGAGTAAGTAGTACCTTATAACCTCTACCTGCCGCCCTTATTCCTAATCCCATCGCTGCCGTAGTCTTCCCTTTTCCATTTCCACAATAAATATGAATAAGTCCTAAATTCATTTACCTTCTCCTTTCTACTATATAATGTTTTTCTTCTTTAATTTTCTCTATATAACTTGGATCTATTTCTGCTTCACTAAATGTTGCCATGTTGTTCATCATTGCACAAGCATATTGAACAATAGAAAATGCGATTGGACAACCACTACCTTCTCCAAGTCTCATATCTAAATTTAGCATAGGCTCTAACTCCATATTTTCCATTGCTATATTATAGCCTATTTCCTTTGAGCAATGTGATGATATAAGATAATCTTTAACAAGAATATTTAATTTCACTGCAGCTAAGGCAGCTACTGCTGATATAAAGCCATCTATTACAACAGGTATTTTATAATAAGACGCTCCTAAAAAAGCTCCTATCATTCCTGCTAATTCAAAGCCACCTACCTTAGCAACTATATCAATTGGATCATTAAAATCAAGATTGTTTAATTCTATTGCTTTTTTTATAACTAATCTTTTTTTCTCGAAAGCTTCATCTGTTAATCCTGCACCTTTTCCAACAACATCATCAATTTCGCATTTAAGTAATGAAGCTAAAACAGCGCTACTTGTAGTTGTATTTCCTATTCCCATTTCCCCAACTCCAATTATATCATAACCATTTTCCTTAGCTTCCCTAACCATATCAACACCTATAAAAATGCCTTTCGCACATTCTTCATAAGTCATTGCAGGTCCCTTTGCTATATTATTTGTTCCTTTTCTAATTTTCTTATTTATAGCTCCTGGTATTCCTACATCACTGTTGATTCCAATATCTATAACAAATAAATCTGTATTATTTTCTTTTGCTAAAACCGCTACTCCTGTTAATCCCCTTGAGAAATTAATAGTTTGAGCTAATGTAACATATTGTGGAGACGATGCTACACCTTCCTCTACTACACCATTATCTGATGAAAAAATCATTATACACTTTTTGTTTATTCCATTCTTCACATTTCCTGTTATTCCTGCAAGCTTAATTGAAATATCTTCAAGTTTGCCTAAACTTCCCAATGGCTTAGCTAAAAAATCAACTCTTTTTTTCGCCTCTTCTTTAGCTTCATGATTTATTTCTTTTATATTCTTTATTACATTATTTACTTCTTCTATATAACTCATGACCTGACCCCTTATTCTACTTCTTTTTGTTATAATATAGTACATGCATGATAAAAGTCAATAAAGTATATTTTTATAAACAACAAAAAATCCACAGCTTAATATGATTAATCCGTGAATTATTATTTTAAATTTACCTTTATAAACTTTGTTATTGATATTTTTCAAATATTATTTCTGAAGGGCTTGGCCAAACATTCATTTTATTTACAAGTTTTATTTTTATATTTTTAACCTTTACTTCATTTAAAAATATTTCTATAAAATCTTTATCCTTCCCTATATATGATCCAAATAATATTAATCTCTCTATATCGTTTTGAAAATCTAATATTTCATAAATTTCATAATAAATAAGTTCTCTATTAAATGATGAATATTTCATCTTATTAATTTTGACATAATCATTAAACTTATATATAAATTCTCTTGAAAAATGCTCATTACTATCTTCTAAATATATTTCCTTCTTCTCTAAGTCCGAATTCATGCAATTATCTTTATACTTATTAGTTATTGATAAAAATCTTTTTACGCTCTCTTTGGAAATTTTAAAGAATTCATTATAATTAAAAAACCCTTCATACAACACTGTAGTGGATAGAATATCATCTACACTAATACAATCCATATAAGCCTCCTTTAATTTTTATAAAGCCCCAATAAAATCCCTAAATTATTACAAATTACCCTATACTTATATTTTTATACTTTTTCTTATAATTTTAAAGTCCTATTTTCATCAAAAATAGTCATAAAAAAATAGGACTAAAGTCCTAAATTTGTTTTTTTATTTAATTTTATAAAATTTATCATTAATTAAATCATTTTAATTAACTCTTGCAATTCATTTTTCTCTATTATTCTCCATTGACCTACTTCTATATCTTTAGATGTTATATTAATAATTCGTATCCTCTCTAGCTTAATAACATTGTACCCAAAAGCCTTAGTCATCCTCCTAATTTGCCTATTTAAACCTTGAGTTAAAATAATACTAAATATATTTTTATCTATTCTACTTAATTGACATGGTCTAGTTATTGTTCCCAATATTTCAACTCCGCTAGACATTCTTTCAATAAACTCATCATCAAAAGCTCTATCTACTGTAACGATATATTCTTTTTCATGATAACTATCTGAAAATAATATCTTATTTGCTAATTCACCATCATTTGTCATTAAAATCAGTCCTTGAGAATCTTTATCTAATCTTCCAACTGGAAAAATATAATCCTTGCAATTTAAAAAATCAATTATATTATTTTCTATCTCATTTGCCGAAGTACAGACTACGCCTTGTGGCTTATTCAATGCTATATATATCTTTTCCTTTGGCTTTACTTTTTCCCCATCCAATAATATATCATCATTTTCTTCTACCCATTGCCCTTGCTCACATAATTTCCCATTAACAATTATCCTTTTATCTTCAATCCATCTATTTACTTCTTTTCTTGAACAATATCCATAATTACTTAGTAATTTATTTATTCTCACGATGCAAATTATCCTTTCTATTTCTGATTTTTATATTATATACTTAATAGTTCACAGTTCACAAGAGACAGTTCTAAATTACCTATTATAAGGGGGAGCAGGTTTCAGGAATCAGGGAACAGGTTTCAGATTTTTGGGGTCAAGTTTCTTATTACTCTTGCTACCTGAAAAAATAGCTCTAATTTGTGACTGTGAACTGAAATAAAATTGTATTTTTGTATTTCAGTCCAAATATATTTTCTTCGTACTATTTGTAATTGTTGTCATAAATGAACTGTGTTAAATTCATCTTAAGAAACTTCTTAAGGAGGATACTATGAAGAAGAAGAAAAAAATAATTTATTTATCAATATCCATAATTTTAATTTTATTTTCTATAATAATTTCTTTTAATTATTTCAAACAAAACAACAAGGATCTGGAAAACAAGGCTTTTTCATGGGATAATGTTAGTCTTTATTTTGTGATAACTGATAGATTTTATGATGGTAATAAATCTAATAATAATTCCTATGGAAGGGTTGGGGTCGATTCTAAAGGATCTACTGTTGGAACTTTTCATGGTGGAGATATTAAGGGTTTAACTAAAAAACTAAAAGAAGGTTATTTTAGTTATTTAGGAATTAATGCAATTTGGATTACATCACCCGTAGAACAGATACATGGATTTATATCTGGAGACTCTAATGGTTCCTTTGCTCATTATGGTTATCATGGGTACTATGCTTTGGATTGGACTTCAATAGATAAGAATATGGGGACTGTCCAAGAAATGAGAGAATTTGTTGACTTAGCTCATTCAAATGGAATAAGAGTTGTGTTAGATGTAGTAATAAATCATACTGGATTTTCTACCTTAAAAGATATGTCTGATTATGATTTTTCTCCAATAAAAAATGATACAGTTGATATTTCTAGTTGGACTCCTAGTGAAACTGAAAATTTTGATACTTATAATAAAACTATAGTAGATTATTCTGGTCATAAGGAAGAATGGGCTAAGTGGTGGGGTCCTGATTGGATAAGAGCCGGATTACCTGGATATACTCCTGGTGGTACAAATGATATCAACATGAATCTTTCTGGATTACCAGATATAAAAACAGAATCTACAAATCCTGTAGATATTCCGCCAATACTTAAAACAAAATGGAAAAAAGACTCTATAGAAAAGAATAATAAATGGATAATTCCTTCTGCTGAAAAATATAGAGAAAATTTAGATATAGCTCCTTCAGAGTATATAATAAAGTGGTTATCAGCTTGGGTAGAAGAGTTTGGAATTGATGGCTTTAGATGTGATACTGCAAAACATATAGATATGTATAGATGGCAAGAATTAAAAGAAGAATCAAATAAAGCTTTAAAAATTTGGAGAGAAAATAATCCAAACAAGCCTGGCGCTAAATGGATTGATGACTTTTGGATAACAGGTGAAGTTTTTGGACAAGGAATTGAAAAAAATGAATACTACGCTAATGGGTTTGACTCTATAATAAACTTTAAGTTTCCAAAAGGTGATAGCCTAGATTCTCTTGAAGAAATTTATTCTGAATATGATGATAAAGTAAATTCTGATCCTTCATTTAATATTTTAAGTTATATATCCTCACATGATACTGGATTAACTAGAGGTAATATGATAAATTTAGGTACAAAACTTATATTATCTCCAGGAGGCATAGAAATTTATTATGGTGATGAATCTAACCGTAAAGCTTCAACTAATACTATAACTACTGCTAAAGATCAACCTTCAAGATCTGATATGAATTGGGACACCTTAGATCAAACAGTTTTATCTCACTGGCAAAAGCTTGGGCAATTTAGATCTAACCATATTTCAATAGGAGCTGGTACTCATAAAAAATTACAAGACTCTCCTTATATATTTAGTAGAACTTATACTAAGAATAATATTAATGATAAAGTTATAATTGCTACTAACCTTTCTGGTGAAACAACTATAAATGTATCATCTATATGGGAGAACTCTACATCTATAAGAGATTTTTATACTGGAAAGAAGTACACTGTTAAGGATAATAAAATTACTGTTAACGCGGATATTAATGGTGTTGTATTACTGGAAAAAGTGGATAAGTGATATCATGGATTAAGGATCAGGTATCAGGGAACAGGTGGCAAGTAACAAGTATCAGGGAACAAGTATTAATATTTAAACTTAATAATATTACTTTAAAGTTATATATGTATTAAACTATATATTTTGAAATTTATGTGTTTATTTAATTAAAATTTGTATAAAAAGTGGACATATGTAAATTGGCTTATTCCGTCGCTTCACTCCAAGTCAATTCTAACTTACATATGTCCACTTAAAACTAA
Organism: Clostridiaceae bacterium AF10-41; assembly: GCA_027686065.1. GTDB lineage: Bacteria > Bacillota > Clostridia > Clostridiales > Clostridiaceae > Clostridium. The sequence continues at coordinate 20,625 of JAQCTH010000036.1, forward strand.
AGGAAGGAATTTATAGACCTACAACTTCTTTTATTGCTTCTACTACTCCATTATCATTATTGCTTTTTGCAATAAACCTTGATACCCTTTTTAAATCATCATGAGCATTTTCCATAGCAAAGCTATAGTAGGCACTTCCCATCATTTCTAAATCATTAAGATAATCACCAAATACCATTGTTTCTTTGTGATTTATATTTAACATATCCTGAACTTTATTTATAGCAACTCCTTTATTAACTCCTTTAGCTGTTATATCAAGCCAAATTTCTCCTGAAACAGTAACTTGAAGCTTGTCTTTATATTCGTTATAATAGTTATTACTATTAAATTCAGAACCTGAAAAATCACATATAGTTACTTTAAGTATATCATCCTCAACCTTGGTTAAATCATCAATTATTTCATATCTTTCATAATACTTCTTTGTTTCCTTTACTAATCTTTCTTCTCTACTTTCTATATAAGCTGATTTTTTGCCACATACTATTACATATGAATTTTCTATAGTTCTACCGATTTTTATAAGATCAACAGCTACATTTTTGTCTAATGAATTGACTATAATTTCTTCTCCCTTATATACAACAAAAGTTCCATTTTCAGCTATAAACATCATGTTATCTTTTATCTTATCAAATCTCTTAAGTAAATTGTAATACTGTCTTCCACTTGCAGCTGCAAATATTATATCCTTCTCAATAAGCTTATTGAAAATGTCAAAGAACTCCTTATTTATTTCATTTTTTTCATTTAATAAAGTTCCATCCATATCTGATGCTATAAATTTTATCATCTGATTTATCACTCCTATTTTAATATATCACTTTTACATTATGCTTTGCTAAGCCATCAATTATATCTTCTTCTGGTCTTTTATCTGTGATTATATAATCAATGTCATCTAATTCACAGAATTTATATGATCCATCACTATAAAATTTTTCATTAATAGTAATTAGATACTTCTTTTTACTCATTTTTATAATTGCTTCCTTTGTACTTACTTCATCTAAATTGAAATTACTAACAAAGTTATCTTCTATATTAATTCCACCTACACCAATAAAAGCTTTATCTATTTTAAATTTTTTAATTTCTTCCACAGTAAAAGCCCCCATAGTTCCCCCTATTTTTTTATTATAAATTCCGCCTAACTGTATTATATCAATATTTGGCACTGAATCAAATTCTATAGCTATTCTATTCATATTTGTTATTAATGTTATATTTTTTTTAAATCTAGTCATCATAGTTGCAATAGTATAGTTAGTACTTGAAATATCCATAAATATAACATCATTTTCTTGTATTTCATCCATAACTAATTTTGCTATTTTTTCTTTTTCTTCAATATTGCTTATAATCCTTGAAGTAGTATTATCATTATGAATTATTTTTCTCTCTAAAATTGCTCCTCCATATGTTCTTCTTATATTGCCTTGTTTCTCTAACTTGCTTAAATCCTTACGAATCATATCTTCAGAAACCTTAAATTTTTCACTTAGTTCTTTTACCCTTACCTTACCATCTTTTTTAATCATTTCTAATATATCTTCTAATCTTTCTTCCATAAACAATTGAATCACCACCTCTTTATTGTTTGTTATTATTTATTATCATTTTATATCATTTGTTATTATTTTTCAATATTAAATAATTAGAAACATTAAACAATAATCTTTCTAAAAGAATAGGAACTATATAACTACTTATTTTTGCAAAGTATTATACAGTTCCTAAATATTAAATATTAATTTTTAATTATTATAGTTTATAAAGCTAAACTCTTCACTTTCATCATCATTATTTTTTTTCTTAATAAATAAAAGTGATATTACAATTCCTATGATTCCAAATATCATAAAACCTATAAAAGTACCTGTTACCATAATAGATTCTGATAAAAACATAGGTAGTATCGTTGCTATAGTATTATTAACCATATGCATTATTATTGCTGGCCACAATGATTTTGTTTTATATGTTACATATCCAAAAATCAATCCTAACAATGTTGCATAAGAGCCTTGAATTAAATTTCCATGAAATAAACCGAATAATAGCGCTTGTATGATTATTGTCCAGGTTATAGATATATTTTTATTTAACGTTTTATATATTATACCTCTAAATAAAAATTCTTCTGCAAATGGAGCAACTATTCCTACTGTTATTATTGAAATAATTATACTTCCTTCCGCTAGTGGTGAGAGTATTTGATTCATTGCATCAAAATATTTTGTAAGCAATCCTGCTTCTTCTATTAAACTTAATACTCCCGAATTAAATAGCCATACACATACTCCAAGAACTCCTGCAATAATAAGATTTATATTTTTTGTTTTAACTATTTGTAGTTCTTTTTTAGTACTTTTCTTTCTCACTTTATAAATCAGTAAAAATGTAAGTACTGTTATTATAGATGAAGCCAAAAGTATATAGTTTGTTAATCCTAGGATACTATTAGTCATGTCTTCTATATTAGGACCATTTGCGGTGATTTCATTTATATTATTAATTGTGTAAATAACTCCTATAGTACCTCCTACCACTACTGAAACTATTACCTGAATTAGAAAGGCTAATAATAAATATCCTGCAGCCCCAAAAAAACTTTTAAATTTTCCCTTCATTTCTCCCCCTACCTTCTAGTATTATTTTTCATTAAATTTTATTAATTCTAATTATATACCATGCTGTAATATTTATCCATATATTTATGAAAAATCAGCCTTTTACATAAAAAACTCTATTTTACCATACTTTCTCTTTATTTTTTCTCTTCCTTAGTTTAAAATTAAAAGTAAAACTAAGATACTATTTATTTCAGTTCACAGCGCAAAATTCACAGTTTACAGTTTCTGATTATAATCGGTGGAATAGAACAATTAACAAGGAACAGGAAATTTAATTTTACAGAGTAAAAAATCTTTAATTTTCATTTTCACTACTAACTTTAAATTTATAATCTGTTACCTACTACCTGTTACTTTATTCAAAAACTATTAACTGTGCATCATAAAATTGCTTTGCGATTTAAGACTAATCATAAATATATAAAAATATGATTTAAAAGTAAAAAATAGTATATAACTAATATATAAGGTAATAAAAAGATAAATTTGTACAGGAGAGGTATGCATATGTCAAATGAAATTAATTCATCTAATTTTATAAGAAATATAATAATCGAAGACTTAGAAAGTAAGAAACATAATGAGATTATAACTCGTTTTCCACCTGAGCCAAATGGATATTTACACATTGGTCATGCTAAGTCAATAGTTTTAAATTCAGGTCTTTCAAAAGAATTTAATGGGAAATTCAATTTAAGATTTGATGATACAAATCCAACTAAAGAAGATACTGAATATGTTGACTCTATTAAAGAAGATGTTAAGTGGCTTGGTGGCAATTGGGATAATATTTATTTTGCCTCAAATTACTTTGATATAATGTATGATAAGGCAAAACTTCTAATAAAAAAAGGCTTAGCTTATGTTTGTGATTTAACACCTGAAGAAATAAGACAATATAGAGGAACTTTAACTGAACCTGGCAAAGAAAGTCCTTATAGAAATAGATCAGTTGAAGAAAATCTTGATTTATTAGAAAGAATGAAAAAAGGCGAATTTAAAGATGGAGAAAAAGTATTAAGAGCTAAAATAGATATGACTTCTCCTAATATAAATATGAGAGATCCTATAATATATAGAATCGCACATGCTACTCACCACAATACTGGTGATAATTGGTGTATATATCCTATGTATGATTTTGCTCATCCGCTTGAAGATGCAATAGAAGGAATAACTCACTCAATTTGTACTTTAGAATTTGAAGATCATAGACCCCTTTATGATTGGTTTGTAAGAGAATGTGAAATGGAAAGCACTCCAAGACAAATAGAGTTTGCTAGACTTAACATGACTAATACTGTTATGAGTAAAAGAAAGCTTAAGCAACTAGTAGACGAAAATATAGTTGATGGTTGGGATGATCCAAGAATGCCTACAGTGTCTGGTTTAAGAAGAAAGGGTTATACTCCTGAAGCTATTAAGAACTTCTGCACAGCAATTGGAGTTTCTAAAGCAAATTCTCTTGTAGATTCTCAAATGCTTGAGTATTTTATAAGAGAAGATTTACAACTTAAAGCTAATGCTGCTATGGCTGTTACGAGACCACTAAAAGTTATTATCACTAACTATCCAGAAGGTCAAAGTGAAATGCTACCAGTTCCAAACAATGCAAAAAATGAAGCAGCTGGCACAAGAGAAGTTCCATTCTCAAGAGAAATATATGTAGAGCAAGAAGACTTTATGGAAGTACCTGTTAAAAAGTATTTTAGACTATTCCCAGGTAACGAAGTTAGATTAATTGGAGCTTATTTTATTAAGTGTAACGATGTAATAAAAGATGAAAATGGTAATGTTATAGAATTACATTGTACTTATGATCCTGAAACTAAGAGTGGCTCTGGATTTACTGGAAGAAAAGTTAAAGGAACTATTCACTGGGTAGATGCAAAAACTGCAAAGCCAGCTGAATTTAGACTTTATGAACCATTAATATTAGATGATGCTCCTGAAAATGAAGGTAAGCACTTCTTAGAGCAAATTAATCCAAATTCATTAGAAATATTAGAAGGATTTATCGAAGAAACTACTTCTAAAATTGCAAAACCACAAGATAAGTTCCAATTAGTTAGAAATGGATTCTTTAATGTAGATCCTAAGTACACTACTGACGATAAGCTTGTCTTTAACAGAATAGTTTCTCTTAAGAGCTCATTTAAGATAAATAATTAAAAAAATGAAAGAATTGTGGATATAATTCAGTTAAGTGAATTTTTGGAGAGTTGCTGTGGCAACTCTCCTTTTTAAGTAATTTATTAAAAGTTATATCGCAAATTTTATACTATTCAGTCATTTTTTTGTTGAAATATTTCTTTATTGGTTATAAAATATTCTATGTATTTTACATACATAATAATTAAACTTAAGATATACGGAGGTACTTATGAATAATTTTATAACTATATTAATATTAACAATTGTTGGTGGTCTTATTGGATGGATAACGAATATATTAGCTATAAAACTTATGTTTAGGCCTATTAAGCCTATTAAGATTCCTATCTTAAATATTGAAATATTAGGCTTAATTCCTAAAAGAAAAAATGAAATTGCTTCTAATATTGGTGAAGTTATTTCTAATGAATTACTTTCAATAGATGATATATTAGATCAAGCATTAAATAACTCTAATGGAGAAAGCTTTAATTCGCATATAACAAATAAAGTGAAAAGTATAATAAATGAAAAGCTTAATATTATTCCTATGCCATTTAGAATTATGGCTACACCTTATATAGATGAAATTTTAAATAAAGAAGTTCCCGATGCAATTAATGAAATTAGCATTGATTTATTAATTAAAACTAAAGAAAATGTTAATATTCAAGAAATTATTGAAGAAAAAATTAATCAATTGGACTTAGAAAAATTAGAATATATCATAATCAATGTTGCCAAAAAAGAGCTTAAGCATATTGAAATTTTAGGTCTTATATTAGGGGCTATTATTGGAGTACTTCAAGGAATCTTAGTTATTTTCCTTTAAGAAAAATATATTATTATTTACACTTAACTAATAATATCTTATATATTCTTATCTATATTGAATTGTATAATATAGTCATTTAAAATAGTAATTAATATGTTCTTATGTTAGATTGAGGTGATTTTTATATTAGAAGCTTACTTTTTAGAAAATAGTATTAGAGACTTTAATGATATGTATCTTTGCTATTGTGGCTTAGAAAAGTGTGTGCCTTTACATTCCTTTGGTCCTGCTGTTAGACCTAATTATTTATTACATTATGTATTAGAAGGAAAAGGTTATTATTATGTGGATAATAAAAAATTTACAGTTAATAAAAATGAAGGTTTTTTAATAAGCCCTAATATCGTTACTTTTTACCAAGCTGATCTGGAAAATCCTTGGACTTATTTATGGATAGGAATTGATGGTAACAAGGTTGAATCTTACTTAAAATCAGTAGGTCTAGATAAAAATAATGTAATTTTTAAATCTAGTGAAAATGATGAACTTAAAGAATATGTTATGGAAATGCTAAAGCACCATAGAAGTACCCCTGCTGATTCTTTCAAAATAGAAGGGCTTTTATATCTGTTTTTTTCCAAATTAGCAGAAGATAATAAAAGTATATTACTTAATGATAAAAATCATTCTTATAATACATATATAAATAATGCAGTAGAGTTTATTCAAAACAATTATCATTCACAAATTAAAGTAACTGATCTTGCTGACTATGTATGCTTAAATAGAAGTTACCTAACATCTATTTTTCAAAAACATTTAAATATGTCTCCCCAAAAGTTTTTAATGGAGTTTAGAATAACTAAAGCTTCAGAACTTTTATATAATACAGATTTACCCATTAGTAATATTGCTTTTTCCTGTGGATATAATGATCCACTAGCCTTTTCAAAAGCCTTTAAAAAGGTAAAAGGCGTTAGTCCAAAAGAGTATAGATTAAATAAAGATATTTCTGCAAATAAGCTTATATTAAGAACATAATTAAATATTTATTATATAAAAGAGAGAAACTCACTTTATCTGATTTTCTCTCTTTTTAAATTTCTTTTATATTTAGCTTATTTTACTTAATGTCCAAATTTTAGCTTGGTAATCATTAAATAATTCTCCAATTTCAATCCCTATATACATAAGTTCATCTCCACCAAATACTTCTCCAGTTTCATTAACTTTATATAATGAATTTTCCTCTAGTGCTTTAAGCTTTAATCTCCTTGGAAGTACATTTGCTTCTCCATACTTTTTTACATAACTAACTACAACTTTATTTTTATCTTTGGTTAAATTCATCCATGCTACTTCATTACTATTAAATGAACTCTTTAGCCTATATAAATCCCCATATTGGATAATAGCTCTTATATTTTTATAAAACTCAACTTGAGCTTTCACTTCTTCTTTTTCTTCATTGCTCATTTTTGTTATATCTAATTCGTAACCAAAGCTACCAGCCATAGCTACTACCCCTCTTGTATTAAGTGGAGTTATTCTTCCCACCTGATGGTTTGGAGCTGCTGAAACATGGCTTCCCATAGAACTAGGTGGATAAACTAATGATGTGCCTTCTTGAATCTTTAATCTTTCAATAGCATCAGTATCATCACTTGTCCAAGCTTGTGGCATATAATGTAACATTCCACCATCAAATCTTCCACCTCCACCAGAGCAGCTTTCATATAAAATATTAGGAAAATCTGAAGTTATATTTTCTAATATTCTATATAATCCTAACATATATCTATGCACAACTTCTTTTTGCTTTTTAGCTGGCCATGCAGGTGATCCTATTTCACTCATATTTCTATTCATATCCCATTTAACATAAGATATTGGTGCTGATTTCAATATATTTTTAAGCATCTTTATTACTGCATCACAAACCTCACTTCTAGACAAATCTAATATAAGCTGATTTCTTGCTTGTGAGCATGTTCTACCTTCTATATGAATACACCAATCTGGATGTTCATCATACAATTCACTATTTGGCGAAATCATTTCTGGCTCAAACCATAAGCCAAATTGTATTCCCATTTCATTTATTTCTGATGCTAATAAATTTAATCCACCTTTTATTTTCTCTTCGTTAACAAACCAATCTCCAAGTGAAGACTCATCACTATTTCTTTTTCCAAACCATCCATCATCTAATACAAATAATTCTATTCCAAGTTTACTGGACTCCTTTGCTAGCTCTTTAATTTTTTCATTATTAAAATCAAAATATGTTGCTTCCCAATTATTTATAAGTATTGGTCTTTCCTTATCTTTATATATTCCTCTAGCTAATCTTTCTCTATATAAATCATGATATATATGAGACATTCCCGTTAGTCCATTAGGTGAATATACTAATACGGCTTCAGGGGTTTGAAACTCTTCTCTTGCTTCCAAATTCCAAGTAAAGTCAAAGGGATTTATACCAATTTGTGCTCTTGAATTATTATGCATATCAACTTCAACATTTGCTAAAAAGTTTCCACTATAAATTAAATTGAATCCATAAACATCTCCATAATCTTCATTAGCATTATGACTAACTAATGCCATAAATGGATTTTGAGCATGGCTGCTTGCCCCTCTTCTACTTTCTACACATTGTCCTCCAGACCTTAATGGGGTTCTTATTATATGCCGCTCTCTTGCCCATGCTCCTGATAAATGTATAAAATCAAATTCACTGTTATTAAAGTCAACATTAGCACTTAAAACTCTTAATATATCAACGTCTTCATCGCTATCATTTATTATTTTACAAGATCTTGCTATTGCATTATATTCTTCAAAAATAGTATAGGATAATATTACTCTAAGCCTTGCCAACTCATCCTTTAAGGTTATCTCTAGAGTTTCTGCTTCATTATCATTTTCTACATAGGTTGCTGGTAGTCCATTAAGTTTTTTCTTCCCCTTAAATATTTTATGACTATCATATCTAAAATCTGTTACAGTTGTTCCATTTGGCAACTTCATTTGAATTGCCGGTGATCGTAAATCTGGATTTCCATAGGTTGGGTATTCCTGTGGTATTGCTTCTAAATGTAAATTATCTATATTATCTAAGTCAGCTAAAAAACTTCCACACTGTCTTTTTTTAATTATATAATCTATTTTATTTGAATTAATTTTTCTTCCCCAATATAAATGAACTATATGTCCAGTTTCTAAAACTCTTACTACATAGCTTATATTTTTTGATTCAATATTAAATAGCTTATTTTCTTTATTAAATCTAATTCCCATATTATCCTCCATCATAAATATATTTTTATATCTTTAATACTTAAGAATATTATAATTTGTGATGGATTTTATTAACATGACTATTTGTTATAACTTTATGTCCTAATGTTATTTTTTATTAAGTATATATTATCTAATATAAAAAAGAGCTGTTTAGCACAGCTCTTTTTTACTATTCTGATTTGAATAATAGTTCATCTTCTAAAACTTTTCCTGTATCCTTAAATCCAAAACTTTCATAAAGTTTTCTTGCTATATTATTCTTTGGATCAAAGGAAATATATATATCCTTACAATTCTCAAGCTTCTTCATTTCTTCAATTATTTTACCTAAAGCAAGTTTTCCATATCCATTACCTTGATATTTATAATCTATCATAAACCTACATATTTCATAAAAAGAATATTCATAGCAATATCCATACATTGTAAATCCAATCATTAAATCATCATCATATATTGCTTTCACAATCCAGCCCTTTTGAACCTTTGATTGTGCAATGGAAAAAGCATTTGAAGCAACGAATTCTTCAAAAACATAGTGCTTACCATCTTTATTAGTAGTTAATAGGGTACATTTCACTAAATTATTCTCATCAATATCTTTTAAATATATACTCATTTTACCTCTTCCCCTTCATAGAACTTTTAATCCTATGTCTTTCTTGGCTCTTAGCCTTTGATAAATTATAAGCTTCTTCTCTTTTAAGCTTTTTATATCTTTCTAATCTATCTATTTCTAATTCGCCATTTTCAATTGCTTCTCTTATTGCACATTTTGGTTCATTTCTATGAGTACAATCTGAAAACTTACATTGTTTTTCTAACTCTTCAATATTACTAAAGGATTTATCAACGTCAGCAGAAATTAATCCAAGCTCCCTCATTCCAGGTGTATCTATAATAACTCCTCCTGACTCCACAACAAATAATTCCCTATGAGTTGTTGTGTGCCTCCCCTTGTCGTTTTCACTAATTGAATTAGTTTTTAAAACCTCTTTATCTAATAGCTTATTAATAAGGGTAGATTTACCTACTCCAGATGACCCTATAAAAGCTATTGTTATTCCTGATTTAATATATTCCTTAACTTTTTCATATCCATTTTTATTTATACTTGATGTTACTATTATATCTATTCCTATTGCTATATTTTCAATCTGATTTAACTTATCATTTACATCCTCACACAAATCTGATTTAGTTAATATTATAACGGGTATAGCCATGCTATCCCAAGCTACAGCTATATATCTTTCAAGCCTATTAATATTAAAATCATTATTTAATGCCATACATATAAATATATAATCAATATTAGCTGCAACGACTTGCTTATCATATCGACTTCCAGCTATCTTTCTTGAAAAATAACTTTTTCTATTTAATACTTTATGAATTATAGCATCACCATTCTTATTATCCCTTCTGTCTAATAATACCCAATCACCCACTACAGGATAATCAAAAGTACTATTTGAAGAATATGATAATTTACCAGATACCCTTGCAAGCACTTCTCCCTCTTCAGTAACAATCCTATAAATATCCTTATATTGTACTGATACTCTTCCTAAATGAAAGCTTTCATTGTAACTACTTGCTTCTCTAATGTATCCTTCATTTAATCCTAATTCTAGTAAGTTTTTATTATTCATTTTTCCTCCCGAAATTAAACATATTGGGAAGGATATTTATTTCTATACTGTAGTCACCTTCCCATTAACAACAATATAGTTTTTATTGATTCTTACTAAATCCATCATAAAACATCACATCCTTTCAGATAATTAATGGTTATCTTTGTAATCTCCATCATATTTATTATATATTAATATTTATTTTTTTACACTATTATTTAAATTTATAAATACTTTATTTATTAGGTACAACCTCACTATTTTCATTTAATAAATATATAGCAAAAACTATATCAATTTTTAATAGATACTTTTGGATGATTGTATTAAAATATATAATAAAATATGTATTTTGGTAGGCGATGTAAAATGAATATAAAATTATTTTTGAAATTAGGATTATTCTTATTATCTCTATCACTTGTGTCATGTGGACAGAAATCTAATTTATCAGTAGAGGATAATTCTTATAAAGCAAGTGTAAATCAATCTGTTAGCAACAATCAAGAATCGGGAGAAGAGAGTATAAATAATACATCTCCTTCTGTTAAAAATGAAGTAGAAACAAAACCAAAAGATAAGGATATGAAATCAGATACACAAGAGGACAGACAACAAGATGCAACTAAAGATGAATACTATATAATAATAAAAGAAGCTTGGCAACGACAAAAGGATTACATTGATTCTATTGATGATTCTAAAATAAAACAATCAATACAAACCCCAGAGTCTGCTGCTATTATGGAGTCAAATGGATTACTTATAGAACATCCTGAAGAATCTGAGACTATAGATGCCAGTCTAAAGAGGGTTCTTAATGGCGAATAATTTTATAACTCTAATTTAAATTATTTAGTAGATATTTTGATAAGAAATATCAGCATTAATTTTAAGATAGAACCTTAATATTCCTATATAATTATTGCCTCCAATTAATGTATAATAAAACTATAACAGAATGATGTGTTTGTCATTCTGCCGTAAAAAGGGGGCATAGATTTTTATGAGAAAACTTATTATGAATGCATAGCAAAGGCTATTGCATATAGAAATATCATTACAATATGCATAAGCCTTTGCTCAATCCTAAAAGTAAATTTATATTTAGGAGGAGCATGTAATGGGCTATGTAAATGCTAAGAATATCTTTCCCAGTGAAGTATTAGAAGTAATTCAAAATTATGTAGAGGGTGAATATATTTATATACCTAAAAAAGAGGAAAATAAAATTTCATGGGGTGAATTATCCCAAACTAAGATTGAAATTTTGAAAAGAAATAAAAGAATATACAAAGATTACTTAAAAGGATTTTCTATAAGTATTCTTTCAGAAAAGTATTTCTTGTCACCTAAGTCTATACAAAGAATTATTACAGAAAAAAAGAAGATGAAGTAATCTAAAATGCGCTACATACTCTAGTATGTTTGCGCATTTTCATTTATGAATTAAGTATGAGGTTGCTATATAAGTAATTCAGGTGATACCATTTAGGTAGAAGTTTTATAATAAATTAAAATGATCAATCTTGTTAGAGGTGTTATATATGTTAAATGAGTTAATTTCTGAATTAAATATACGTGGTGCTAATTTTGTAAAAACAGTTGATATATCATTGCTATCAGAAAAGGAAAATAGAGGATACCACACAGCTATCTTGATAGGGATAATTCTAAGTCCCCAGTTTATCCAAGACTTTTCAAAAGAAACTATAACAGTACCTGAAGAGTATTGGGATAAGGAAGAGCTTACTGGAGAACTTGCAGAATGGACAGCAACCTTCATCATTGAAAAAGGTTTTAAAGCCTTTGCTCAATCTGATAGAAACCTAACAAAGGAATATTTTGAAGAGTCCACAAAAACCTCTGTGCTTCCACATAAAAAAATTGCTATATTATCAGGAATAGGATGGATTGGTAAAAACAATTTGTTAGTCACTGAAGAATACGGATGTGCATTATGTATATGTACAGTATTAACAAATGCACCATTACCTATTGAAAATAGGCAGATTATTATGCCTAAGTGTGGTGATTGCACTGTTTGTAAAGACATCTGCCCTGCCAATGTAATTCATGGAACTACTTGGGAGCCAGGTATGAATAGAGATCTAATAATTGATATTTACAACTGTGAAAGATGTTTAAAATGCCTAGTACACTGTCAACGTACACAAAATTATATGAAGAATAATATAAATAACATTAATCTGTAAGTTCAAATTATTTCTAAATTAAAAGGACAATTTATTGTCTTTTTTTATTATACAATATCAACATCATTCTAAAATTAAATCTAAAAAAAAAGAAATTTCACCAAAAGTGAAATTTCAATATTACCTCTTACCTATTCCTTTATTTGCCAGTAACATCTTTTTGGCGAATAAATCTTTTCTTCTTTTTTAAGTTTATCCATTACCTTGGATACTTCTTTTTTATCTATTCCTGTTCCTTCTGCAACTGCAGTAGCATTTAATGGTTTATCATTTTTAGTAAAGAAATCTAAAACTACATCATAATTTTCCATATTATACATCTCCTTTTCATATTTATATAACTTTAAGTTACTATTATTTTACATAATATTTACTATAAATTTCAACTATTAATTAAAAATATTTATTATATAATTTAAATTAATGATTTTACATAGAACTATAGCTAAATATAATATAGGCATAATAATTAATATAGTTTAAAATTTCATTATGTATTTTTTATTATATACAAAGATTTGCAACATAAGTAATATTTATTAGCATCAATACTATTTGTATATTTATAACTATTTTTTTAATTCTGCTAGTATATCATTAAATGATTTTAACGAATTCATATCTGAAATTATAGTTTTATTTTCTATTGCTTTCTTTAAAATCATTGAAGCTTTAGTATCTCCTACAAGGATTGCTCCTATTATTTTATCATCTTTAAAGAATAGTCTTTTGTAGACTTTTCCCTCCTTCTCATCCTCTACTATTGTTTTATCGAAACTTTCTTCTATATTCCCAACTGAAAATAGTGAAGTATTAAAAGCGTTCATCATTGTAACTGGTGTTAAAATAGAATAACTTGCTTCTTTACCTACAATGTTATATCCTGCAACCTTTCCTTCTTCAGATGCTACATTCCAAAGTCCACCTATTTGCCCTGATAATTCTGCAACATCCCCTGCTGCATAAATATTTTCTACATTAGTTTGCATTTTATTATTGACTATGATTCCTCTAGCTACATTTACTTCTGTATTTTCTAAAATTTTCGTATTAGCTCTTATTCCAACAGAATAAACTATCATATCACACTTAATTCTAGTTCCATTATTTAAAATAATGCTCTCTGCTTTACCTCCTCCAATTATCTTTTCTACCTTGGAGTTTAAAAGAACTTTTATATTAAATTTTTCTATTAAATTCTGTAAGATTTCAGAAGCTCTCTTATCTAGTTGACGTGGCATTAATCTTTCTAAAGCTTCAACTACAATAACTTCTTTATCTTGTTGGCTAAAAGCCCATGCACCTTCTAAGCCCTGAATTCCTCCGCCTATATTTAATATAATTTTTTTATCTATTACACTATCCTTAATAGCCTTTACATCTTCAAGTTCCCTTATTGTAAAAATATTTTCTTTGTTTATTCCATCTATTGGAGGCTTAAAATTACTAGCTCCTGTTACTATTAATAATTTATCATACCCGAAGCAAATGCCATCATTTAAATTAATTTTATTATTTATAGTGTCAATAGACAGTACTTCTTTATTAAAATATAATTTCACATTATTTAAATCATACCATTCCTTTTTTTGAAGTAATATTTTCTCTTCCTCAAGATTATCAAAAAGACCTTTCGTCAATTTAATTCTATAGTAAGGATAATATTTTTCATTTTGAAATATGTGTATGTTTATTTCTTTATCAACTTCTCTAATTGATTTTACTGCACTTACAGCTGCAACTCCACCACCAATTATAACTACATTTTTGCTCAATTAATTCACCACCAATTATATTATTAAATAATTATTTTTAACTAAAATATAAACATTAATACAAAGTTTTCTTTTTAGCTTTTTAACTACGAATTTATTATAAAATTTTTATTTTAACTTTTTAATTCTAGTCCTATTATAAATCTATATTAATAATATTGATGTGATTCAAGTCACAAATTGATAACTATTATCATTTTGTATTCTTAGCTAATTTGATTTGAAATATTATAATATAACAAAATAAGAGCCATCAATAGGACAGCTCTTATTTATATTATTATTTTATAAACTCAAAAATGCTTCAAATCTTTTTCTTGTCTTTTCTTCTCCTATTATTTGCATAATAGTATATAAATCAGGAGTATTACTTCTATGAGATAATGCAGCTCTTACAGCTCCTGCTACATCTGAGATCATTCCTTTGTATTGATCTGGATTTGCTTTGTATTCTTTTCTGTTAGCACAGTATCCTAATTCTAATCCTATTTCTTTTAAATCTTCAAACCAAGCTTCTTGACTTCCTGCATTAAAGTTAAATTTATCTTTATAAACTTTTATTATTTCTTTTGATGCATCTAAAGTTAACGTCTTTGGAAGTTCAACATTTTCTGCTGTTTCCTTGCTGAATAATTCATCAAAGAAATAGTCAACCTTTCCTCTAACTTCATCCCATTTGGCAAAGTCTTTTCTTGGCTTTGGACCTTCTTTATCTATATTAAAGATTTCCTTAGACATTTCTTCATTTGCAGTTACTAAGTCATACATTTCCTTATCGAAATCCTTAGTCCATTCAGTATATAACTCATAAACCTTATCAGCTTTCATCTTACAAATAACTTCTTTACTTACATCATTTAATTTAACTATATCAAATAATGCACCTGATTTACTCATCTTATCTAAAGCTATTTCAAATTCATGATAATCTACAGTAGAATTTTCAGCTCTCCAATCTTCAAAAGTTGAATTTATTATATTTAATAAATATTCAATAACTGATTGAACAGGATATCCAACTTCTTTATAATATGAAACAGCAGCTTCTGCATCTTTTCTCTTAGATAATTTTCTCTTAGAACCATTATCATTTTTCATTATTGTTGGAATATGAGCATAATTGGGTCTTTCTAAACCTAACACATCAAATAATTGAACGTGTATTGGTAATGAAGATAACCATTCTTCTCCTCTTATAACATGAGTAGTTCTCATTAAAGCATCATCTACAGCGTGTGCAAAATGATATGTTGGAAGTCCATCTCCCTTAATTATAACTATATCTTGATTATTTTCTGGGAAGCTTATATCACCCTTAATTAAGTCATGGAATTCTACTCTATTTTCTATATTTCCAGGTGACTTAAATCTAATTATGTAAGCATCTCCATTATTTATCTTTTCCATAGCTTCTTCAGGAGTTAAATTTCTATCCTTAGCATATTCTCCATAATACCCTGGAGTTATTTTTTCAGCAGTTTGTTTTTCTCTAAGTTCTGCTAATTCTTCTGGAGTATCAAAAGCTGGATAAGCTAATCCCTTTTTAATTAAATCTTTAGCAAAAGCTCTGTATATATCAGCTCTTTGACTTTGTCTATATGGACCATATCCTCCCTTAGAAGTATCATCTCCAGTCATTCCTTCGTTAAAATCCATACCAAAGTTATGCATGGTTTGAATAGTATCTTCTATAGCACCTTGAACTTCTCTTTTTTGGTCAGTATCTTCTATTCTTAAATAGAAAACTCCACCTGTTTGGCTTGCTAATCTTTCATTTATTAATGCTGCAAAAACTCCTCCAATATGTTGAAATCCCGTTGGTGATGGTGCATATCTAGTTACAACAGCACCTTCTTTTAAATTTCTCTTTGGATATTTTGCAATATAATCTTCTGGTGTTTTATCAACATTAGGGAATATTAATTCTGCTAACTTTTCTAAACTCATCTTTATCTTCCTTCCGTTATTTTAAATTATAAATAAAAAAGCCCTTCATCCTATAAATATTAGGACGAAAGACAAAATTCCGCGTTACCACCTAAATTGGTTAATAAAAATTAACCCACTCACTCTCTTTAAGGGGAGAACCCACAAACCTACTTGCAAAATTTTTAATATGCTGTTTCAGTTTATAGCTCTAGAGCTTCCTTCAATAGTATCAAATTTTAAGCTTCCACCACTACTTAAATCTCTGTAATATGACTATCTATCTACTTTTCTCTTTCATAGCTTATTATTTATACTTTATCATAAACATTATAACTATACCTTTGACATTTGTAAATAATTTTATACCTATTAGTTAGCTTCAATAACTTTTTTTAATCCAAATTACTTTTATAAAGCATCTCTAATTCATACTTTGGCATTAAAGCATGAACTAAATATCCCATTATTATTACTCCAGGTATATCAATTAAGAGCCTTGATAAGGTAAATTTATATCCTAGTGAAGAAACTTCAAACATTAAGGTAGATATTTTAGTTACGCACCAAGCATTCATAAAAATTATTATATTACTAAATCTAACTCCTTTTTTTAGAAGAACCTTTGTAAATGGAAAAGCTGCATACATAGGGCCTGCTGCTATTGATCCTATTAATATTGCAAGAGAAATTCCTTTTATACCTGAATCATCTCCCATGTACTTCATCATAGATTCTCTTGGAATCCAAACATCTATAAGTCCAAGTATTATCATTATTGGAGGAACTACAGAAATCATTTGTTTAAAACTAGAAAATGCAATATTAAATGATCGTAACCCTATATCATCATTAAATACAGTTATCATTATAGTTATTAACAATGCCGTAATAAAGAATATATATCTTTTTACTAATTTCTTAATCATATAATTTTCACCACCAATCCAACAAAAAATGCTACTATAATAGAAAAAATAAAAGCTACTACATTTCTATAAATAGCTGCTTTTTTTCCTATATATTTTACTTCAAGAGGTATAGTTACTATCCCAATTAAAGTAAGTGTTGAAATAAGTGCTGCAACTTGTGCTATTCCTGCTCCATTTTTAAGTAGCATATCACCTGTAGAAAATGCTACAAATGTAGGCATCATAGCAATACTCCCTAAAATTGCTGATAATAATACGCCAAATATATTGGAATTACTTCCTATTATCTTCGATATAATTTCAGGTTTTAATATACTAAGGGTTAATCCAACAATTAATATTATTCCTAAAAATTGAGGCAATATATTCTCTATAGCTTTCACTCCAGTTAATAAAGCTTTTTTAGTTTTTCCTTTATCCTTTTTATAAGATATCAAAAATAATAAAAAAGCTATGAGATAAAGAATTATACTACTCATGATACTTCACTTCTAAAAATTATTCTTATCATTAATATATAATAAATAAATATCTATGTGATTAATAATTATTATAGTTTTATAAATTTAACTCTTCTCTAATTAATCATATAGTTAATTAAACTAGTAAAATCGAAATAATATAACTTTTTTGATATTATTAAATTGTAAGT
>JAQCTH010000037.1 GCA_027686065.1 Clostridiaceae bacterium AF10-41
TTATTTTCAATCAATTTTTGATTTCCTCTTCCTAATTTATCGCAAATAAATAATAATATAATATCATTAAAGTTTTCACTATTTAATAATCCTTCTATATCTGAAAATGGTAAATTTTTTATTATATAAATATGATGCATATGAAACCTTACTATTTCTGTAACCCTTTTAGTAAAGTCTATGTTCTCATATACTTTTAATAATTCATAAGTTATATGTGCACCTTCTTTATCATGATTATAAGACCTATATCTTCCTTTGATAAACTTAGTAGTTGTTATTTTTCCTATATCATGCAATAAAGCAGCCCACATAAATATTTGAGCATTACTAGAAAAACTATTGATTTTTGCTGCTACATCTACTACCATTTTAGTATGATTCCATACATTCCCTTCTGGATGGAACTTTTTTTCTTGAGGAATTTTTTCTAACTCACTTATTATATTAAAACTACTTTTTTTAAACTCTTCTTTATGAAATAATTTTTCTATTTCTATAGATGGTTTTTCATAATTAATTAATATATCATTTATTTTGCTGAACATTCATGTATTCACCTCTTAACTACTATTGTGTAATTTTATTATATATCTATATTATTATTTGTATTTATAAAAATTTTATTTAAAATTTAGTGTCAAAAAAAAATAAATTACATAAGCTATAATTATAAACTTTGGCGCTATAGCCAAGTGGTAAGGCAGAGGTCTGCAAAACCTTTATCCCCCAGTTCAAATCTGGGTGGCGCCTCCAAAAGGAAGTGGACCGTTGTAAAACAAATATTTTACAACGGTCCACTTTTTAATTAACAATTGCTAATACACAATAGCAATAAATAAAATTTTTAGATTTTCTAAAATCTCTACTCAATTGTTAATTATTTTTATCTTGCTGATTCTAGTAATTTCCCAATTTCTTCATTTGTAAAATTATAAGCAGTATTACAAAAGTTACATTTAATTTCTTCTTCTTTGCCATCATCATATATTTCTTGAAGTTCTTTTGCTCCAATTGATAATAATACTGATTCAACCTTCTCTCTTGAACAATTACATGTATATTCTGGTTTTAATTCTTCTAAAATCTTTAAGTCCATACCTTCAAATATGTATTCTAAAACTTTATCTATACTTCCATGTTCTAAAAGCATTTGTGTAATTGATGGTATTTCCTCTAATCTATATGTAATTAAATCTGAAAGTAATTCATCTGCATTTGGCATCATTTGAATTATAAATCCTCCAGATACTTTTATAGAATAATCTCTATCTACTAAAACTCCTAATGCTACTGCTGATGGAGTTTGCTCTGATACTGTAAAGTAATATGCTAAATCTTCTCCTATTTCTCCTGTATAAATAGGAACTTGACCTACATATGGATCTTTCATTCCTAAATCTTTAATAACTGTAAATTCACCATTTACACCTACATATCCACCTACATCTAATTTATTTTTTGAATTTAGAGGTATATCTCCATATGGGTTTCCAATAAATCCTTTTACTTTTCCACCTTCATAAGCTGTTACTGTTATTCCCTTAGCTTCTCCGCCACCATTTATTTTTAAAGTAATTACCTCTTTTTCTGATTTTAAAGTTGCTCCCATTAAAGCACCTGCTGTAAGCATTCTACCTAGTGCCGCTGCTGCAACTGGTGTGCATTCATGTATATCTTTACCTGTATTAACTAAATCAGTTGTTTCCCCAGCAATAATCCTTACCATACCCTCTTTTGCTGTTGCTCTTATTATTTTATCCATCATTATTCCTCCATTAACTAAATTACTTTTTTACTATATACATAATTCTTTCAGTTAAATTTTCAACAGATTTTTTAGAATATCCATCAAATTTACCTATTATTTTTAAATCCAATTCCTTAAGTTGATCTTCTATAAATGCTTCTGTATATGCTCTCTCTAAATGTTCTTCTTCAAATCGTTCATATAAGTCTCCTTTTTTAACAAAGAAAGTTAAAAACATATTTAAAATATCATTTTCGAAGGTATTTTCCCATGTATAGAAAACTTCTTCTTCACTATATGTATAAATATTATTACCTAATATTTCTGAAAGCTTATAATATGAATTTACATCAAATATAAATATTCCATTATCTTTTAAATGATCCTTTACCCTCGCTAAGTATTTAAGAAAATTTGTTTCTTCTGTAATGTAATTTGTTGAATCTAATACAGATGTAATTAAATCAAATTTTCTATTTAAGCTAAGCTCACTCATATCCTGACAAACTAATTGGCATCTTATTTTTTCTTTTTTAAATTTATTAAAAGCTTCTCTTAACATATCATCTGATAAATCTACTGCAAAGGATTCTTTAAAATTTTTTGCTAGCTTTGCAGTAACATTCCCAGTACCACATGCTATATCTAGATAATTATCAAAATTTATATTTTCTCCTTCACATATTTCAATAATTCTAGAACACATATCTTCATAGTCAATATCTTCATTTATTAAATCATCATATATTTTAGCAAACTCTCCATATGCCAAAGATATCCCTCCCCATTTTTATAGAGTTTTCTAAAACTATATTAAATGTAAAATTTCCTTTAGTCAATCTATAGAAAGAATAAAAATGTTCTATAAAAAATATTTTTACTTTCTACCTAGAATTTCATCATTTGTGGGTATCTTTAAGATTCTCTTTCTTTTAGTCATTATACCCCCTATCCTCCCTGTTTCTTCTGCTGTTAGCCCTCCCCAGCCTAATTCATCTACTTTATCTTTTAATCCTAATTCATCTGCTATTTCATATTTAATTTTTTCTCTTAGTACTTCTGCTTCAGATAATTCTTTATTTGATTTTATCTTTGATTTTATTATTTTTTTTAATGGTGTTTTACTCAATTTTATACCCCCTATAAATATAATATCTATAGTTTTTCCAAAAGTTTTGCTAATATACTATTAAAATTTATTAATCACTATATCTTCTAAAATTTTATATATTATAATAAGGTATTGAATTTTTAAGAATATTTAACTATAGTTAATAGTAACCATATTTTTATATTTTATTTACATTAATGAAAAGGGGGAAAAATTTATGTACAATGTTGCAATAGTTGGGGCTACTGGTAATGTAGGAAGAAAATTTTTAGAAATCTTAGAGGAAAGGAATTTTCCTATTAATGATTTATATCTCTTTGCTTCTAAACGTTCATCAGGTTCTAAACTAAATTTTAAAGAAAAAGAAATAATAGTGGAGGAAACTTCAGTTGAGAATATAAAAGATAAAAAAATAGACTTTGCACTTTTCTCAGCAGGTGGAGATGTAAGTATGAAATTTTCACCTATATTCGCTTCATATGGAGCTGTGGTAATTGATAATTCTAGCGCATTTAGAATGGATAAAAATGTTCCTTTAGTAGTTCCTGAAGTTAATCCTGAAGATATAAAGTGGCATAGCGGTATTATAGCTAATCCTAATTGCTCTACAATTCAAGCTATGGTTCCTTTAAAAGTTTTATTAGACACCTATGGAATAAAAAGAATAGTATATTCTACATACCAAGCTGTTTCTGGTGCCGGTATGCAAGGTATAGCAGATTTAGAAGAAGGTTTAAAAGGTAATAAGCCAAAGAAATTTCCTTATTCTATAGCTGGTAACTGTCTACCTCATATAGATGTTTTTTTAGATAATGGATATACAAAGGAAGAAATTAAAATGATTGAAGAAACAAAAAAAATTCTTCATAATGATAATTTAAAAATTACAGCAACTGCTGTTAGAGTTCCTGTCCTTAACAGTCATAGTGAAAGTATAAACGTTGAACTTGAAAAATCATTTAATTTAGAAGATATAATAGAACTATTTAATAATACAAAAGGTCTTACCGTTTATGATGATATAAATACACTTAAATATCCTACTGCTTTAATGGTGTCAGGAAAGAATGATGTATTTATCGGACGTATAAGAAGAGACTTTAGCATAGATAATGGACTAAATTTATGGGTAGTTGCTGATAATATTAGAAAAGGTGCTGCTTTAAATGCAGTACAAATAGCTGAACTATTAATAAAGGAGTGATGAGTAATGTCAATTTTTAAAGGCTCTGCAGTAGCAATAGTTACACCTTTTAATGATACAGGAGTCAATTATAACAAATTAAAAGATTTAATAGAATGGCATATACAAGAAGGAACCAATGCAATTGTAATTTGTGGTACAACAGGTGAAGCTAGTACAATGAGTATTGAGGAAAGAAGAAAAAGCATAAAATTTACTGTTGATGTTGTTAATAAAAGAATACCTGTAATAGCTGGTACTGGAACTAATGATACTAAAGCTTCTATAGAAATGAGTACATTTGCTGAAAGTGTTGGGGTTGATGGTCTTTTAGTTATAACACCATATTATAACAAAACAACAAATAAAGGTTTAATTAAACACTTTGAAGCAATAAATAATGCAGTGGACACTCCTATAATTTTATATAATGTTCCAAGTAGAACAGGAGTCAATATATCTCCTACTCAATTATTAGAATTATCAAAACTTAAAAATATAATTGCTATTAAAGAAGCTAGCGGAAATATAAGTCAAGTTGCTCAAATGAAAGCCTTATGTAGAGATGCTATTGATATATATTCTGGAAATGATGACCAAGCAATTGCCATAATGTCTCTAGGAGGTTTAGGAGTTATATCTGTACTTGCAAATATAATGCCTAAAGAAGTTCATGATATGACTTCTTTATATTTCTCTGGGAATATAAAGAAGGCCTTAAAAGTACAATTGGACACCTTAGATATAGCAAATAAATTATTTATAGAAACTAACCCTGTACCAGTTAAAACTGCTTTAAATTTAATGGGTAAAGATGTAGGGCCATTTAGATTGCCTTTATGTGATATGGATAATAAAAATCTTGAAATACTAAAATGTTCTTTAAAAAATTATAATTTAATTTAAGGAGTTTAATATGATAAAAATTGTACTAAATGGTTGCTGTGGAAAAATGGGCAAAATAATTGTAGAAACTGTTAAAAATTTTCCTAATATAAATATTGTTGCTGGCATAGATAAATATCCAAATATTAAATATGATTTTAATATTTTTACAGATATTAAAAATTTGAATATAGATTATGATGTTTTAGTGGATTTTTCTAGACCTGAAGCACTTAAGGATATATTAGATTTATCATTAACAAATAATAAGCCAGTTATTTTATGTTCTACAGGCTATAACGATGAAGATTTAAAGCTTATTTCAAAAACAAGCAATACTATTCCAATATTTAGATCTGCTAACATGTCTTTAGGTGTGAATTTATTAAATTCTCTACTAAAGAAAGTAGTTCCTTCATTATATGAGAATTATGATATTGAAATAATAGAAAAACATCATAATCAAAAAGTTGATGCTCCTAGTGGAACAGCTCTTTTACTAGCAGATACTATTAAAGAATCCATACCAACTGACACATTATATGTATATGGTAGAAGTGGTGAAAGTAAGAGAACTAAAAAGGAAATTGGAATTCATGCAATTAGAGGTGGATCTATAGTTGGAGATCACGATATAATATTTGCTGGTACTGGAGAAATAATAGAAATATCTCATAAAGCAATGTCAAGAGAAGTATTTGCTGTAGGTGCATTAAAAGCTTGTGAATTTATGAGTAATATCACTGAAGCAAGATTATATAATATGGATGATGTTTTAGGCATTTAATTTTTAAAGAGAGCTATCATATGTGATAGTCCTCTTTTTTTACTTTTTAATTTATTAGGAATGTTTTCCTAGTTTAAAAATTCCTTATAGTGTAAAACTATAATATGACTAAATTATAAGGAGGTTTAATTATGCCAAAAGATAGTCAACCTGATAATAAAAAAGCTAGAATGGAAAAATGTAACAATCAAACTCCTATTACAGAAGAAGGCCATAATCATAACCCAAATGACAAACATAAATCTATTAAAAGAGAAGGTTTTTCTAGCCAACATTTTAATAGAGCTGGAAATTAAAAAAAGAAGAGTCTATGACTCTTCTTTTTAATTATTACTTTTCTTCGATATATGCCTTATCAACAAATACGTGTCCTAAAGTTGAAACTCTAACACCTTTAACTTCTGGCTTAGCACCCTTAACTTTAGTGTAGTAATATAATGGGATTATTGGCATTTCATCCATAATGATATCTTCTGCTTTTCTCATTAATTCCCATCTCTTATCTGGATCTGCTTCTTTCTTAGCATCTGCAACTAACTTGTCGTATTCTGCATTTGAATATCCAGCATCGTTATTTCCTCCGCCAGTTACCCATAAATCTAAGAATGTCATTGGATCAACATAGTCTCCTGACCAACCGTGTCTAGCGATTTGATATTGACCTTGTTGTCTTGTATTTAAGAATACCTTCCATTCTTGGTTAGCTAACTCAACATTCACACCAATTTTAGCCCAGTCTTGTTGAATAACTTGAGCTATATCTTTATGAGATCCTTCAGTATTATACATGAATTCTAATGTTGGAAGTCCTTTTCCTTCTGGATATCCAGCTTCAGCTAATAATTTCTTAGCTTCTTCTACATTAGCTTTATTTGCATCATAGTATTCTTTACTTGCGAAGTCTTCACCTTTTTCATTTAATATTCCTTTTGGTACAAAGCTGTATGCTGGTACTTGACCTGATTTTGTAACATTATCAACTATAGCTTTTCTATCAATTGCAAGATTTAAAGCTTTTCTTACTTTTTCATTACTTAAAGCTTTTTTAACATCTTCTGATAATCCATCTTGTTTACCAACGTTTAAAACTAACATATAAGTTGCAAGATTTGGATAAATTGTAACTAATCCTTCTTTTTTACCATTTTCGATTTCTGCTGGTGGAACTGTGTCAACCATATCAAAATCTCCTGATTTTAATGAAGCATATGCAGTATTTTGATCAGTAACTAATTTCCAAACTACTCCTGGAAGCTTAATTTCTTTTGCATTCCAATACTTATCATTCTTTTCAAATATTAATTGATCTTTCATATCCCATTGTACTAATTTGAAAGGTCCATTTGAAACATAAGTTTCTGGTTCAGTAGCCCATCCTTCTGGATTAGCTGTAACTATATCTTCTCTTATTGGGAAGTAAGTTGTAAATGCAGTAAGTTCTGGGAAGTAAGCTGTAGGTGATTCTAAAGTTACTTTTAAAGTATGATCATCTACTACTTCTATTCCTAAATCTTCTCTACTAGCTTTACCATTATAGAATTTTTCACCATTCTTAATGTAAAATAATTGATAATTATATTCTGCTGCCGTATCTTTAGTTAAAGCTCTAACCCATGAATATTCAAAGTCTTTAGCTGTAACTGCTTCCCCATCAGACCATTTAGCATCTTTTCTTAATTTAAAAGTATATACTAATTGATCATCTGATACTTCCATTTTTTCAGCAACTCCAGGAATTGCCTTTTCATTTTCATCAAGTCTCATTAATCCTTCAAAAGCATTATCAATAATTGATCCTGCTCCAGATGAAGTGTTTAATGTTGGATCTAGAGTTTCTGGGTCTTCACCTAAGTTATAAATTAATTTTCTTCCACTATCTGCTGAATTCTTGTTTCCGCAACCTGCTAAAACAGACATTCCAAGTGTAAGTGTTAGTGCAACTGCACAAATTTTTCTAAGCTTATTGCTTTTCATTGTTTTTCCCCCTTAATATATAAAATTTATACTAATTGCTTATTATGCAATAGATACCTATTCATTAAATAGATGACATGCTACGAAGTGACCTGGTTCTACTTCTTTTAGTTCTGGATCTACTTCTCCACAAATTGGTTTAGCATATTTACATCTACCTTTAAATCTACATCCTGGTGGTGGATCTATTGGTGATGGAATATCACCTTCTAAAACTATTCTTTTATTATTTTTAGCCACCTGAGGATCCGCAATTGGTACTGCTGAAAGTAATGCTTGTGTATAAGGATGTCTAGGCTTTAAATACACATCATCTGCAGGACCCTTTTCAACCATTTTTCCTAAGTACATAACTCCAATATGAGTTGATATATGTTTAACCATTGATAAGTCATGAGCTATAAAAAGATAAGTTAAACCAAATTCTTCTTGTAGTTCTTCTAACATATTAATTACTTGAGCTTGAATTGACACATCAAGTGCTGATATAGGCTCATCACATACTATAAAATCTGGTTGTACTGCAAGTGCTCTTGCAATACCTATTCTTTGTCTTTGCCCACCTGAAAATTCATGGGCATATCTATTTATATGGCTTCCATTTAATCCAACTCTATCTAAAAGATATCTTATTCTTTTAGTTCTTTCTTCACCCTTATATAATCCATGAATATCTATAGCTTCACCTATTATATCCCCTACAGTCATTCTTGGATTCAAAGAAGCATACGGATCTTGGAATATCATTTGCATATTCTTTCTTAAGGAAACCATTTTCTTTTCACTAAAATTAGTTATATCTTCACCATTAAAAATTATTTCCCCAGAAGTTGGTTCATATAACTTTAAGATAGTTCTTCCTGTTGTAGTTTTACCACAACCTGACTCACCAACAAGTCCTAATGTTTCTCCTCTTTTTATTGTGAAGGAAACATTATCAACAGCTTTTACAAGACTTTTTTTAGAAAACATTCCTTTATTGACAGGGAAGTATTTACAAAGATTTTTCACTTCTAAAATAATATCGTTTTTATTTTCCATTATTCTTCCCTCCTTATTGGTGACTCTACCTTTGGTGCATTTTCATGACATAACCAGCATGCTGATTTATGACCTTTTGATATTTCAAATAATGGTGGTTGTTTTTCTATGCAAACTTTCATAGTATATTTACATCTTGCTGCAAATGGACATCCTACTGGTGGCTTTAACAAATCAGGTGGTTGACCTTCAATTGGAGTTAATTTTTCTTTAACTTCACTTTTAGGATTTGGTACACTGTTTAATAATCCCCATGTATATGGATGTTTACCATTGTAGAATATATCTTCATCTGTTCCTTCTTCAACAACTATTCCACCATACATAACATTAATTCTTGTACAAAGATCTGCAACTACACCTAAATCATGTGTTATAAGTATAATAGAGCTATTAATCTTTTCCTTTAAGTCTTTCATCAAATCTAATATTTGTGCTTGAATTGTAACATCTAAAGCAGTTGTAGGTTCATCTGCTATAATAAGCTTTGGTTCACAAATAAGACTCATTGCTATCATAACTCTTTGTCTCATACCACCTGAAAATTCATGTGGGTATTGCTTAAGTCTTTTTTCAGGACTTGGTATTCCTACCATGTCTAACATTTTTATTGCTAAATCATTAGCTTCTGATTTTGAGATTTTTTTATGTTTAATTAAATGCTCAGTTAATTGCTGTCCAACTGTGAATAAAGGATTTAATGATGTCATAGGATCTTGGAAAATCATAGCCATCTCATTTCCTCTAATTTCTTGCATTTGTCTTTCAGTTGGATTAGTTATGTCTTTTCCATTAAATGTAATCTCTTCTGAATCTATAATTGCATTGTCAGCTAATAATCTCATAATAGACATCATTGTAACTGATTTTCCACAACCTGATTCTCCAACTATTCCTAAAGCTTCTCCTTTATCTAAATGTAATGATACACCTCTTACTGCTTGCACATCACCTATATGTGTTCTAAAGGAGGTTTTTAAATTTTTAACTTCTAATAATCTACTCATCTGTCATTCCTCCTATTTCTTATTTTTAGGATCTAAAGCTTCTGTTAAACCATCACCAAATAGGTTAAAGGCTAAGATAATTACACATATAGCTCCTGCTGGGAATAATAATTGATATGCAGCAGTACTTAATAATCCACTAGCATCATTTGCTAAAGTACCTAAAGATGCAAGTGGTGCATTAATACCTAGACCTATAAAGCTTAAGAATGCTTCTGTAAAAATTGCTTGTGGTACAAACAATGTTAATGTTACTAATATAGATCCCATACAGTTAGGAATTAAGTGTCTAAACAAAATTCTTGTATTTGATGCTCCAAGAGCTTTAGCTGCAAGAACAAATTCTTGTTGTTTTAATTGAAGTATATCTCCTCTTACTATTCTTGCCATACCTACCCAATAAGAAATAGCCATTGCTAATATAATTGTTGTTAATCCAGTTGATCCTTCTTTCTTGAAAGTCGCCATTAATATTATTACATATATTTGTGTTGGAATAGAATATAAAACATCTACCACTCTCATCATTATATTATCTATTCTTCCACCAAAGAATCCAGCTATTCCTCCATATAATACACCTATAACTAAATTTATAGCTGCAGCTGAAATAGCTATTATAATAGAATATCTTGCTCCATACATTACTCTTACAAATAAATCTCTTCCTAAGTTATCCGTACCAAATAAATGTTGTGCACTTGGTCTTAAATCAGTTGCTTGTAGATTAGTGTCATAATAAGTATACCCCATTACTTTCTCCATTATTACAGGTCCTAAGAATGCAAATAATACCACTACTACTATCATAATTAATGAAAATAATGCTACTTTATTATTTTTAAGTCTTCTCCATGCATCGGCCCAATATCCAACACTTGGTCTAACTATTTGTTCAAAATTCTTTTCCTCTTCACTTAAAGGAGTAAATAAATTTTTATCTATATTTAAATCCATTTTTAAATCTTCCACGTCTTTACCCCCTCTTATCCTTCTAGTTTAATTCTTGGATCTATCATTACGTATATAATGTCTACTAATAAATTACATGTTACTATTAAAGTACAATAAAAGGCTGTAACTCCTAATAACGAAGTGTAGTCTCTATTAGTAATTGATAATGTAAATTCATTTCCAAGACCAGGTATTGCAAATATTTTTTCAACTACGAAAGATCCAGTTAATACTCCTGCTACTAAAGGTCCTAAGTATGTAACTACAGGTATTAGTGAATTTCTTAATGCATGTTTAAATATTATTGTTTTTCCACTTAATCCTTTAGCTTTTGCTGTTCTTATATAATCTGATTTTAATACATCTATTAATTTACTTCTTGTTAATCTAGTTATAAATGCCATTGAACTTCCTGATAATGCAATTACAGGCATAATATAATTAGTTGGCTTACTTAAGCCCGTAGCTGGTAATATCTTAAGTTTAACTGTAAATATATATATTAAGAATGTTCCCATAACGAAACTTGGTATTGTTATTCCTAATGTAGCCAAAACCATACAGATTCTATCTGGCCATTTATCAGCTTTTAATGCAGCCAATATTCCAAGTAATACCCCTACTATAACTGAAAATCCTATTGACACCATTCCAACTTTAGCTGAATTAGGGAAACTTTTCTTTATTGTCGTTAAAACTTCTCTTCCTTTATACTTCATTGATTTACCAAAATCACCTTTTAATAAGTTCTTCATATAAATCGTATATTGTTCTCCAACAGGTTTGTCCAACCCATATTTTTCGTTTAGTTGGGCTTTCATATCCGGTGTTATTTTTTCTCCATCAAATGGACCACCCGGCATCATTCTTACTAGAAAGAATACTATAGTTACAACTGCCCAAACAGTAACTATACTAGTTAAAAGTCTCTTTCCTATATACTTTACCATTTGTTTTCAACCCCCATTCATCATTCTACGCACATTCCATTTTGTAGATATTAATAATTATATTATATTATTGAAATTTGTCAATTAACATTTTAAATTTATCTTAAGTATTTTAATAATATATCAATAATACTTATTGTTTTTTTTAAATCTCCCAAAGGGTGTTAAAGCCTTCGGAAAACGCTTACACTTACTTTTTTTCAGCATTTATGCAAGTATAAATATTAATCCTTCATTTTTCTAATTATTATTAATCTATTATTAATTTCATTAAATATTTTTATTCATTTTATGATTTTTATAGACATTTATCATAATATGTTCGCTGTACATAAACATATGTATTTATTATTCTTCCTAACATTATGTATTATATGAAGAATATTTATTCATCTCAAAAAATTAAGCAATATATATTTTTTTTCTTATATTGCTTAGTTTTTAATTAACTAGTTATTATTTTCCAAATTAATAATTTTTTCTAATATGATATTCTAACTTATCTAAAGCATTTTTTAATTCATTCATAGAATAACAATAGGATATTCTTATATATCCTTCCCCTCCATTTCCAAATGCACTACCAGGAACACAAGCTACCTTTTCTTCCTTTAATAATTTATTGCAAAATTCCTCTGAAGATATATTAAATTTTTTTATAGAAGGAAATATATAAAATGCTCCTTTTGGCGAATAGACATCCATTCCAATTGAGTTAAGTCTATCTTCAACATATTTTTTTCTTTTTATAAATTCTTTCTTCATTTTTTCCACAGTGTACAAACTACTTTTCAATCCTGCTAAAACTCCATATTGTCCTATAGAGTTTGTACATGACACATTATATTGATGAACTTTAGCTATTTCTTTCAAATCTTTCTCTGTGGCTGCTATAAATCCAACTCTTATACCTGTAACAGAAAACATTTTAGAAAAGCCTCCTATATATATAACCTTATCTTTTATATTGTGGCACATCGCTATACTG
Source organism: Clostridiaceae bacterium AF10-41 (assembly GCA_027686065.1). Taxonomy (GTDB): domain Bacteria; phylum Bacillota; class Clostridia; order Clostridiales; family Clostridiaceae; genus Clostridium. The sequence continues at coordinate 12,631 of JAQCTH010000037.1, forward strand.
TAATATTCATCATAACAAAGAGCTTCATAAAGTTCATCTGTAATAACAGTAATTTCAAAGTTCTTTATAATTTCCACTAAAGATTCATATTGACTTTTGCTAAGTGTTGCTCCTGTTGGATTGCAAGGGTAAGATAAAATCATGTATTTTACTTTATCTTTTTTTATAGTATTTACTAATTCGCAGATATTTATAGAAAAATCTTCATTCAATTCATAGTTAACAACTTCTCCACCTAAAATCTTAACTATGTTTTCATATGCTGGATAACTTGGGGTAGGTATTAAAACTTTATCACCATTATTTATTAATGACGATATAGTTGAATATAATGCTTCACTACCTCCAACAGTTATACATATTTCATTTATGTCATAATCTATATTTCTATTACTTAAATAGTTACAAATTTCATTTCTTAACTCCAAAAGGCCAAAATTATCAGTATAATTTGTTCTATCTTCTTCAATTGCCCTTATCATAGCATCCTTGATTTCTTTTGGTGCTTTAAAATCTGGTTGCCCTAAAGTTAAAGAAATCGCTTCATCTACATCTTTTACTTTATTGAAAAATCTTCTAATCCCTGATATTTCAACATTATTTAAGTTTTTATTCATTATTATAGCCCCCTCTTTTATAAATTTCAGTTCACAATTCACAAGGCACAGTTTTCAGTTATTCTTTAAGTAACAGGAATTTTTTAGGTAACAGGTATAATATATTAGAAATCTTAAAGTAAAAAATAAAGAAAGAAATTTAATATTTTCTTATCAATTTTATATTTAATACCTATTCCTTAATACTTATTACCTTTTCCCTGACACTTTTTACCTTTTACATATTCCTTAATTAAATTCAATTATGAAATATACACTCATAACTATTCTTACTAATTGATACCTATTCCTTCTTACATGTTACCTATACACTTAAATTAACTATGACTTGTTCCTTGTTACCTTCTCTTTTCCCTAATTAAAACAACTGTGAATTGTGAACTGTGCACTGATAACTGTTCCTATTACTTGTTCCCTGTTTCCTTGTTACCTTTTACCTAGAATTTTGCTTCGCAAAATAAATCTAGTACTCAATTCCTTTTCTTGCCCCAACACCTTTTTCAAAATAATGTTTAATATATCTCATTTCTGTAACTAAATCACTCTTTTTTAAAATTGCTTCTGGTACATTTCTTCCTGTTAATATAAGTTCCATAGTTCCTGGCTTATTATCAATAATATATATAACTTCTTCTTCTGTTAAAAATTTGTTATATAAGACTCCCATTATCTCATCTATTATTAAAACATCACATTTATTTTCTTTTATAGTATTTAAAACAAATTTATATCCCTCTTTAATTTCTCTTTTCAATTCTTCCTTTTCTTCTTCATTTAAATTCCAAACAAAATCTCTTGGCTTTTCAAATCTAAATATTTTAAAGTTATCATTAAGTTCATCAATGGTTTTTAATTCGCCTGTTGGCCCACCTTTTAAAAATTGAACCATATATATCTTTAATCCATTCCCATAAGCTCTCATACCTTGCCCTATTGCAGCAGTAGTTTTTCCTTTACCATCACCTGTGTAGACTTGAACAAGACCTTTTTCAAGTTTCATTTTATCAACTCCTTTTTATAAATTGTACATTATGTATCCCTACATTGTAAATATAATATATTTTAACACTTTTTACTTACTTTCTATTGATATACATGAAATATATTGATATAATTTTTTCATTCTAACTTTATAGTATAGGAGGGTATAATATGAATTATAATGAGTTAACAGATCCTTATGAAATTGCAAAATTTATAAAGGATTCAAAAAAAACAACACCTGTTAAGGCATATGTTAATGGAGATTTAAGCAATACTAATATACAAGATATAGAATGGTATGGAAATGATAACTTTTATATTCTCTTTGGAGAACATAATATAGTAAGTGAATTTATTAATAATAATAAAAACTTTATTAATTATTATAGAATTGAAAATGATAGAAGAAATTCTGCTATTCCTATGTTAGATCTTGTAGATATAGATGCTAGAATAGAACCTGGTGCAATAATAAGGGACAGGGTAAAGATTGATAAAAATGCTGTTATTATGATGGGCGCCGTAATAAATATTGGTGCAGAAATTGGCGAAGGTACTATGGTAGATATGAATGCGGTAGTTGGTGCTAGAGGAAAACTTGGTAAAAACGTTCACCTTGGAGCTGGCGCTGTTGTTGCAGGAGTTTTAGAACCACCAAGCAAGTCTCCTTGCGAAATTGGTGATAATGTACTAATAGGTGCAAACTCTGTTATATTAGAAGGCGTTAAAGTATGTGATGGGGCAGTTATTGCTGCTGGATCTGTTGTTGTCAAAGATGTTCCTTCTGGAGTAGTTGTGGCTGGTAGCCCAGCTAAAATAATTAAAATTGTTGATGATCAGACAAAGGATAAAGTTAAAATTTTAGATGATTTAAGAAAATAATTAATACATAATAAAAGGTGAAAAGTCTAACTTTTCACCTTTATTTTATACTACATTACTTCTTGTTCAGTAACTTCATGCTCTGAATCTAAATTATCATTTTGAACCTTCTCCATCTTTGATACAGAAACTTCATATGCTATCTTTTTGATTACATCTGTGTCATTAACCTTCTTTTGATATTCTCTACTTTGTAATCTTCCCCAAACTCTAATATTGTCTCCAACCTCTAAAGTTTGACAGAATCTTGAGTTTCTTCCCCATGCTATTGTAGGAATATAATCTGATTTATTATATGCTCTATTTACTGCTAGTAGTACATCTGCGATTTCTCTCCCAAAGGGAGTTGTCCTATAAACAGGTTCTTTGCATATATATCCATCTAAGAATATTTCATTTGGATTTTTACTTCTTTCAATACAAGGTTCAATATTTCTTGCGAACACAGTTAATATGAGTTTATTAGCTCCATCAACAAACTTATTATATGATCTTAATTGACCATCCACTATTATTTCCTTATCAATAGATAAGTCCATATTAGCTATTAATCTTTCTGATACTGTTATGTTTAAAACATCAACTGAATCACTAAGTCTCGTAACCTCCATTGAAAACGTATAAAACCCTTCCCCATACATTTCATGGCTAAATTCTAATTCTGATATTACTTTTCCCTCTAAATAAATCTTATTATTTAACATCAAGTTGTCCATCACTAACCCCTCTCTCCCTTAGTAATAAATTTAATCGATTGTAATTTTTGTAACCCCACTGGATATATTTCCATTATAATACATTATATCATCATTTTTCAATATTTTTTATTTTATTTTTTTATTTGCTCGCCTTTATCATCAACATAGTAATTTTCATAATATATCATATCCCCAACTGTCATAAGAGAATACCCACTATCTTGAAGCATTTTTATTATTCTATCTAAATTTCCTGGCGTATATTTTGCATTGTTATGGAAAAGTAAAATTGATCCTGGGACTACCTTTTTAACAACTCTATTATACTCTTCATCAGCACCCTTTTCCTTCCAATCAACAGAATCAACATCCCATTGAATGCATTTATAACCTTGACTATTTACATAATCAAAAGCTTTTTTATTATACTCTCCACTAGGAAATCTAAATAATTTAGGCTTAACTCCAACTGTTTCTTCTATTATTTTATCTGTTTTTTGTAGTTCTTCCTTCATCCTATTTTCATCAATTTTAGTGAACATAGGATGTATATAGCTATGGTTTCCTATCTCGTGGCCTCCTTCCTTTATCTTAATAAGCTTTTCTCTATTTTCTTCACTATAATTTACCCAACCTCCCATAATAAAAAAGGTTGCCTTTACATTGTATTTATCTAGTACCTCTAATATGTTATAAAATTCATCTTTCTCAGCCCAATTTATATCAAAACTTAATGATATTACTTTCTCATCTTTATTTACCCTATAGATAGGCCCTTCATTAAAAGTACTTGAAAAAACATATTTTAGTTCACCCTCAAATAAAATAGAGACAACTATAGTAATTACTAATAGTGATAAGCTAATTAAAACTCTATATCTTCTTTTCACAAGAAACTCCTTTAAATTGCTATCATTTATTTATATTCTTTATAAATAATATTAATTACTATAATATAAACTTAGTAAAATTTATGATATAATTAATTTATACTTTCTAAAAAGGAGGTTTAATATGTACGAAAATTCAGCTGAATTAGCAGAAAATAAATTATTAGTTTTATATGTGATGGAATCTTTAAAATCCCCTATCACTAATACTCAGCTAACCGAAATTATACTAGAAAATAACTTTATAAACTATTTTACACTTCAACAATATATTAGTGAACTTGTTTCATCAGACTTTTTAAAATATGAAGTAGTAAATGATAGAAATTTAATCTGTATAACTGAAAAAGGAGCAAATGTATTATCCTTTTTTTCCGATAGAATTTCAACAATAAAAAAGAAGATAATCGATGATTATCTCCTTACAATGCTTGATTCTATAAAAAAGGAATTAACTATTCATAGCGATTATACTTTAGGTAAGGATAATGGATTTATAGTAGACTTACAAGCTTCTGAAAATAAAAACCTTTTAATTTCTCTTAAGGTATCAGTTCCTTCTAAGAAGCAAGCACTATCTTTATGCAATCGTTGGAAAAACAATCCTTCTGAAATTTATACTAAAATTATGAATTCATTATTTGATGATGAAAACTAATATAAAGTCATAGCATTAGGCTCTTTTCCTACTGTTATGACTTTTATTTCATTTTTATTTAAGTCAACGCTCATAATTCTCCCTTTTAAATAATCAGATACAAATGCTATCCCTCTATATGTGATTATTGATTTAGGCATACCGCCTAAATTAATTTTTCTCTGTCTTTTATAATTCTTTTTATCTATTATGCTAATACTTCCATCAGCAAAATTACAAACATAAATATTTTTATTATCTTCTAAAATATCCATAGGTACTTTTCCAACTTTTATTTTGTATACAGATTCTAAATTAAATAAGTTGAATATCTCAATATATCCGTCTTTATCATCTCCAATATAGCTTTCGCAAACATATAATAAAGTTTTATCATTAGAGATTTTTACTTTTGTTGGATATTCTAATGTTTTTATATTTTTAATAACCTTATTAGTATTTACATCAATAACTGATACATTATTGCTCTGAAAATTAGATACGAATATTAATCCTTGTTCTTTACATTTTTCTATATTATTAGGCCAATTATTTACTCCTATATCTAGTACTACCTTTCTTTCTTTTAAATCATAAAGAACAATAGTATTGGACTCAGAACATGATATATATAAATAATTATCATAGTTAACTAAATCATTTGGATGTGCTCCTACATATATACTACTTTCTTCCTTTAATATATTAAGATTTATTATTGATATAGAATTGCTATAACTATTAGTCGTATAAGCTATGTCTTTTTCTAAACAGATGCTGCTTGGTCCTAGCGGTCTTTCTCCAAGTTCTAAAAACACTTCCTCATTTATCACTTTTTTCTCACTTAATAATTTTTCTAGTGATATCTTATTTATGGAATCACTACCTGTATTACAAACAATCAAAGAATTCATATAGCACCTCCCTCAAATAGAAAATAGTTACTAAGATAAAATTAGTCCATACTATATTGCATAACGATATGTACATTATAATATATGGATTTTAGTTAAAAATGGGACATTTTTTTATCTTTTATATCAAATTTCCACATTTTCTCTTCATTTATATTTAATATGCATATATAATGAGTATTGTATATAATTTAGGAGGTATTTATTATGTTTGTTTATAAAACTAATGGGGTTTGTGCTACTGAAATACATATAGATGTAGAAAATAGTATTATTAAAAATGTAAATTTTGTTAGAGGCTGTGCTGGAAATCTTATTGCCCTGTCAACTCTAGTTAATGGAATGAATATTGATGAAGCAATAAATAAGTTAAAGGGAATCGAATGTGGAACTAAAGGCACATCTTGCCCTGATCAACTTTCTAAAGCATTAGAGGAATATAAGAAATTAGTATAAAAAGATGCTATTTAAAAACATATAGCTTTGCACTTAAAAATTTAAGGAGTTGTCTTACGACAACTCCTTAAATTTTTAATATTTTATAATATACGGCTTATTATTAAAACTATAAATCCACCTATCATTAATGACAAATTGATTATATCTACATTTATCATTACTTTACATGAATCAACTATTCTTTTTCTATCAATTTCATTTGTTTCTAAACTAACATTTGCTAACCATTGTGGATTTATTTGTCCAAAATCTTGAAGAGATAAGCTCATAGGATTTCCCCCTATAGACGAAAATATACCTACCATTAATACGAGTATTCCTTCTACAAAAATTACATCTCTAAAATGATATCCATTAAAACTAGAAATAAGTTGCCCTAAAATAATAGAAACTATCAGACTAGTACTACAAACAGTTATGAACTTTGATAAATTTTTTAGATTTTTTTTATACATAGGAATCACCATCCACCTCTCTTTGAAATCAATTACATTATAGCATTTTAGCTACTTTATCACAATATACCTCATCGCTTATACCTTATAGGGTAATTATCATTATTTTAAATTTTACATTTATTTTTAATTAAAATATTAATTAATTTCTATATAATTTTTTTAAATTTAAAAGATATCATTCTATGTTATCATATAAATATTTTTATTATATCCTTATATTAGATAATATAAAAAGAAGTGGCAATTTCCACTTCTTTTTATATATAATATATTATTGTATCTTTTGATTTTTTATAATCATTAACTAAATCTTCTAATGTTATAGCTGAAAAATAGCTATTTATCTTATCATTAATTTCTCTCCATAAATTCTTGTTTATAAAATCTTCTATTTCATTTTCTTCATCATCATTTATATCTATAAAAATATTTTCACCTTCTAATACTTTTAATATCTCACTTATAGATAATTCACTTATATTTTTACTTAAAGAATATCCTCCTTGAGCCCCTTTTCTTCCTACTATAATTCCACCTTTTCTTAGCAAAGAAAATATTTGCTCCAAATATCTTTCTGATATATTCTGTCTTTCTGATATTGTTTTTATACTTACATTTTCAGATTCCATATTTATAGCTAAGTCTACTAAGGCTCTTAAGCCATATCTTCCTTTAGTCGAAATTTTCACATAATCACCTTTTTTCCTTTTATTCTACTATCATTATAAAAATTAAATATCTAATTAACCTCTATTATATATATTTTTCAATTAATAATCTATATTTTTATATTACATAAGTTTAAAGTTATCTATTTGAGTATTTAATATTTATTTTAACTTATATACCTTATACATTAATAATAAAAGTCATTACTACAAATAGCAATGACTTTATTTCAAATTATTTATATAAATCTGTTGAAAGATATCTTTCACCTGTATCTGGTAAAAGTACTACGATATTCTTTCCTTTATTCTCTTCCCTTTTTGCTAACTCTTGTGCTGCAACTATTGCTGCTCCTGCTGATATACCTACTAATAACCCTTCTGTTCTTGAAAGATCTTTTGAAGCATTAAATGCATCTTCATTGTCAACAGTAATAACCTCATCTATAATTGAAACATTTAAATTTTTAGGTATAAATCCTGCTCCTATGCCTTGAATTTTATGAGGTCCTGGATTTCCACCAGAGATAACTGGAGAATTTTTTGGTTCAACTGCAACTATCTTAACATTAGGATTTTTAGCTTTTAAAACTTCTCCAACTCCTGTAATAGTACCACCTGTACCAACTCCACCTACAAATATATCAACTTTTCCATCCGTATCTCTCCAGATTTCTTCTGCAGTTGTATTTCTATGAATTTCTGGATTAGATGGATTTTCAAATTGTTGTAAAATTACTGAATTTTCAATTGTATCCTTTAGTTCATTTGCTTTAGCTATCGCACCCTTCATACCTTCTGTTCCTGGTGTAAGCACTAATTCTGCTCCTAAAGCTTTTAAAAGATTTCTTCTTTCTAAACTCATAGTTTCTGGCATTGTTAAAATAAGTCTATATCCCTTTGCCGCTGAAACAAAAGCTAATGCTATACCTGTATTTCCACTTGTTGGTTCTATTATTACTGAATCTTTATTTAAAATTCCACTTTTCTCTGCATCTACTATCATTCCATATCCAATTCTATCTTTTACACTACCACCTGGATTAAAATATTCTAACTTTGCAATTACTGTTGCTAAAAGACCCTTTTCTGAATTGTAATTAGATAATTCTAATAAAGGTGTATTTCCTATTAACTCTACTAAACTTTTTGCTATTTTCATTTTTATCTCTCCTTTATATCCTACTATTCCGATATGTTTATTTATACTTATATATTACTCTTTTTTTTACCATTTGTGAATACCTTTTTATAAATTTTAAGAAAAAAATTTATATCATTATTATTGTATATATTCTATTAGAACTAATCTTATTTTCTCTTAATGTCTTTTAGAAATATCATAAAAAAATTGAATAGTACAAATACTATTATACCTGTTGTAACATATATTTGTATTCCTGATATTTCTTTTAATATATTACTTAATAATTTATACCCTTTATAATTTAAAAATGATGACATTTTTATTGAAGCTAATGTTGCTATTGCCATAGGGAAAGTTAACGCTGAAAAAGATGGTGTAAATTTATAAGAGAAAAATTTAGGAAGCTTCACCAATACGAATAAAAGTGTACAAAAAACTAAAAGATATAATAAATATAATACTATATTATTAACATTATCTTCAATGTTTATATAACAAACCACACAAAGGCTTGAAGGTGCAAGCAAAATAGCTTGGGTATGAAATACTGCATCCTTTATAGGAATTTTTATTAGTCTTAAAATCATAAATGGTAATATAATTAGAAGAGCCACAATACCATAGTATAAAACTACTCTATTTATTAAAGGTTCTTTCATAGCTGCTCCTACAACTACTGAAACCATTATTCCATTATATGTTACATACCAACTTGGAAGAAAGGTATCTTTATTTAATCCCTTTATTACATTATTATATGTAAATACCAGTATATGCACTGCATGTACGCCTACCCCCAAGCTCCATAAACTTTTCCCAAATTTATTATTATAATCAAAATAATATGAGCCTAGAATCATAGTTATCATAGTTATTCCTGCATAAAGGCTCGATGGAACTGTACTAAAATACTCTTTTTTGCAAGTAGGGTAAAATAATAAAATTTTAACTATATAAGTTAATAAAATGACTGTTGCAATCCACATAGTTAAATGCCTTATCCATATGTATCCTAATAAATAATAGATATTAGATAATGTAGCTGCACCTACCATAGCTGGCACTACTGCAATATGTAAATTCTCAATTTTTTTCAAAATTAAATTTTCTTTCATATTTCCTCCTAGTTATTTATTAAGCATTGATAATAATCAAGTTTTAATAAAACTAATTAATCTTTCCTTATATAGTTATAAAATATTTATAGGCTATTATATTATTATAATTATTGATTTCTCTTTTAACCTAATATATAAATTCTAAATTTTTTGTTTCATTAAAGAAGTCAGAATAATCAATGTCAAATAAAGGTTTTTTAACTCTATCAACATTTATTTTTTGTTTTATAAGCTGTGTTAGTACTCCTACATAAGATAAATCTCCTTGAACTATAGCTCCATAAATTGCTCCATCTCTATAAATGATTTTTCTATAATCCTTACCATCAATATCTACTATTTCTTCGTAACTATCGTCAGGCTTTGTAACTATACCTAATGACATAGTAGCCAAACCACAAAAATTCATTGTATTTTTACTACCAAAGTAATCTTCCATAAAGGTTTCTTTTCCAACCATATTATTTGCTGCTATTATTCCTTCTTTAACGGCCGTTGGCCAAATAGGATTTCTTCCTGTTATATCTCCAGCTCCATAAATATCTCTAACATTTGTTTCTCCTTTTGCATTTATTATAAGACCAAATTTATCACATTCAACCTCACTATCTTTTAAAAACCCTATATTTGATCTAACTCCAGTACAAGCTATTATTAATTCACAAGGGATTTCCTCTCCTGTATTAAGCTTTATAGCAACTGGATTATTATCGTTGTCTATAATTATTTTTTCTGCTCTAACACTAAATTTAAAACTAACTCCTTCTTTTCTTAATCTTTCTTCATATGCTTTTGCAGCATATTCATCTAATTGAAGAGGAAGAATTCTATCTCCCATTTCAATTAAAGTCATATTTATATCATAATCTAAGAGTCCTGCTAAAACATCAACACCTACTAAGCCTGCGCCTAAAATAGCAACATTTTTAACTTTCTTCCCAATTTCTTTAATCTTTATAGCATCATCTAAATTTCTAAAGCCTATTATATTATTTGCTGTTCGCAAATTTTCTATTGGAGGTAAAAAAGATGATGATCCTGAAGCAAGAAGCACTTTATCATACTTCAAATCTTTACTATTAGATAGATTTAAAATCTTTCTTTTATTATCTATACCAATAACTTCAATTCCTTTTAGCCATTTTATTTTATATGTCTCAAAAAAATTGTCTGGAGAAAAATCTAAAGCTTTAATATCTCTTCTTCCATCTAAAAAATGATGAAGTATACATCTTGAATAAACACTCTCGTCTTTAGATACTAAAATAACTTCTGCATCTTTATCATGTTCTCTAATTGTTCTTGCTGCATTAATTCCTGATGCTGATGCACCAACTACAACATATACCATTATTTATATACCTCCTCTAATACTAATGCTCCCATAGGACATTTAGCTACACATTGTGGATATTGACTTTCAGTAGATAAGCACATATCACACTTCATAACTTCTCTGTTAGTCTGATAATCCATTTTTAACACTCCATAAGGACAAGCCATTATACACATAAAGCAACTTGCACAACGACTTTTATCATAAATTACATAGCCACTTTCATCATCTCTTCTCATGGCTCCAGTAGGACATGAATATACACATTCCGGTCTAGTACAATGTCTACAGTATATAGGCGCATACTTTCCTTCACTATCAATAACTATTCTACCTCTAGTATCTCTTGATCCGTGAGCTACTGTACAGGCCGTAACACAAGTTAAGCATCCTATACATCTTTTTCTATTTATTTTTATTCTTTTCATATTAATCTCCTAATTTATTTTTTCTATTTTTACTGGTACATACTTATAATTAGGCTCTCTTGAATAAGTATCAAATACTGACGGTAATACAGAGTTTTATTCTATATAATGCATTGGTACAAAAACATGATCTTTCTTTACAGTTCTAGTTAACTTAACTAGAAAATTATTACTTAATCCATTAGGTGCAGTTACCTTAACTTTTTCATTCTCTCTAATTCCAAGGGTCTCTGCAGTATCTGTATTAATATTTATATATCCTTCTTTAACAATTATTGCTTCTACCGTTGGAATTTCTCTTGTTCTTGTTTGTGTATGCCATTGACCTGCAGTAGCCCTTCCTGTACTTAAAATATAGGGATATTCCTTATTTTGCTCATATGGCATTTCACTTATATCCTCATAAATAAATTTAGCTTTTTTACTAGGAGTATAAAACTTTTTATCTTCAAAGAGTCTTCTTTCTTTACTATCTAATTTATCTCCTTTTCTAAATGGCCATTGTATTCCTTGAGATACTATTAAATCATCATATTCTACACCTGTAATATCACAAGGCATATTCTTAGTACATTCTCTTATAGTTTCAAAAGCATCCTTTGGAGTTCTCCATTTATCCAAAAGTTTTCCCATCCCAAGAGCTTCACCAATTCCTAGCATTATATCATAATCTGATAATTCATTTTCCTTTTTAAGAATTACTGGTTGAATTTTAGATATTCTTCTTTCTGTATTTATGAGAACACCTTCCTTTTTTAACCCATTTGTTGATGGAAGTATGATATCTGCATATTTAGCAGTTTCTGTATCACTATAAATATCTTGAAGAGCTAAGAATTCTAATTTTTCAGCAGCTTTCTTGAATTCTAAATTATTTATAAAAGATGCTGCTGGGTTTGTAGCTATCACCCAAAGAGCTTTTATTTCTCCTTTATTAATGCCTTCGATTATTTGATCATATGGAATACTTGACTTTTTGGGTAACATGTCTTCATCGATATCTAAAGCTTCTGCTACAACTTTCCTTCTATCCTCATTACTGTATTCTCCACCTCCATAAAGTCCTGTTGTATTACTAAACAATCTTGACCCCATAGCATTGCATTGCCCTGTTATTGAATTTGCTCCTGTTCCAGGTTTTCCTATATTTCCAGTCATAAGTGCCAAATTTATTATAGCTTGTGCAGTTCTAACTGCTTGATATCCTTGATTTACTCCCATAGTCCACCAAAATGATACTCTTTTCCCTTCATGAATTATTTTGGCAAGATCTAATATTCTTCCTTTGGATATTCCTGTATGTTCTTCAATATCATTTATATCATATTTTTTAACATGGGTTTTAAAGCCTTCAAAGTCCTCAGTGCTATTTTTTATAAATTCTTTATCTATCCATTCTTTTTCAATTAATACATTTGCTAGTGTATATAAAAGTCTCAAATCACTTTTTGGTTTCAAATCAATCCAAATATCTGCATTACTAACTGTCTCACTTTTTCTTGGATCAATTACTATAAGTTTTGAATTTTCCCCTCTGCCATCAACAAGTCTTCTCCAAAGAATTGGATGAGCTACCACCGGATTACAACCAATAAATATTGCTACATCTGACAGTTTTAAATCCTCAAAGGTATATGGTGGTGAATCAAAGCCAAAACTTTGTTTATATGCTACAACGGCAGTCGCCATGCACAATCTAGTGTTTCCATCTCCATTGCCACCTAAAAAATTTCTTCCTATATGTCCAGCTAGTGCCATTTCTTCAGTACATAACTGTCCTGTACTTAAAAAGGCAAAGCTTTCTTTTCCATACTGCTTTTGTACATCTTTAATCTTGTGCGCAAATAAACTAAATGCTTCATCCCAAGATATATGTTCAAATTGCCCTTTATTATTTTTTAAAAGTGGCAGTACTGGATTCTCATAAATAGTATTTTGTTTGTCTAAATTAAGACCTTTAATACAACAAAACCCTTTATTCACAGGATAATCCTTTGCTGGCACTACCCTTTCTATAAAGTCATTTTCAGTAACATGGAAATCAAAATTGCATGCTATAGAACAATAATTGCAAGTAGATCTAACAATTCTCATATAATTTCTCCTTTAAATCTATCCGTTTTATAGATATTATTTCTAATATTTACTTCTTGTATTCATTTAATAAAAATTCATAGTTTATCTAAAATGAAGATATTATAAAAAACAAAAAAACATCTTAGCATTCAATTATTTCATAACTAAATGCTAAGATGTTTTCATTACAATGAAAATACTTTCTTCTCCATATTTATTAAATTGCATTCATCTCCAACGCTTACCTTTCCACCCCGTAATACCCTAGTAAATATACCATTTTTCGGCATTATACATTCTCCAACTTGATAATATATAGCGCATTTATCATGACATTCCTTACCAATTTGAGTCACTTCTAAAAGTACTTCTCCTACTGTTAATCTTTGTCCAATTGGAAGTTTATTTAACTCAATTTCATCTATTACCAAATTTTCTCCAAATGCACCAAAATCTACGTCTCCACCTTTATTTCTAAATTCATCAATCTTTTCAAAGGCTAATAAACTTACTTGCCTATGCCATTTACCTGCATGAGCATCACCTTCTATACCGAATTCTTCTATAAAGTTTGCCTCTTCCACTTCATTTTTTAATGTTCCTTTATGTTTACTTGTACATATAGCTAAAACCTTGCTCATATTTCTATCCTCCAATTTGATTCATAAATTTTAATTCTTTATCTTTACTTTTCTGCATAAATAAATGTTTTTCTGGTTTATTGAAAATTCCATTTTGTATTGCAAGTGACAAATCTTTATCAGAAACTCCACTTCTAATTAATTTCTTTAAATCGATACCATAATTAAAATGTAAACATTGTTTCAAAAATCCTTCTGGCGTTAATCTAATTCTATTACACTCTTCGCAAAAACAATTACTTATTGCACTTATAAATCCAATTTTACCTTTAGCACCATTTAATTTTATATAAGTTGCTGGACCACCACTTTTATTTCTTTTAACTTCTTCAAATTTCTTATAATTATTTTTAATAACTTCTATAATATCTTCATTATTAATTCCTTTATAGTGGCCTCCTACTCCAATTGGCATAAGTTCTATAAACCTTACATCTATTGGCTTCTTTAAAGTTAAATTAACAAAATCTATTATCTCCTTGTCATTAATTCCTTTTATCATAACAGTATTTAATTTTACTTTAATTCCAAGTGATATACATTTATCTATTGCTGATAGTACCTTTTTCAAATCTCCTAATCTAGTTAATCTTTTAAAGCTTTCTTTCTTTAAGGAATCTAAACTTATATTAACACCTTTTAATCCTGATTTTGCAAGAATTTCTACATTTTCCTCTAGTAATATCCCATTTGTAGTTAAATATATTTCTCCTATTCCTGGTATAGTGTTTATATTTTGTATAAGACCTACTATATCTTTTCTAACTAAAGGCTCTCCACCAGTAAATCTTACTTTCTTAATTCCAAATTTCGCACTTTCACATACTATTTTATATATTTCATCATTAGTTAATTTATCTTCATTTTTAAGAAAAGTATTATCTTTTTCTTCCATACAATATATGCATCTTAAATTACAGTTGTCAGTTAATGAAATTCTTAAATAGTCTATTTCTCTGCCATATTTATCTTTCATATTATTTTAAAGAGCTATCATAAAAATTAAACTCTCCACTCTTACCCCCTGTTTTTTTTAGTAAATGAGTGTACTCTATAACCATTCTTTTATCTACAGCTTTACACATATCATATATTGTTAATGCTGAAATTGTAGCTGCAGTTAAAGCCTCCATTTCAACTCCTGTTTTATCTACTATTTTTACAGTTGCTTTAATTTTAATGCTACTATCCTCATCATTTATTTCAAAATCTATATTACAACTCGATATCATTAAAGGGTGACACATAGGTATTAAATTAGATGTTTGCTTACTAGCCATTATTCCTGCAACTCTAGCCACTCCTAAAACATCTCCTTTGCCTATTTCCCCTTTTTTTATAAGTTCTAACGTTTCTTCACTTACTTTTATTTTAGAAATTGCAATTGCAACTCTTTCAGTTTCCTTCTTTTCTGATACATCTACCATCTTTGCGTTTCCACTATTATCGAAATGAGTAAATTTACTATTCATTATATCCTCCTACTTTCCAAAAGAACAATGTGGGAAAGTACAAACCTTACAATCTAAGCACAATCCTCCATGTCCATAAGCTGCTATATCCTCTAAAGTTAATTTTTCATCTGATAGTACTCTTGGTAGTACTAAATCTAATACTGTTCTTTTTGAATACATTGCGCAACTTGGCACTCCAAGTATAGGTGTATCTTTATAATAAGCTAATAAGAACATAGCTCCTGGTAATACTGGTGATCCATAAGTAACAAGTTCTCCGCCACATTCTTTTATAGCAGTTGGTGTTACGTCATCTGGGTCTACTGACATTCCCCCTGTGCATACAATCATATCTACATTTTCACTTAATCCATTTTTTATTTCTTCTATTATTTTTTCTTTAGAATCTGGTAAAATAACTTGCTTTATTACTTCACTTCCATAATATCCAAGCTTTGATTTTATAACTGGTAAAAAGGCATCTTTTATTCTTCCATTATAGACTTCGGTACCTGTTGTTATAAGTAAACATTTCTTGGGCTTTATTTTTTCCACATAAATAATTTTATTTTTTATTAATTTTTCTGCATTAATTATTTTATCTTCATCAATTATTAACGGAATAACTCTTGTTGCACCTATTTTCTCGCCTTTTTTTATTGGAGTATTATTATGTAGTGTTGATACTATTATTTCTCCAAGACTATTAATTTTAAGTAATTCATCTTTATTTATTTTTAAAACTCCATCTATATCTGCAAAAAAGTCCACTTTTCCTTCTTTGATTTCTTTTGATTTACAGCCACCCTCTCCAAGTACAAGGTTTGAGATCCTAATTGCAGCATCATTTTCATGTAATTCTCCTTCACTAGGTTCCCATACATAAATATGCTCTTTGCCTATGGATAATAATTTTTCAATATCTTCCTCTTTTATAACATGACCCTTTTTAAAAAGTCTTCCTTTGAATTCTCCTGGTATTATTTGAGTAACATCATGAGATAATATACACCCAACAGAATCATATACACTTATCATTTTCATTTTACTTAATCTCCTATAAAATTAATAATATTTCTAATAATTTCTTTAGATATAATTATGTTTACTTTCTCGCACATTCCTTTGATTCCCCAATCAAAATATCAATCCCATGCTTTAACTCATCTAATATAAAATCTAAAGCTTCTTTACATGCTTTTGGACTTCCTGGCAAATTTACTATTAATGTATCTTTTCTTATACCTGATACTGCTCTTGAAAGCATTGCTCTTTTAGTTATTTGAAGACTATACATTCTTATAGCTTCACAAATTCCTGGTGCTTCTCTATCAATTATTTCTTTGGTTGCCTCTGGAGTTATGTCTCTTTTGGAGAATCCAGTACCACCTGTACTTAATATTAAATTAACCTTTAGTTCATCACTCATATATATAAATTCTTTTTTTAATATCTCATTTTCATCAGGTACAATTATCATTTTTTCTACTTTGAAACCTGCATTTTCTACTATTTCTTTAATAACTGCTCCACTTTTGTCTTCCCTCTCTCCTATATACCCTTTATCACTACTTGTTATTATTCCAACAGTGTACATTAAATTTCCTCCAAGTCATTATATTCATTAATTGTATTTATGTTTGAAAACTCTTTTTCACTTAGCACTTTATATTTTTTATCTTCTAACACTTTATATTTTGTTGACATTATAAACTTTTTTAATTTATTTTCATTATTTAGTAAAGCTTCTTCAACTCTAGGAATTAGTTCTTTAGAATATATGGCACATAATGGTTGAAGTTTTTCATTTATTTTAGGTACTAAAACTTCATATTCTTCATTTATATCACTTATAAACTTTAAGATATCTTTTGTAATTAAAGGCATGTCACAAGCAATACAAAAAACATTCTCATTTCTCGAATTTTTAAGTGCTGAATGTATTCCAGATAAAGGACCATTTCCTAAATATATATCATTAAAAACTTTCAAACCAAACTGTGTATAATCTTCTTTATTATTAGATATAATTATTACTTCATCAAAATCCTTTCCTTGATATATTATATTTTCTATAAATGTTTTTTCTTTAAAAAGTAATAATGCTTTGTTATTATAATTCATCCTACTGCTTTTTCCACCTGCTAAAATGGCTAATGTTTTATTTATCATCTTTTCTCCTAAAGTTTTATAATATCTACTAAATCACCTTTACTTTTACCATAATTGTTAACTTCTATTTCAATTATACAATTTGAATTTATTGCAGAACTAAGTATTCCATTTCCTGATTTAGTTTGTGTTATATATACATATTGTCTATAATTATCAATTTCTGCATATCCTCTTATGAATCTTCTTTGAGGACTTTTCTTTTTGATGTCTTGTAATAATATTGCTTTTTCTCTATTTATTTTGATTTCTTTATATCCAGATAATTTTTCAAGAGTTGGCTTAACTAATAGTTCGAAAGTTGTTAGTGCCGCTGTTGGATTGCCTGATAAACTTAGTATAATTGACTTATTTATCTTACTACATAAAACTGCTGAACCTGGTTTGATATTAATTTTCCAAAAAAGCTTTTTCCCACTTGTTATATCTATGGCTTCTTTAAGTAAATCCTTTTCTCCTACCGAAACTCCTCCAGTTGTAATTATTAAATCTACCTTCTTAGACAATTCTTCAATACAATTACCTATTTCCTTAGAATCATCATTTATATGACTAATATATTTAACATCATATCCAAGTTCACCTAATCTAGATAATATAGAATATTTATTACTGTTATAAATTTTCCCCTCTGTTAGATCAAGGCCAATATCAATAACTTCATCACCAGTACTTATAAATGCCACTTTAGGTTTTCTATATACTTTTATTTTATTTATTCCTGAACTAGCTAAAATTCCAATGTCAGCATAATTAATTTTTTTATTTGACTTTACAAGTAAACTTCCTTGTAATATATCTTCTCCCTTTATGCAAATATTCTCATTTTCATTTATATTTTTTCTTAAAACAATATAATCTTCTTCTATAACTACATCTTCTTGTTTTATAACAGCATTTGCTCCCTTCGGAATTGGTGCTCCTGTCATTATTTTAATTGCTGTTTCTTCACTTACAATATTATTACAGACTCCTCCTGCATAAACCTTATCTATTATCTTTAATTTTTTATTAATTAAATCTTTATTATTACAAATAAATGCATATCCATCCATAGCAGATTTATTAAAAGGTGGATTATTTATTTGTGCATATATATCTTCAGATACTATTCTATTTAATCCATTAATTAAACCTAATTCTTCAATGTCTAAATTATCTACATTTTCATTTAATATTTCCAGTGCCTCATTTAATGATATAAAGGATCTCACTTTCTTCCTCCTTTAAAAATTCATATAATTATCTTTTAAGATAATATTGGTTTGTATTTTCTATACAAAAAAGCTTATTACTCATGATTTGGTGAGTAATAAGCTTTTAATTTAAATATAAATAAACACCTTTTATAGTGCTAAAATCTACTTAATCCATAAATCTTAAAATAATATTAATATTATTTTAAAACTCATATTTTATAAGTAATTATATATTTAAATCAACTTATTTTCCTTCCCAAATCGTGGAGATGCTATTTTTTCAAATAAACACCCTGTGAATTTATAATTCAGGCATAGAATCCATAGACTGTATCCTTAGGTAATACTATGCTCTAGAAAATATTATTGATAATTTTCAAGTTTAAAATCTTCTTCTTTCTCTATTAAATTAGCAAGTTTTTTAAAATCATTTTTGTCTATAACTAAAATATTATCTAATCTTAAGTTTATATCGCTTGCTATTGCTATAAGATTGTTCTTAGGCGTTATTATTTTACTACTAACACCATTTCTATATACTTCTATCTTTCTTAAATTACTTTTCTTATATCCTTCTACTAAAATTATATCTTTATCTATAGCTATATTTATTAAATCATAAATTTCAGTTTCTTCTTTTAATTCTTTTATTATTGCAAGTCTAGAACTAGAGGATATTATTATAGTTTCTGAACCTGCTTCTCTATGTTTATATGTATCTTTTCCTTTTTTATCAATATCAAATCCATGAACATCATGTTTAATTGTTGCTACACTTAAATTTCTACTTCTTAATTCTCTTATTAAGCCTTCCATTACAAATGTTTTTCCCACATTTGATTTTTCTCCGATTATATTAATTACCTTTGGCATAATTTCCATCCTTTAAGTATTTTAAATTATATCCTTAAACTTATACTTATTATATTCTAGATTTTCTATAATAATCCTTCTGTAAACTATATCATCAATTAAATTTTATCCTAAATATTATTTTTTCCTTTATTACTTCCATTAATTCAAATTTATTATATTTAATATTTCTTAAGTATTTCTTTTATAAAAATTCTAATCATTTTACGCTTAAACTTAACTATTTAATTATTTCTTTAATAACAGGCTCATTTTTAAGTAATATTATTTTATCAGCAATTTCCTTTGCTTCCTCTATATCATGACTTATTATTATAGCCGTTTTACCTTTTTCATAGATATATCCTTTTATGAATCTAATGATATTTTCTTTATTCTCTTTATCTAATCCCTTAAAGGGTTCATCCATAATAAAAATATCTCCATCGTACAGTATAGCTCTAGCTATACTTACCCTTTGCTTCATTCCACCACTTAACTCATGAGGATATAACTTTTCACAATTTATTAAATTCATATTTTGTAATATAGTTTTAATTCTTCTTTTTCTATCTTCTTTTTTAACTTTATTTTTTATTACTATTTCTAAATTCTTATAAATATTCTTCCAAGGTATTAATCTACTTTCTTGAAAAACAACACTAATATCAACATTTTTCAAAAATAAATCATTTTTTATATATTTTATTAAAG
Source organism: Clostridiaceae bacterium AF10-41 (assembly GCA_027686065.1). Taxonomy (GTDB): domain Bacteria; phylum Bacillota; class Clostridia; order Clostridiales; family Clostridiaceae; genus Clostridium. Next base: position 32,975 of record JAQCTH010000037.1, read on the forward strand.
TAGTTTTTCCTATACCAGATTCACCCATTATATAATTTATAGTATTTTCTTGAAATTCTATAAAAAAGTTTTCATATAATATTTTATCTTCAAAGCTTATATTAATATTGTTAAATCGCATCAAATATATCTCCTGCCTTTAATAAAATTATGGGTAATATACAAAATAAATTTATCACTTATATAGCAAAGAATCGCAACTATTATTATCCACCCAAATATTCCTGCTGTATTAAAATTTATCTTTTCTCCTTGAATTGCACTTCCTATACCATAAGTAGGCTGTCCATAAACTTCTCCTGCAATTACAACTTTTAAAACTAAAGAAAATGTTGATGTTGCTATTGAAGAAATATTAATGATTATTGATTGAATATGAACATTTAAAATTTTATCTAAAAGAGAAATTTTAAAGCTTTCAAGCATTTCATTTAAATCATTATTTCCATTAAATATTGAATTAACTGTTGTTTCATATAAAATTGGAAATGATATAACAATTCCTATTAAATAAGCTGCATAATTTTTATTTAGCCAAATTAGTGCAATTAATATAAAAGCTATTGTTGGTATTGATTTTATTATTGAATTTATAGGATATAAAAAATTATATATAAATTTATTAAAGCCTGATAACATTCCTAACATAATTGAAATTGCTAAAGCTATACTAAAGCTTATAACTGACCTTAATAAGGAATTGAGAATATTTAATAAGAAGTTTTTTTCTTTTACTATACTTAACATTTCCCTTGATATTTCACTTATCTTAGGCAAATAAATAGAATTATTAATTTTATTTGATAAAAATATCCATATCCCAACTATAATAAGCAGAGATATGAATATTATTTTTTTATCTTTCATAGAAGAATTTTTCATCTGGTACCTTTTCTCCTATTGATTTTGAATTTTCACTTTCTAAAACTTTAAAATAGTCCAAGTAATCTTCTTTACTATCCTTAGCCTTTGAAAAACTTATATTACTATTTTTGATTGATTTTTCTAATATGTTCACATCTACTTGTGATCCATTTTCTACTGAATACTGTGCAGCTTCTTTGTTGTTTTCATTTACCCATTCAATAGACTCACTTACTTTATTTATAAACTTATCAAGAAAATCTTTATCATTATTTATTATATCTTCTTTAACAATTATACTAGCTTGTGGGAATCCCTTATCACCACTAAATTTTTCTTTCCATAATTCATTTAAGCTAGCTATTATTTTTACATCAGGATTTTTACTAACTATTGTTGTTAATGCTGGCTCTGGGACAACTGCAAATTTAGCTTTTCCACCTAATATAGCTGGTGCAAGTTCTGTAGGCCCTCCAACATAACTTAATGTTACTTCACTTTCTTGTATTCCACTTTCCTTTAAAAGAGTTTTAAAAACTATATCAGGAGTTAATCCGCTTCCTATATTATAAACTTCTTTTCCTTTAAGCTCATTAAATGCAATTTCGCCTTCAGTTGAAATTACATATAAAGCTCCATATCCTGTTGTTCCAATTAATTTATACCCAAGCCCTTTATTATAAGCTTGTGCTGCAAGATTAGATGGTACTATAGCTATATCTGGTTCTCCTTTCATAACTGAAGTTGCTAATGTATCTGATGTATTTTCTATAGAATAATTAATAATATATTTACCATCGACCTGCATATTTTCTTTTATAAGCCTTGAGATTGCTGTAGCTGGAACCCCATTTGGTACAAATATAGATATTTGTTTCGCTTCTTTATCGTCTACTATAGTTTCTTCTACTTTTCCTTTACAGCTTGTCAACATTAATAGCATTGCAAGCATAATTAAAACAATCACTTTAACTTTATTACCTTTTTTCATGTTATCTAACCTCCACATTTTACTACATATTACCATTATATCACTAATGTTAATATACTCAAATTTAAATTAATATAGATTCAAATGATATTATAAGTTATTTTTTATCTTATAAAGAGTTTTTTTATATTGAATTAATTTTGATTTATAGCTATAATATTATTATAAATTTTAAGGAGATGAAACTTTATGGTAGATGATAAAATTGAAATGCTTATTAAAAATAGTAAGTTATTAGATAATGTAAAATCAACTCTTGGTATGAGTACTTTTAAAAAATGTAACGCTTTAAACTTAACATTAAGAAATAAAAATGCAGATGTAGAAAAGATTAATAATTGTATAGATATAATCAAAAACAATTCTTCTATTTTTTCTAATTTTAGAGGTAATAACCTTTTAACTACTGCAGTTAATTTATCTCTACAAAGTAGTCCAGAGGAAAGTTTTAATGATATTATAATAATATATAATAAATTAAAAAATCATTTCTTCAATAATCAATTTTTAGTTTTAGCAGCTCAAATAATCTATAATTATAGAAATATAAATGATGTTGATTTAATAGTTGTAAATACTAGAAAAGCTTATGATACTATGAAAAAAAATCATTTGTTTTTAACTGGTCAAGAAGATATTTGTGCTGCAGCTCTTATTGCAGCAACTTCAAATAACGTAGAACAAACATTTATAGACATGGAAGAATGTTATAGTATTTTAAAAAATAAAGGTTTTTATGGTGGAAATAATCTTCAGGCTTTATCTCATATACTATCTCTTTTCGAAGGATTTCCACAAGAAAAATGTACTAAAGTAATTTTGTTAGATAAAGTTTTAAGAAAACATTCTGTTCCCTTAAAAAGCTATTCTCTTCCAATTTTAGGGGTTGCTGCTCTTACCAATATAGATTATGAGGAATTTGCTACTAATTTAAATTCAGTAACTAATTATCTAAAAAAGCAACATGGATTTGGAAGCTTCTCTTTGGGATCAACTGTAAGAAATATGATAATCGCATCTTTGCTCTCATTAGAATTTATAGAAAATACTGATTCATTAACTAAAGAAAGATTAATTGAGACAACTAATACCATATCTTTAAATATTGTTCTTATAATGCAAATAGCAGCAGCAACTGCTGCTTCTTCTGCTGCTATAGCAGCTTCTTCTAGTAGTTAATTCTTATAAAAACCTTAAAGCTTAATCTGTAAACTTTAAGGTTTTTGCTAATTCATCTTCTCCAATTATTATATTTTCAAAAACCTCATTAGCATTTTGTAAATATTCATTAGGATCCAACATAGAAGGACTAAAATGAGTTAAAAGCATTTCTCTTACTTCTCCGTCTTTTGCTAGAACCGCTGCTTCTCTAAATGTCATATGTTTATTTTTTATAGCCTTTTGTATATCTTTATCCTCTCCATAAGTACCTTCACAAATAAACAAATCACTTTTTTTTATAAACCTTGGAATACTATTTATCGGCCTTGTATCTGTAATAAAACTTACTTTAATTCCTTTTCTTTCTTCTCCTAAAACCATAGTATAATCATATTTAATTCCTTCATAAATCACTTCTTCTTCCTTTTGTAATTTATTCCATAAAATTTTTGGTACATTCATTTTTATAGCTTTTTCTATATCAAACTTCCTCTTTCTCTTAAAGTAAAAACTATATCCTAGGCAAACAGCTGAATGTTCAAGTTCTATAGTTTCTAACATTAAATCACTTTCTTCGCTTATATCTAATTCAATTAAATCTTTCTTTACATTAAAATATAATTTCGTAGGATTTTCTATTATATTTAAATCATAAGGTAAATAAGGAGCAATAACTCTAAGACTATTTACCACATTAGCAATTCCTATGGGTCCAATTATAGTTAGAGGATGCTCTCTTCCACTATTTCCTATGGTTGAAAGAAGTCCTGGAAGACCTACAATATGATCTCCATGAAAGTGAGTTATAAAAATCAAATCTATTGACTTAAATCCAAGCCCCATTCTTCTTATTGCAACTTGTGTTCCTTCACCACAATCTATTAATATTTTTCTTCCTCTATAATTTATAAATAAAGATGATAAATTTCTATTTGGCATAGGCATTCCTCCACCACAACCTAATAATGATATATCAATCAATTTAAACACCTTCTTTCTAAATTATTTTTTGCAAAATTACAATATGTATGCTTTTATTTTTACCATTTTACTTAACTAAATATATTAACTATTGAATTGCTACTAATTTTAATATATAGATTTATAATTTAAATGCAATAAAGACAGTAGAAATTTTTATCTACTGTCTTTATTATACAAATATTATTTTGATAATTCTAAGGCTATCTCCATCATATCAGTAAAACTTTTTTGCCTTTCTTCAGGACTAGTTTCTATCCCTTTAAATATATGATCAGAAATTGTTAGTATAGATAATGCTTCTACTCCAAACTTTGCAGCTAGTGTATAAAGTTCTGCTGATTCCATTTCTACAGCTAAACAACCATAATCAGCCCATAGCTTTATTCCTACGTTAGTATCATCATAAAATAAATCTGAAGATAAAACATTACCAACCTTAATGTTTAAACCTTTTTCTTTTCCTTTATTATAAGCTTCTAATAAAAGATTAAAGTTTGCAGTTGGAGCATAGTCCATACCTTGAAATCTTCTTTTATTTATTGCTGAGTTTGTTGAAGCACTTTGTGCTAATACTATATCTCTTACATTAACATCTTCGTTAATTGATCCTGCTGACCCAATTCTAATAAGTCTTTTTACTCCATAAAATTGAATTAATTCATTTACATATATAGAATGCGATGGTAAGCCCATTCCTGTTCCTTGTACAGATATTCTTTTTCCTTTGTATGTACCAGTATAACCATACATTCCTCTAACTTCATTATAACAAACAGGATTTTCCAAATAATTTTCAGCTATAAACTTAGCTCTTAATGGGTCTCCTGGTAATAGTACTGTTTCTGCTATATCTCCTTCATTAGCCATTATGTGTAAATGCTTTGCCATATTTTAAAAGCCTCCTTAATTTATAATTAATAAAATACTATCATACTTATAAAGTTAAATAAACCTTTTCATTTTAAATTATCATTATTGTTATATTTATTATCAAAAAAATAAAATAAATAGATTTAAATTGCGAATATAAAGGCTACGATAAATAGA